>JANYIL010000214.1 GCA_025362075.1 Chloracidobacterium sp.
ATGACGATCTTGTCGCTCGGTTTAACATCCGACCACGGCGGTGCAATAATGAAATCGCCGATCTCGGTCGGCTTCCAATGCCGTTTCCATTCGGCCAGCCAATCTTCGTTGACAACTTCCATCGACGTGATCGTATGGGCCGTTTTGGCTGGCAGATCATAAATCTTGAAACCAAGACCGATCTCGCGGAGCAGTTCACCCGTATCAGGCAACTCGTGAAAATAACCGGTCACACGCAAACTCTCATTCGCCGACTTTCGCAGGCTGTCAACCTCGGTACCGAGCGCTTCGAGAGCGTTCAGCCCGTATTGGACAGCATCGACAGCCGCCGCAGATGTCTCGACGTCAATCGCAAACCATTTTTGGGGCACGGGATCGCTCATTGGTGAATACCAATGTCATCGAGATCGCGTTCGCGATTGCGCCAATCCTCGACGACCTTGACGAATAGCTTGAGGAAGACTTTCTTACCCAAAAGCTTTTCGATATCGACCCGCGCCTTGGTGCCGATATCTTTGATGCGAGAGCCCTGCTTGCCAATGATGATCTTCTTCTGCGACGAGCGCTCAACATAGATCGCGCAAAATATCCTTGTGAGCCCCGGCTCGCTTTCATCAAAAACCTCGGTCACGACCGCCGTCACATACGGGATCTCTTCGCCGGTGGTTGCCAGGATCTTTTCCCTGACCATCTCAGCCGCAATAGCCCGCGTCGATTGATCGGTCATCTCGTCGTCCGCGAATATCGGCTCGCCCGGTGGCAGATGCTTGACGATCTGGTCGAGAAGGTTGTCGATCGCGTCACCCTTGAGCGCGGAAATGGGCACGATCTCGGCAAATTCAAATTCGGTCGAGTAATTCTCTATCAGCGGCAGCAGGGCGGCCTTGTCGTGGAGCTTGTCGATCTTGTTCAGTACGAGCATGCTCGGCTTTTCCGCTTGTTTCACGAGGTCGAACACGAAACGGTCGCCGTTACCCGTCGAAACGGACGAGTCCCGCATCAGCACGATCAGGTCGACCGTCATTATCGCGTCGTGCACGGCCGACATCATCCGCCGATTGAGCAGATGTCCGGGTTTATGCACGCCGGGCGTATCGATAAAAACTATCTGCCCACCCTCGCGATTGACGATGCCCTTGATTCGGTGACGTGTGGTCTGCGGCTTGTTTGAGACAGCCGCGATCTTTTCGCCGACGAGGCGATTGAGAAGTGTCGATTTTCCGGCATTTGGCCGGCCAATAAGAGCGACATAGCCGCTGCGAAAACTGGTCGATGACATTAATTAAACGGTAGCAGAGTTTCCGGGCAATGCCCACTTACGGTTCGACTTCGGGGAGGAGTAGGCTTATACGCAACAAACGATCATTTGCTTGACAAAGATTAACGTCCGGCAGTGTTTCGAATCCATGGCAGGCAATGAGGTTACGGTTTTATAAGGCGTTGCTTCGCGTCCATAGCTTCGCGGTATGCTCCGTTTTTGACGTCGTTGAGCTTAATGGCCTCGTCGTAGAGCTTGATAGCGTAGTCGTTTTGATTAAAGAATTCGTAGATACGCCCGAGTGCGACAAATGTCAGTGACAGCAGAGCACTCTCGGTGTACTGGTTGGCCGTTCTGAGTACGTTGCTGTAAGCGGTCTTGGCTTCGAGCAGTTTCTTGCCCTGAGCTTCCGCGTCGGTAATTCCCTCGGCCGAGAGGCTCGCGACCCGCCCCATGCTGTAATAGATCCGGGGCTCCGACGGATACTGGGTCAAAAGCTGCTTTAACTCAGCATTCGCCTTTGGCAGATCCTTGGCATCGATCATCTTCTGAATTTCCAGAAGACGTGTCGTCACGGGATTTTCCGCAACGGTGAGGCGCGTTTCAGGATGAAGCTTACGCTCCTCGCGGGCAGCGAGAGCACGCTTGCGGATGTCGCCGGAATTAGCTATGCGAGCCGTTTCTTTCGCCGGATCAAAGGTTGCTATCATTTCGCGTAGGGACGCCGCGATGTCGAAACCGGAATCTTCGACGCCCTTCAACTGCTCGGCAAAATAAAGCGACAGCACCGCGCCTTTTTGATAATCGTCGTACAACTGCAAAGTAGCCTCGTCGTCTAGCGATACCTTAAATTTCTTGAGTTCGTCGGTGACCGCCCGTTTGTCGGTATCTATCTTTGCCTGCGCAACGTTTTGCGTCTTGCCGTTTTGCTGTAACTGATCTATTTTCTGCCTCGCCTGGTCGGTCGCGATACGGATCTTTTCGAATTCGGCCTGCCGGACATCCACTGCGGCCACGAGCGAATGCGATAGGCACAGGAAAATGTCAGGTGAAATATTTGGCAACGTTTTGCGCAGATCGTCGAGCAGCGGTTTAGCCCAATCGTGCATTGCCGAGATCTCCTTGGCCCGGCTAAGAACGATCGGATCGACGACAAACTGTAGAAACGCCCGGCGGCCGTCGGAATTGCCGATAACCGTGTCGGGCGGAATGATTACGTAGTAATCGTCGCGAATGTTAAGAAAATTGATCGTACCCTTTGGTGCGAGGTTTTCGGGGACGACGTAGAAATGACGGTCGTGCTCGCGGGTCTCGATCTTGGTCAGAGTCTGCGTTTTGCTTGTCCCTTTTTTTGTCTCGATCTTAATCTTTTCGGAAAAAATTAGCTGCGGCCGGGTGTGGAGATAATCAAGCAAGTCGCCCACCATATCACGCGTCGATGAGCGCAGGTTCCCGTCGGCCAGCAATTTCCCGTCCTTTACGTAATCGTCGAGTTTTGAGCTAATCACGGACCGACGGTAAAATTCGCGGGTGAGCGGAGCAAAATCGAGTACGTCGAGCAGATTGCCGGGCAGATCATTGGTAATGATCGGATCGGCCAGCTCCGGCACCGGCGTCAGCGTGTAGGCCATCGAGATAAAAGGCGCAACAATCTCGGCGTCGGTCGCCTTGGCGTTACGTTTTTTGTATTGGAGCACAAAGCCCGAGATCTTTCGCCGAAGGTCTTCCGGCAGACTGGCATTATCCTTCAACAATTGCGCGCGAAACTTCGCCCCCTGATCCGAAAGCGGCGTGTTGATCAGCTTTTCCTCAACGCCGGCAGCATTCGTCGTGGTCGCCATTTCGAGTGCCGCGAGGACGACGATAAGACGCTTATCCGGTTCGACGCGGACGCCGTAATTCGTCAGGTCAAAGCCGGGTGCCGGGGCCTGGCCCGAGACACCCAGGGCGAAAATCGCCATCATCAAAAATAAAAAAACTCTCTTCATTGATAAAATCGTTTCGATCCTAAAGAAATTCGCTCTAATTAAAGATGATGTTAGCTCCGTCAAAGATGTATTAAACCTGTCGCAAAAATGCGAAAGGATAAAGGAACAAACTGCTTTTCCTTTACCCTTGGTCAAAATTGCCGGACGTAATGCTAATGAGCGCCGCTCTATTTAGTTATAGCTTGCAAGAGCCTCGCCTTCGTCATCGTAAACGTCGAAAACGGTCAAAAGCTTAGTAATCGCAAGGAGATCCTGGATCTTCTGTGTCAATTTCAAGAGCTTTAACGTGCCGCCTTCCTTTTTAACGGCAGTAAAGCTCGAAACCAGCTCACCGATACCGCTCGAATCAATATACCCGACACCCGCCAGATTGAGCAGGATCTTGTTTTTGCCTTCGCCAAGCAATCGACGGATAGTCGTTCGCAGTGCAACGCTTCCCTCGCCGATCGTAACTTTGCCGCTAAGATCAAGGATCGTAACGTCGCCCGCCTGGCGTTCCGAAATTGTAATATCTGCCATGTGTTTCTCCTCTTAACTTAATTATTAATTGCGATAGCCGATTTTAGAACAATATCAATTCAAAAGTCCAAACTGCAATTGGTTATTATCGCCGCTTCACCATTTTGACGACCATCCCTCCATCGTCGTGATTTGACCAGCTCACTTCGTCCATAAACGAATTCATAAAGAGTATCCCGCGACCGCTTGCCTTCAAGAGATTTTCGGGATTCGTCGGATCCGGAATATCGTCAACCGCAAAACCACTGCCATGGTCTCGAACCATTACCTCAAACCCGTCGGACGAATCGGCGAACGTAACCTCGACGTATTTCGACTCGTCAAATTTGTTGCCGTGCTTAACCGCATTGGCGACCGATTCGCGGATCGCAAGGTCGATGGCGGAGACGAAATCGTCACCAAAACCTCGGCTCTTGGCGAATTCGTCCGCTTCGATCGCCGCTTGATCGACTGATTCGATGCGGCTTGGCAGCTTGATCTCTCTTATCTCAGACACAGTATGTTCTGTAAGTTAGCCGTTTAAGGCAGTTGCTGTCAAGACAAAACAGCCAGTTTCGGTCTAAGATTGTAAATATGAAGATCAGCCCCGCGTCACACGTGCGCGGAACCATCCGGCTTCCCGGTGACAAATCGATATCCCACCGGGCGGCAATGCTGTCGGCAATGGCCGTCGGCGAGACGCGAATCGACAATTTCGCGTCGGCCGAGGACTGTGCCTCGACCATCTCGTGTCTCCGGTCTTTGGGCGTCGCGATAGAGCGCGCCGGCAATACCGTCGTCATAAATGGCGTCGGTAAAACGGGCTTTTTCCCGCCTGCTGGGCCATTGGATTGCGGTAATAGCGGCACGACCATGCGACTGCTTTCGGGGATCGTTGCCGGACAAGATTTTCCTTGCGTCCTCATCGGAGACGAATCACTGCAAATGCGGCCGATGAAACGAATCATTGGGCCGCTCACCGAAATGGGAGCCGCGATCACATCCAACGACGGCCGGGCCCCGCTCAGCATATCCGGCAAAAACCCGTTGACGGCGATTGAATATCGGCCACCCGTTGCGTCGGCTCAAATAAAATCATGCGTCTTGCTCGCCGGGCTTAATGCGGATGGCGAAACCACCGTTATCGAAACCGTCCAGACCCGCGACCACACCGAGCGAATGCTGCGTTGGTTTGGCGTTGATGTCGCCGCCACCGAAACTGAAGGCGGCTTGCGGATCACTGTCTCAGGTGACGCCGTACTCACGTCACGCGACCTCATTGTTCCGTCGGACATCTCGTCGGCGGCCTTCTTCATGGTCGCTGCGGCGTGCCTCCGGGGGTCCGACATCGTGCTGCCAAACGTCGGTTTCAATGCCAGCCGGGCGGCGATCTTTGATGTCCTTGGCGATCTGGGGGCCAACATGCGGTTGACAGGTCAGCGTGAAGTCAACAACGAACCGGTCGCCACCATCCGCACCCAAGGGGGGATTTCGGCCGCCAAAACACCTAGAGCGAACCTTGTAAACGGGCCCACGGTCGCCAATCTGGTCGACGAGGTCCCGATCCTCGCCGTGTTCGGCACTCAGATAGATGGCGGCATCGAAATACGCGATGCCGCCGAGCTTCGCGTTAAAGAATCCGATAGAATTGCGGCGATCGTCGAAAATCTCCGCCGCATGGGGGCCACGGTCGAGGAATTTCCCGATGGCCTAAAGGTCGAACGTTCGGACCTCGCGGGAGCGGTGATCGATTCATTCGGTGATCACCGCATAGCGATGGCATTCGCCGTCGCCGGCCTGCTCGCGAGCGGCGAAACGGAGATCACCCGTGCGGAATGCGCCGATATCTCATTTCCGGGCTTTTTTGATACGCTTGCCTCGATCACAGATGCGTAAAGACACTCGCATAGCGTTGACTGGTTTCATGGGCGTCGGTAAATCGAGCGTCGCGCGGCATCTGGCGCATGTATTGAAATGCCGTTGGATCGACCTCGACCGCGTAATCGAGGAGAATGCGGGAAGAATCGTGGCCGATATTATCGATCAGGACGGTATCGATTTTTACCGCACGCTCGAAGCTCAAAATCTGGAACGTGTCCTAAATGACACCGATTCCAATATACTGAGTCTCGGCGGCGGAACATGGACCGTTCCCGCCAACCGCGAACTGATAAAAGGCAATGGTTTTACCAGCGTCTGGCTCGAATCGTCGTTCGAGCATTGCTGGCTGAACATCACCTATTCGCGCAAGGATCGCCCGCTTGCCCGCGACAAAACGGCGACCCGCAAACTTTTTGAGGATCGGCAAAAGGTATATTGTCTAGCCGATTGGCATTTTATCGTCCGCGCTGATTACACCTCGTATCAGGTCGCAAAGCAGATCGCCGACGAAATTTTCTCGTGAAATCCGCATTTTTATCTTGCGAAATTTTCTAATTTCAATCACTATAATCTCACTAATTAATTAGAGCTTGCCGCCGGGGTTTTTGGGGGCGAGTGTCGGTTGCTTAGGATCGCCTATATTCATTGGGTATTTGCGATAATAGACGTACATAATAAACAGAATTTTTCGGGAGGAAAAATGAAAGTTCAATTTTTAACAGTTCTAATGCTGGCGGTCGCTTTATTCATGAGCGCGTGCGGCAAGAGCGATGCTGACCTGACAAAAGCGGCCACCGACAAGCTGACCGCCGACAAGGTTACGGGCGTGACTGTCGCCGTCAAAGACGGCGTCGCCACGCTGACGGGCGAGGTTGCGGACATTACGGTTAAGAGCAAGGCTGAGACTTCTGTCAAAGCCGTCGAGGGCATCAAGTCGGTGACCAATAACTGCACAGTTAAACCACCGCCACCACCACCGCCACCGTCACCGGACAAGATGCTTGAAGGCACGATCAACGAGTCGCTCAAGAAGAAAAACATCACCGGCGTAACCGTTGCGGTAGCTAACGGCGAAGTAACGCTGAGCGGAACAGTCGACAAGGCAAAGGTTGCCGAAGTCATGATGTCCGCAAACGAAGCCAAGCCTAAGAAAGTCATCAATAATCTCAACAAATAGGCCGACAGGAGGAAATATGTCACTACAAGAAAAATATCAATCACTTCTTGAACTCGCGAATTCCAACGGCACGACCTATACGCTAGAGGAAGGCGATGGAGTTTTACACATCAATGGTTCGGCCCCGGACGACGCGGCGAAAGCTGCTCTCTGGGCCGAATACGAAACCCTCGACCCTGGCTTTTCGTCGAGCGACCTGATCCTGAATGTCACCACCGGAGGGGGCGACGCCGGCGGCGGTGCCAATACATACACCGTCGAACCAGGCGACAGCCTGTCGAAGATCGGTGCCAAATACGGCGTTGCATGGAAGGCGATCTTCGACGCCAACCGCGACACCATCCACAACCCGGATATGATCCATCCGGGACAGGAAATTAAGATTCCTTAAGTGGAAACTTTGATAGTCTGATCTAAGCCTGCTCATCTCGATGGGCAGGCTTAATTTTTTCGCCACAAATCATACAAATAACAGGAACAGGAGATTCAATTCTCATTCGTGCCGTTCGTGTCATTAGGGGCTAATTTCTGATTCGATAGTTTGCTACTAATTTGCTACATTTCAGTTAATGTCTTTGGAAACAGACTTTATCGTCATCGGCAGCGGCGTAGCGGGTTTGCGGGCGAGTATCGAGCTTGCAAAAGGCGGTGCGAGCGTTGCCGTTCTTACCAAGGATAAGGCCAGCGAATCGAACACGGAATATGCCCAGGGCGGCGTTGCGGTCGTTCTCTCAGAAGATGATAATGCCGAGCTGCACGAGGATGATACGCTCGTCGCAGGAGCCGGGCTTTGCGACCCGCTTGCTGTCGAAACGCTCGTCACCGAAGGCACAAAATACATCAAGGAACTGATCGATTGGGGCATCGAATTTGACCGCGAGGGCGGCAAGCTGCTGATGGGGCAAGAGGCGGCCCATTCACGGCGGCGTATTTTGCACGCTCATGGCGATTCGACCGGAGCGGAATTTGTCCGCTCGCTGATCGCCCGGGCCGGAGCGGAAAAAACAATCAATCTCACTCCATTTGCGAACACCGAGAGCCTGATCATTAACAACGGCATATGCGTTGGCGTCCGTTTCCGCGATCCCGTCCTGCGTGCTCCGCGCGAACTCTACGCCAAAGCCGTGATCATGTGTACCGGCGGTGCCGGACAGCTTTATATGCATACGACCAATCCGCCGGTCGCGACAGGTGACGGGATGGCGATGGCGTATTTTGCGGGGGCCGAGATGGCGGATATGGAGTTTGTCCAGTTTCACCCGACGGCCCTCGATCTCGAAAAAGCCCCCAGATTTCTTCTGACCGAGGCGATGCGCGGCGAGGGCGGTATTCTCAAAAACAAATACGGCGAACGCTTTATGCCGCACTACGACGAACGGCTCGAGCTTGCACCCCGCGACATCGTCTCACGCTCGATCGTCGCCGAAATGCGGCGAACCGGCACGCGAAACGTCTTTCTCGACATGACCGCACTCGACGAAGATTTCCTAAAACATCGGTTCCCCAAAATTTACGCAACCTGTGCTACCTTCGGCCTCAATATCGCAAAAGACCCTTTGCCTGTTTCGCCCGCGTCGCATTATTGCATGGGCGGCATCCGCACCGACCTTTGGGGCCGCAGTACGCTGCCGGGCCTTTATGCCGCCGGTGAGGTAACGTGTACAGGTGTTCATGGAGCCAATCGACTGGCGTCCAATTCCCTACTTGAGGGACTGGTGTTCGGTGCCCGTGCGGGTGAAGCCGCAGCAAAGGATAGTTCCGAGTTCCGAGTTCCGAGTTCCGGGTTGGGAACTCCAAAACTTGGAACTTGGAACTCGGGACTCGGGACGGCGATGTCAACAGCGGTTAAGAAACGCGTCAAACGAATAATGTGGGAACGCGTCGGCATTATCCGCGACCGCGACTCGCTGCGACGTGCCTTGAAAGAATTTGAGCAGATCGCGGCGGGTAATTTGAGCACTTCGTCGAGAAATTTCGTCACCCTTGCAAAACTTGTCGCTTCCGCCGCTCTCTGGCGAGAAGAGTCACGCGGCGGCCATTTTCGTTCCGATTTCCCTGAGCAGCATGAGGAATGGCGCGTTCATTCGATCCAGCGTCTTGACACCGGCATTTCTTCGGCGTCGCAAATGAATTTTGACACCGCCCGTGCGGAATAGTTAAAATCGACCAAACCGGAAATCCGTTAGCAATAGATCCGCAATGCAAAACTCGGCTACAACTCTAAATTTGGCGTCGATAATCTCGCATCATGCACGACTCGCACCCGAGAAAGAAGCGATCGTCTGGGAGAACGTCCGCCTGACCTTTGGCGCACTCGATAAACTCTCCAATCGCGTCGCCAACGCCCTGGTCGAAATGGGTATCGGCCACGGCGACAAGGTCGCGCTCAACTGCACAAATCTGCCGTATTTCCCAGTCGTTTATTACGGAATTATGAAAGCCGGTGCGGTTGTCGTGCCGCTGTGCGTGCTATTTAAGGCGGGTGAGATCGAATATCACCTGCGCGATTCGGACGCCAACGCCGTCTTTGTCTTCGAGGGCTCCGAGGAATTGCCAATGCTGCTATCGACGAAAGCTGCATTTGATCGTGTCGAGACCTGTGAACATCTTGTCGTTATGACCGCCGACCGGATGGGCCAGTCACCTCTTCCCGAACACAAAACACTGACACAGATCACGTTCGACAAATCCGAAGATTTTGAGATCTATCCGACGCGGCCTGACGACACATGCGCGATCCTTTATACCTCCGGAACGACCGGACAGCCGAAAGGGGCCGAGTTGACGCATCTAAATCTGATGTCGAATGTTACATCGACCTGGCTGACGCATATGCCGATGCTCGACTTTACGGATTTTCAGCAGAAAACATGCCTGATAACGCTGCCGCTCTTTCACACGACGGGACAGACCGTGCAAATGAACACAAATCTTTTCGGCGGGAACCGCGTCGTTCTTTTACCCCGTTTTGATCCAAAACAGACGCTCGACACGATGATCTCGGAAAAGGTTAATTTCTGGGTCGGTGTGCCGACGATGTATTGGGCATTGCTCAATTACATCGATGAAACCGGCTGTGATGTCAGCCGCGTGGCCGAAAACATGAAAGTTTGCACATCGGGCGGTGCCCCGATGCCGGTTGAGGTGATGCAGAGGTTTGAGGAAGCATTCGGCGTCCGCGTTTTTGAGGGTTACGGCCTCTCCGAAACCTCACCGCTTGCGACATTTAATCATTTTGAAAGGCCGTCAAAGCCGGGAACGGTCGGAACACCTATCTTTGGCGTCGAGGTCAAATGTGTTGACGATAAGGATACGGAAGTAAAACGCGGGATACGCGGCGAGGTCGTCATTCGCGGCAACAATATTATGAAGGGCTACTATAAACGCCCCGAAGCGACCGCCGAGGCATTTCGCAACGGCTGGTTTCACACCGGTGACATCGGCATCATGGACGACGAAGGCTATCTCTCGATCGTCGACCGCAAAAAAGACATGATCCTCCGCGGCGGTTATAACGTCTATCCGCGACAGCTCGAAGAGGTCATAATCACGCACCCGTCTGTTTCTTTGTGCGCCGTGATCGGTGTGCCGGACGACAGGTTGGGCGAAGAGGTCAAAGCGTTTGTCGTTCTAAAACAGGGACAGGAACTTACGCGTGAGGAATTTATTGCGTGGTGCAAATCGCAGATCGCCTCCAACAAATACCCGCGCCACGTCGAATTCCGCGACGCCCTGCCGATCGGCAACACCGGCAAGATATTCAAACGGGCATTGAAAGAGGAAGTGAAATAGTTTGTTTTGCGTTCGCCGCGAATTTGCGTGAAACTTAATATTTGTTGATCGTTAAGAATGTTTCACACCAAACTGCTCGTATTCCTTATTTTTGTCGTTTTCGGCCTCGTTTCCTGCTTTGATTCAAAGCCCAAACGCTACGTCATCGCCGACAGCAAAGCCTACGAGGCCTCACTTTTCCGCCAACATTGCGCGATCTGCCACGGACCCGAGGGCGAAGGCAAGACGCTCGATGACGGCAAGATAGTGCCGAACATGCGCGAAGGGGAACTGCTCAAATTTCACACCGAGGCTGAGATATATAAACAAATATCCGCCGGCGGCAACGGCATGGCGCCATTTCGCGACATCCTAACGGAGCGTGAACTGAATCTGCTGGTGAAGTTTGTCCACGACGAACTGAGAAAGCAGTAAGATTTAACCACAGATGGACACAAATAAACACAAATTCGGATTTCTATCTTATCCGTGTCTATCTGTGTTCATCTGTGGTTAAATATTTCTTATGAAAGTACTCATCACAGGTGCAAGCGGTCTGGTCGGTACGGAACTGCAAAAATCGTTTACCCAAAAGGGCTACGAGATGCTGCTGGCTTCGCGCAAAGAGCCGACGGATGAACGACATATCCAGTGGAGCATCGAGGAAGGCTTTTCTGAACCCGCCAAACTAGAGGGCATTGACGCGGTCGTCCACCTTGCGGGCGAAAATGTCAGCGGGTTTCGCTGGACTGACGAAAAGAAAAAGGCGATCCGCGACAGCCGTGTGCTGGGAACACGAAACGTCGTTGACGCGATCTCTAAACTCAAAAACAAGCCTAAAGTGTTCGTCGCTTCGTCAGCCATTGGTTTTTACGGCGAACGCGGCGACGAAGAGGTCACCGAATCAAGCGCGGCTGGAGACAACTTTCTCGCGGGCGTCTGTAAGGAATGGGAAGCCGAATCACGCCGCGCCGAAGACGCCGGCATCCGCACGGTTCTGCTTCGTACCGGGATCGTTTTGTCAAAAGACGGCGGAGCGTTGGGAACGATGCTGCTACCGTTTAAGCTGGGCGTCGGCGGTGTAGTCGGCAGCGGCAAACAGTGGATGAGCTGGATCTCGATGGACGACGAGATCGCCGTCATCAACTACGTCATCGAAAACGAAAACATCCGTGGTGCTGTCAATTCTGCCTCGCCGCATCCTGTTACGAATCATGAGTTTACCAAAACCCTCGGCGAAGTTCTGTATCGACCGACGTTTTTGCCATTGCCGGAATTTGCCGTCTCGATGGTCTTTGGCGAGATGGGCGATGCTCTCCTGCTTGCAAGCACTAAGGTGATGCCAAAACGCCTGGAAGATGCTGGGTTTGAATTCAAATATCCCGACCTGAAAACAGCAATTCAACACGCCGTTGGGTAAGAGTTTTCAACGCAAAGACGCAAAGTAGCTAAGACGCGAAGGAAACGAAAACAGCTTCGGCATAACCAAGTCAATAGATTTGATTTCTGTTTGTGGCCGTCTGTTTATTTGCGTTTAATTCTTCCTTTGCGTCTTTGCGTCTTTGCGTTAAGCAATCTTGAAAATCACCGGACGGCCCGGACTTGCATCTGCCTCAAACGGTGCGATCTGAAGATTCAATAAATACTCGCCGTCCCGAACACTGTTCGGCACATAGATCAACTCGGTTATCGTGCTGTTGATACGGGTCGCGGAATTTATCTCAAAACTTCCCTGCTCAACATTCCAGAAAATACGATGATTCGAGAGCCTGCCTTCATCATAAATGCGGTCGATCGACGGCATATCGACGAGCAAATGCCGTAGTCCAGATCCAACGATCCATTCAATCGCGTCCGTGGTGAAATAAGGTGGGATATTCCCCTCGCCATATTGCCGCGTTAGTTTGCTGTCGTCATTCGGGAGCGTCCGGACAATGAGACCCGACTGGACCGCAAGCGTCGCGCTTGCAAACGCCGCATGCGGCATAAATGACGTTTGCAGCAAATCAGCGGTTATAAGGTATTCGCTGCCAGTGCTCTCTGGCTCAACCGACACTAGCACCGCCGGAATAAATACATCCTTCAGACAATCCGTCACCGATATCCTCTCGTTCGTAATATGGCCAACACACTCGGTATGAGTACCATTGCAGTGCGTAATAAATGTGTATTGCTCAAAATTCACGCTTCCGCCGCGCCGCGTATCACCTACGATGTCGCCAGCCTCGCAAGCCTTCGACTTTGCCGGTTCGACGCCGTAAGCATTCGGCTGTGGGCCATTGAAACTCAGCGGTATAGAGATATCGATAGGATCATTAAGATTTTCGAGATCAATCATCGTTTTAATATTTCAAATTCGTTATCTGTTCATGGACATTTTCAAGGTCGATCTCCATCACATTTTCAATCTCACCACAGATCGACATCAACAACCGATCCTGTGCGTTGCCTTTCTCTTTTGCCAAGGAATACGGCATGTCTTCGCGAAATGTAACCATTGAATATTTTGAAAAATAGTCAGGATAGGTCTGTTCGAGCTTAGTTTCGAGTTCTCGCTTACGTACGAAGACTGGATCGGCCACAGCATCGCGCATCTCGTAGAAATTTTCCTCGGCCATATCGGCGATCGCATCGGCGTTTATCTTACGCAGCTCGCCGTATTCCTTGTAGACCGTTTTCCATTCGGTGTGGTGTTTTGCAATTAGCTGGCCCAACACGCGAACATCCTCAAACGCACAGTTCATCCCCTGTCCGTAAAATGGCACCACCGCGTGGGCCGCGTCGCCGAGTAGCAGCGCCCGGCCGCCGGCATTCCACGGCCAGCATTTGATAGTGCCAAGATTGCCGGTCGGATTTGTGAAGAAATCGTCCGTCAAGGTCGGCATCAGCGGCACCGCGTCAGGAAACTCCTTGTTGAAAAAATTGAGAAGTGATTCCTTGGTCGCTAGCGCCTCAAAGGAGGAACCACCTGCGTGAACGGGTGGGTTCTTATGCGCCAAAAAGAGCGTGCAGGTAAAGCTCCCATCAAAATTCGGCAATGCGATCATCATGAATTTATGACGCGGCCAAATGTGGAGCGCGTTCGGCTCAATAGCAAACAATTCCGAAGAACCCACCCGCTCATGCAGGTGGTGCAGCCTAGGGATATGCAGTTCCTTGTAGCCATGCTCAAGCCACGTTTGCGCAAAATTAAACCGCTCGACGCCGCCGTGCAGCATCGCGTTTCGAACGGACGATCCGGCGCCGTCGGTAGCGATGAGCGTATCACCCGTGACCTTTGTACCACTGGAAAACTTCGCTTCGCCCATTGCGCAATCAAAATAGATGCATCGCTGATCGAAATGAAACCGCACGCCCGGATATTTCTCGGCTTCGTTTATCAGAGCGACGTTTAGGCCCGCACGTGAAACGGAATTTATGTACTCCCCCTTGCGTCCGGAATAAGGCAGCAGCTTTGTCTCGCCGGCAACCGAGTGGATCATCCGCCCGTACATCGGCACGGCTTCGGCGAGTATGTATTCATCCATGCCGACCTCGCGAAGCGCCGCGATACCCCGGTCGGACAATGCAAGATTGATCGAACGCCCAGCAGCGACCTCTTCAAGCCGCATATCGCCGCGAGCCTCATAAACATCGACAGCGATGCCGCGTTTTGCGAGATATATCACAAGCAGCGAACCCGCCAAACCGGCACCGATAATTACAACTTTAGATTCGGACATTATTACCCTCGTAGACTATTTATCGTCCAGCCGGGCGACCTGCTTTCGAACCGCAACCGTGAGATTTAGGAAAAACGTCGGATCGGCCTTTGCCAGTTCCAAGGCGGTTTCGAACTCCGTTCTTGCCTCCGCTTTTCGACCTTTGCGAGCCAAAACATTTGCAAAGCTCGCATGCATTCGCGGATCATCAGGGCATATCTCAATCGCGGTTTTTGCTTCGGCATCTGCTTCATCGAGTTGGTTGGATCGCACAAATGCTGCTGCTCTATTTACGTGACTTAACGCTGCGGCAATAGGTATCTCGAATCGTCCCTGATAGACGAAAACAGCGCCGCCCAGCATTGTGATAGGTGCGGACTTGGTCATCGGAGCGTATTCCGGGCCGCCGCGCGGAGGCAGCTCATTAGCAGATACAAATATCGTACCTTCAATAACGGTCGGCACCGGGTCCACCATCATCTCGCCGAACAGACGCGTCATGCGTGACGACATAACATGGCACGGCTGCATCGCCTTAACCATGACGTAATTTCCGGGGCCGGCGAACCAGCATTTATTCGGATCGATATTGTTTTGCTCAACATACTCCGCAGGAAGCTTTAGCGATTGACCGTAATCTACATTTGCGTCGCGGAAGTAGTTATAGGTTTCGTTTAAGCCGCCCGCAAAATCATTTGAAAATGCCATATAGTTCGGGGCAATACGGAGCGGCGTTATTGCATGAAACACAAGGATCGCACCCAATAAATAGCGAAAGGCCGGAAGACGCCTGCACAATAAGACCGAACCGCCCGCCGCGATTACGATAAAAAACGGATAAACCGGCAGTAAATGTCTGACACCGCTGTTAAAGCCAAACGTTAAGCTGATCCCGAAATAGACTATCGCCGGCACCAGTAAAAACAGGAGTTCGCGACGCTTGTCTTTCTCAAACGCTAGAGCGAAAAGCCCCACCGGCAAAAGCAAAAGCAGGGCAACGCTGCTCTTTACTACAAAGACAAGTGGAAAGTACCACCATTGTCCGGTCGAATAAGGGCGGTTCAATATCAGCGCGTCACGGCTATTAGCAGCCGTTATGTCAGTCAACCCGACCATAAAGGATTCGGGCAGAATGCCAAGCCCGCCTATGCCCTGAACAAGCTTCATAGTGAGCGAATTGATTGTTTCCGGACGGCCGTATTCCAGTGCATATTGCTGGAGCGAAACCGTCTCCGCATTTGCTCGCGGCAGCGAATAATGCTGAAATCCGTAAAAAGCCCAAAGTATCGTAAAGCCGATAATCACCCAGACTGCGAAAGAAGCCGTGCGTTTTCCGACCAATTTAACGACCGCCCCCTCGCCATTCCGAAATATCAACGCATCAGCTAAAACGAGCGCGAAAAGCACCGGCAAAAAAAACAGTGCGGAGTGCTTAGACGCAAACATAAGGCCCAAGGCAGCGGCGGCAATAAAAAACCGCAGCCACGTCGATTTACTGCCGTAGCGATAGATGGCGTAAACGGCGGCGAAAGCCGTCGCCGAAATAGCCATGTCCGTTGTTACAATCGAGCCATTGGCTATAAAGTTTGGTTCGAAAGCTAATAACGCTAAGGCAGTGACACCAGCCCAAAAGCCAAACATTTCGCGCGCAGCCAGAAAAACAAGCACCGCCAAAAACAAACTTATCAAAGCAGCCGCCAAACGCACCGGAACAACAATGCTGTCCACGCCATTCTCCACGAGAAACGTATTACCCTGAACAAAGCCGGGAACCTTTGCGGTGATCTGCGTTCCGCAGCCAGTATCCGGGGTTTCGAACTGCCGAAACATAAGCGGCGCGGTCGCCAAAAGTTTTACGAGCGGTGGATGTTCCGGATTTATGCCGAAGTCCTTGCATTCCCAATAACGGTAGCCGGCTAAAATATGGGCCGGCTCGTCCACGACCGGACTCGTCCGCGTCGCGTGATACCAAAGCTGAACCGAGAATGCCGAAAAGAGCAGGGCTGGAATCAACGCAAATAATATCCGAGCAATCCGCCGCCGAGAAGGTTTGCCGGAGTTCTCTATACCAGCCGCTGGCTCTATTTCATTATTCATAAAATTCAAGCACTGAATCTGTAATAACGATAACTTTTTACTTCACGATGTTACTGCGGATTGGTCGGCCGATGAATCTCGATCTTTTCTCCCACTTCAATAACCATCAGGTCTTCTCCCAATTCGAGCGGACCCGAGTAGGTTTTACGAGTCGGTGGAATTACGTCTTGTTCGGTTGCAGACGGGTGAACGATATGAGAATAGACAGCGAGCCTCGGTTTCACTTTTGAGAAAACCTCACCCGCTTGTTCAGGTGTCGTGTGATGGTCGATAACCGCCTTAGCCCGATCAGCATCATTTGCGGTGCGTCTTACCAATTCGGGCGAAACCACTTCGTGAATCAGTAAATCCACTCCTCTCGCAAATTTCACTAGATTTTCAGACGGGCGCGTGTCCCCCGATAAAACCACTGAGCGACCGCTGTAATCGATTCGATAACCAAACGCAGGTTTAATCGGCGCGTGGTCAACTTCGAACGCCGTCACCTTGACACCGTTTTTTTCGTAAACAACACCCTCGGTAATATCTTTTGCTTCGATAACAACACCGTCGGGCGAAGCTCGATCATCGTAAAGCCGGATTTTGATGTCAAAATCAAACGCCTGCTCAAGATACGACATCATTTTCGCGGTTCCTTTCGGCCCCCAAACCCGTAGAGGAGTAACGCGCCTTCCCGTTAACCAGCCAGTTAACCATAAATCGGGAAATCCGACAACGTGGTCAGAATGCAGGTGCGTTAAAAACACGCCTTGAATATCCTTGTATTTTACGTTGATTTGTGTGAGACGTTGTATTGCACCGCGGCCGACATCAAAAATTAGTTTCTGGTCACCGGCTTCGACCAAAATACTAGGTCCAAAGCGATTCATTACGGGTCGCGGATCGCCGGTTCCCAAAAGCGTGACCTTTATTATTTGCCCGTGGGCGCAAGCGAGACTAAGCACAATCGTGCAAATCGAAACCGCGATGATTTTGTAAAAAGTGTTATAAATCATATCGTCCTCAGTTTTAGATACGTCGTTTTTCCTGTTAAATCAAACAATCCCTCAGGATTTCCGCGAAACGGTAAACATCTGCAAAGGAATTATATAGCGGAGCAGGGGCGACACGGATCACGTCAGGTTCGCGCCAGTCGGCGAAAACGCTGCGAGCGATGATGCGTTCGTGCAGCCCCCGGTCACTGACGCGGATCGAGAGCTGGCAGCCTCGCTGATTTGGATCTCGCGGCGTGATGATGTTGATTCGCTCATCGGCGATCTCATCGATCAGCGACTGGAGGTAGCCGGTCAATTTTCGCGACTTTTCGATCAATGCGGGCATTCCCGCCTCTTCAAAAATTTCGAGCGATGCACGCATGGCTGCCATTGGCAGCACCGCCGGATTAGACGTCTGCCAGCCCTCGGCACCGGGGATCGGCTGAAAATCCGGCTCCATCAGAAACCGCCTTTCCTTGTTATGTCCCCACCAACCGGCAAATCGCGGCAAATCAAAATTATTTGAGTGACGCTCGTGAATAAAAGCTCCGCCGACCGCTCCGGGACCGCCATTTAGATATTTATAAGAGCACCACGGAGCGAAATCGACACCCCAATCATGCATTTTCAGCTCGATATTTCCGGCTGCATGCGCCAGATCAAACCCGACGACGGCTCCTGCCCGATGCCCCGCCTTAGTGATCGCCGCCATGTCAAACGCCTGTCCCGTCAAATAATTGACGCCGCCGAGCATTACGAGAGCAATGGAGTCGCCTTCGCGTTCTATGATTTCGATGATGTCCTCGGTGCGCAGCGTCGATTCACCCGTCCGAGGCGTAAGTTCGATCAAAGCGCTGTTTTGAGCGTGAAATCGCAGATGCGACTCAACGGCATACTGGTCCGACGGGAACGCGCTTTTTTCAATAACGATCTTATACCTCTCGGTAGTCGGCCGGTAAAATGACACGAGCAAAAAATGAAGATTGACGGTCAATGAGTTCATCATGATCGTCTCGTTCGGCATCGCCCCGACAATTGTCGCCATTCGCTCGTTCAGTAATTCGTGATAGCTCAGCCACGGATTTTTTGCATGCATGTGGGCATCGACACCGAGCGTTTCCCAATCCTTAAGTTCCTGCTCGACGTAGCCCCGCGCAGTCTTTGGCATCAACCCGAGCGAGTTGCCGGTGAAATATATCAGCTCACCGCCAGCGACTTGGGGGAAATGAAAACGCTCGCGAAATCCGCGAAGTGGGTCGGCTGCATCCATCTCCGTCGCCGAGTCAATTGTTAAGGTCTGATCATTCATCATCATCGTCGTCCAGCCATAAAGCGATAACGTCCACATCGTAACGCTCCAGAATAGAATCTGCGGTCATCAGCCGAAGCCCGTGAATTCTGGCCTGAGCAACAAGCAATCTGTCGAACGGATCCTTATGATGTAACGGCAGCTCGGCGACCGCACAAGAATCCCGGACACTAATATTAAGTCGCGACAGCCCCGCGGCAGATACAACGCTGTTTATAAACTCCGCCGGAGCGGATGGCAGAGTGAGACGGCCCTTTGACCATTTAATCGCTATCTCCCAAGAACTTGCCGCAGAAAAAAATATTGGTTGATCAGGGTCGTCCAGCAGCGTCTTTGCACTCTCCGACAACCGCCCACCGATACCCGCCGCCCAGAGAAATACATGTGTATCTAAAAGAATACTCAACTATACTCCTCAAACTCCTCAAGTGGGTCGTCAAAATTATCGTGAATCACGATCTGCCCCTCATACATGCCGATCCAACTCCCTTTCTTCGGTATGGGTGTGAGTTTCACAGTCTCCACGCCATTTCGCGTGATAACGACCTCTTCGCCTTCCAGCGCCTTGTTGATCATCTGGCTAAGTTTTGATTTTGCTTCGTAAACGCTGACCTTCATATAACGATAATAGTCTAGTCAGCTAATCTAGTCAATATTTTATCAACAAAAAACTCAACTTACGCATTATTTGATCTTATGGCTCTTTAGCAGGCCAAAAACCAGGATCGCGTAAGGTGAGTTATTTAGTTATCGCGCGGCCGCAACTTCGCCCGCATACATTAATTCGCCTGTGCCGCATCGGCAAATGTCACGTTCTTCAATTTAAGCGCCGCCGCAATAGTTGCATCGTCATCCTTTGCGGTTACCGCACCTTCCCACGCGTCGTGACCATGTTCAACCCAAGCCAGCAAAGTTCCCATTCTGGTATTAAGGAACGAGAGAGTGCGCCCATTCACGTCTGCGGGAATATTTGCCAAAATATCTTTGATTGCGCTTGTTGCCGCTATCAGACTGCCGTCATGAAAACCGGACTCCTCGGCGTCCAAAAGCGATACCGGCATACAATCGCCGGAACCATCGGTACACCCAACATGATCTTTTATTTGATACCCGCAATTTCCCGCCCTACAAAACGGTTCAATATTGCTATTTTCGTAATTCATAATAATCTCCTCTTTTATTTGTCCTCGACTCCTAAATTACCGAAACAAATCGTCGAAATATTTGTTTCGCGGGAGAAAAGAATTTTCGCGTTGAAAATTCGTCAAACTTATCTAAAATCGCTCATCATTACCACGTCCGAAGAATCATTACCGCGTGACAGAGCAAAACCCGTGCCGTCCCGCGCCACATCAAACCGGGAAATTTGCCCCGATTCAAAGAAGGTCAACTGTTTGGGCGGGTTGTTATCTAATGTTTGACTCCACAGATTATGATTTCGTTTTCGGCTGTCCGTATAAACCAGAGCCTTTCCGTCAGGCGTCCAACGAAAGTCTCTCGATTTAATAACCAGCGGCAAATCAAGGATCTTTAACGGTGCTCCACCGTCAATCCGGTAAATCGCGATTTTTTCCGGATCGCCATAATCACAAGCGAAAACTTTACCGTCGGGCGAAACAACAGGTCGGTCTGCTAAGGTATTGGTCAGTTGAATCGGATTTCCGCCCTCCACATTTACTTTCCAAACAGTGATTAGATCGTAGGAGTTAACTCGTTGATAAACTATCCACTTGCCATCAGGCGTAAAACTCGCCTCATTTTCCTTATCCGGCGTTTCGGTCAATTGAACCGGATTGCCGCCATCAATATCAATTCGCCAAATTTCATTATTGCCGGTTCGAGTTGAAGTGAACGCGATATATCGCCCGTCGGGTGAAACCACAGGTGAAAAATTTAAGCCCTGGTCAAAAGTTAATTGCCGATTGCCGCTTCCGTTGGCATTGACTATCCAAAGGTCGTTAGTGCGGGTCGTTATGACGCTGTAAACAATTCTGCCGTCAGGCACCCAGGCCAGGCCTGACGTTCCCTCGTCTCTGCCTTCCTCATCCGTGATTTTTTTGGTGGAGTCCGCTTTCTCATCCCGCGAAGTCCAGATGTTGAAAAGCCGTTCACGCTTGATGGCAAGCAGCGATTTATTATCCGCCGTCAGACCCAAACCAAGATAAGTGCTGAAATCGTTGGTTATGCGCTGAGGTTCGCCGCCCGGATATGAAACCGTCCAAACCTGCGAAAATTTTGTTTCCGGATCGCGTGCGGATAGAATAACTCCGCTTCCGTCCGCTAGCCATGCAAGACCATTGATATTAAGCCATTTCAAAGTTGAAAAACGCTTTTCCGTGCCGTCCGCGACTGAAACTTCCGTCAGATAAAACTCGGTTTTGGCCGATGAATAGACGGAACTCATAATTGTCTTGCCATCAGGGCTCCACGATACCCACTCCGGGGTTTCCCATTCAGCATAAGTCGCCAGAATGCGTTGTGAGCTGCCCTTGCTGTCCGCAAGTATCAATGATTTGTCGGCGCGAACAAACGCTAACATCTTCCCATCGGGCGAAAAAGTTATATGTCCTTTAACGTCGCCGGTTATTTTCCGAGGATTACCGCCGAGGACCGGGATCTCAAAGAGGTTTCCTGCTGCATTACTTTCGGAAACGGTGTAATAAATATAGTTTCCGTCCGGCGTAAAGGTCAATCCACGATATTCAACCTCGGACGGCTGCACCAGCTGAACAACCGACGAAGTTGCAACCTGCCGGACCATCAGTGTTTGTTTGCCCTCATCCCGCAACGCATAGACGATATATTTTCCGTCGGGCGAAACCGAAACGATGTTTGTCGCGGTTCCGTTAAATGTCTGCTTTGTGAGACGCATCGTCTGAAAGGCATTCGAGGTGCTGACCGATGATCTCAATTTAGACACCCCGAAAATGCCACCCGCAATCAATACGACAAACGTGGCGATACCCAGAACCATGAAACTCGGACGCGCCCTGACCTCGCTCACGGCTTCGCTGATAAATGAGCTAATGCTCCCTGAATAAAGACCGACCCGGCCCGCAGTGACGGCAGCATATTTAGCGTCAGTAACCCTTTCCGGATTTAGATCGTCGATAACACGCAAACTCGGAGGTTCAGATCTTTCCCCAAATTCGAGTGTACGTCGAAAATATTTTAAGTCCTCAAGCAGTTCGCCCGCCGTCTGGTATCGGGCGTTTGGATTTTTTCGCAGGGTTTTACGCACGATGCGTTCCAATTCGACCGGGATGTCGGTAACAAATTCGGCCAGGTGCGGCGTTTCGGTTTTTAATATGGCGGCGATGATATCGCTGGTTGTCTCGCCCGGAAAAGGCAGCCTGCCGGTAAGCATCTGAAAAAGCACGACGCCAAAGCTCCAGATATCGCTGCGAGCATCGACGTCTTTTCCGCGTGTTTGTTCGGGAGACATATAGGCGGCCGTACCCATGATCATTCCCGCCTGTGTATTTAGCAGTTCGCGGGTTTGCGCCTCAAAATCGGCCTCGGACCTGTTCTTGTCGGTCAGTTTTGCCAAACCGAAATCGAGCACTTTCACGATCCCGTCATCGCGGAGCATGATGTTGTCGGGCTTTATGTCACGATGAACAATGCCGACAGCGTGCGCCGCCTCAAGTGCGCCCGCGATCTGGATCGAGAGATCCATCTGCTGCATCAGGGAGAGGTTTTTCATTTTGATGGCGTCATTCAGTGTCAGGCCTTGTACAAATTCAATGACGATGTAATGCATTCCGTCGCACTCATCGATTTCATGGACGACGATTATGTTGGGGTGATTCAGGGCCGAGGCTGCCTTAGCTTCCTGAAAAAACCGTTTTAGGTTTGATTCGTCCTCATCGAATGTGGCGTTCAATATCTTGATCGCAACACGGCGTTCCAGCTTTGTGTCCTCGGCGAGATAAACCTCGCCCATTCCGCCGGTTCCGATCTTTCGTATGATTTGATAATGATTGAGAAGGTCGCCTTTCTTCAATTCCAGGCTATCGGCAACAAACCTGTCGGCGACCTCGCCGACGGCCGGGGATTCCAGAAAGTGATCGGCGCTCTCATAGAATGACAAGAGAGACTCGACCTCACCCCGCAATCTCTCGTCGCCGCTGCAATTTTGTGTGATAAAATCGGCGCGCCGCTCCGGTTCCAGACGCAAAACGCCGGCAAATATTTCTTTTACTTGTCGCCAGTCTTCTTTCACTGCAATACTCCGTAAAAAATGCGAACCGAAAAAACCTTGCGACTCAAGCAGCGGTAAATCCGCCGTCGATCATGTGAATTGAGCCGGTGCAATACGATGCTTCATCGCTTGCGAGAAACAGGGCGAGGTTTGCGACCTCTTCGTTGGTGCCGTAGCGTTTCAGCGCAATCGACTCAGAAAAGCCCGTCCGCATTGCGCCGGGGTCGTCCGGTGACAATTGCGTTTCGATCGAGCGGATCATCCTATTGTCTATCGGCCCTGGACCGATCGCGTTGACGCGAATATTGAACGGCCCAAGCTCTAGAGCTGCGGTTTTTACCAGGCCGCAAACGGCGTGTTTGCTGGCGAAATAGGGCGCACCGCCCGGAACACCGATCACGCCCGCTATTGAAGACAATGCAATTATCGAACCGCTGCCGCGTTTTTTCATCGGCTCGACGCAGTATTTCATCGACAGCCAAACGCCGATCACGTTGGTACGGAGAACTTCCTCAAAATTCTCAACCGTTTGATTCTCTATCAGCGCAATTTTGCCTTCGGTACCCGCGTTTGCCAACAGGATGTCCACACCGTCAAAGGCTTCGACGGTGGCGTCAACCGCCGCTGCCATAGCTTTTTCATCCGCTGCGTCCGCGACAAATATGGCCAAACTATTATCTATTGCAAGCCTTTCCCGCGTCTCCTTCAACTTCTCGGCAGAACGCCCGACGAGCATTACGCTGGCACCTTCCGCAAGGAACCGCTTCGCCGTTGCCTCGCCAATACCGCCTGTTGCACCGGTAACGATGGCGACTTTTCCATCCAATCTTTTCTGGGTCATATTCAGTCTCCGTTTTTGGGGGAGATTCACCACAGAGTCACTGAGTACATAGAGAAATATGATTATGAAAGTGTAGTTCTGATTTATAAATCAAACTTTCAGATCATCTCAAAAAAATCTCCGTGTTCTCTGTGCCTCTGTGGTAAATAATTCTTACGTTAGCGTTTCGGTTCTAAAACGATTTGCCGAGCAAGGCGGTTGCCCAAAACTTCCCTGATTAGCAGGCGGTCGCGATATCCCTGCATTTGTTTGGCGTCATCGCCAACGACTGTTTGGGCCAGATTGTCCGCTTTGCCTAGATTGGCCTCGTATGATGCCAGATCTTTGTATTCGGTCAAAAGCAGCATATTCCAATCTGTGGTGCTGTGGGCCTCGGTTTGAATAGCCATATATGAAAGGATAATTCCTTCCTTTTTGAGAGCTTCCTGCTGTTTTTTCCAATCACTGGCAAGGTAATTTTTGTATGCACCGTCCATTCCGGGTTTCATCGAGATAACGCCGACTACCCAAACCGACCCGTCATGGTAAGGGCGATTGACCTGAGCGGATGTGACAATGCTCAGTGTCATCATTAGGACGAAGAGCGAAAAAACTAATACTAGATTGCGTTTCATAATTTTTCTCCTGTTTTTTGGTCAGAACCACCTGCGGTAGCGGGTGGTTTAGCTTAACGATTTTGGTACTTCGTCAAAATTTAGGAAGTCAGTCTTTAACCATGCTACCGCAGGTGGTTCAGGCTGATGGCGTGAGTTGTTAGAACCCAGTCGCTATCGCTCCCAGTTCTGACAATGGTTACGGAATTATGGCTCCTGCAGTTGCCCACGCTTGCCAATGGCCGTCGCGTTTGATCCAGGTGTCGGTAAATCGGATCCTGCGGTCGTATGCGGCGCCCTTTTCGTCTTTCCCTTTTGTTCGATAGATGCCGGTAACGATGGCGGTTTTGCCGTCGACGCGAATATTCATGTCTGATGTCTCGGTCAACTCGACAGTCCCTTTGTCGTTCATCGTGTCCGCGATGTCCGCTACCTTATTCGACAGTTTTCCAGTTACTGAGCTGACGCTGCTAAAGTCGGCGGCGTAGTTTTTCTCGAACCATGCCTTGTCGCGTTTTGGTGAGGCGTCATTCCAGTCCTGCTCTAAATACCAGAGCGTCGCAACATCGTCCATTCCGTTTCCGGCGTTGCTCACAACCTGCCATTTGCCGCCGCGTTTTTCGAGAACATGAACGCTGCGGGTATAAAACGTCTCCGGCTTTCCGCCTTCGCCCTCGGGCGTCCAGACAGTATTTCGGTGCGTGATAGTCGCGGAATTAGAGGTACACGAGATCATATAATGGTCATGCGTCACCTTATCCGCCCCGGCCGGATTTGCTTTATTACGCTCAAATGTTTTCATGGTGCCGTCAATGGTTGCCGTTTTGTTTTGCATCCCCGGCAGCCCGACATAATCATCGGCGTAAATATTCGTCAGCGCGGCTTTGTCGCCGGTTTCGCCGGCCTTGCCCCACGCGCGGTCAAACGCCTCCAGAGCTGTTTTGTCGGCATTGCCGCATTCGCCGAAAGCGTATCCGACAAAGGCAAAAGTCATAACGAATATCGCAAAAATACTTTTCATAATTTTTCATCTCCGTTTTTTGTCAATGAGTGCAAAAGCTATGAGTTTCAGTTTGGCCGCGCCGCACTCGCATCGAGCGTAGCCTCACAAGCATTCCGTGACCTCTCGCGTGTTTCCGAGACTTCCTTTTTCGGAAAATTTCAAGCTTTCGGTTGATAAAACTGCTTCCACTAATTTAATGCGTCATTTTTCAAAGAACCGTACAGATTTATTTTGTCAGTTCGCGATGGAGCCATGCCTTAGCCATCGCCCAATCGGTCGCGACGGTGGTTCGGGAGAGTTGCATTGTTTCGGCTGTTTCCTCGAGAGTAAGGCCGCCAAAGTATCGTAATTCGACAATGCGGGCCTGCTGCGGGTCGTGTTCCGCCAGGCGGGTCAATGCCTCGTCAAGCGCGATCAGATCGACGCTTTGCCCGCTTTGGATAACGGTTGCGTCTTCGTCAAACTGTAAAGTCTCGGCGTTTCCGCCACGCTTTGCCCGATTTTTTGCCCGAGCGTGATCGACCAAAATTCTCCGCATAATATTCGCCGCGATAGCATAAAAATGCGCCCGGCTATTAAACCGCAAATCGTGCTGGTCGATTAATTTGATATACGCTTCGTGAATTAAAGCAGTGGTTTGCAGCGTGTGATTGGGACGTTCGCGACGCAAAAATCTGGCCGCCTGCCGATGCAGCTCGTCATAAACGAGCGGCATTAGATCTTCCAAAGCCCGCTGATCCCCGTCGCTCCATTCGTGCAGCATTCGAGTAATCTCGTGAGATTCACCCATATTCACATCTCGCCTATTATTAACGATTTAACGGGAGAATATATCGGGAATTTATGCAAGTCAAGATGATCGACGCGAATTGAATTTCGACCGTTTGGCGTTTAATAATGGAATTTTTATTCAAATCGTTCCCTGTTAAGATTCAACCAATTCAAAGCCGCCCCGTTGAACAGCGTTTCCTTTATCGAATCGTCGTAACCACAAGATTCGATAAGTCTTCCGGGCTCGGCCTCGCCGAGGGGGAAGGGATAATCGCTGCCGAGAGCGACCTGAGCGGCGCCGACGAGTTGTACCAAATGATCCAGAACTCGCGCGTCGTGAACCAGCGAATCGAAATACATCCGGCTCAAGTACCGGTTTGGATTGTTCGAATTATCGACCGCACACAGGTCGGGGCGAACGTTAAACCCGTGTTCGATGCGCCCGAGTGTTGACGGAAACGCCCCGCCGCCGTGGGCAAAGCATATCCGCAAGTTGGGCAGCCGCTCCAGCACACCGGAAAATATTAGCGAACAGATGGTCCGCGAGACCTCGGCGGGCATCCCGACAAGCCACGGGAGCCAGTATTTCTGCATGTCCCTTTCGCCCATCATGTCCCAGGGGTGAACAAAAATGGCCATTCCGAGCCGTTCGCAGGCGGCAAAAAAGTCAAAGAATTGCGGCTCACTGAGATTGAGCTGATTGATGTTCGTACCGATCTGTACACCGGCGAGGCCGATCTCTTTGCACCGTTGGAGTTCTTTCACCGCAAGGTCGGTATCCTGCAACGGCAGCGTACCGAGTCCGATAAATCGGAGTGGAAATTCGTTGACGACCGATGCAATGTGGTCATTCAAAAATCGTGCGATCTCTACTCCATCTTTCGGTCTTGCCCAATAGCTGAACATTACCGGTACTGTCGAAAGCACCTGGACATTTACCCCCGTCGCGTCGCATTCCTCGATTCGTTTTACCGGATCCCAGCAATTCTCATTGACATCGCGAAACGCCGTGCCGTCGTCACGAACCATGCCGGCGCAGCAGGGTTTGTAATGGTCGAGCCCTATAAAGCCCCCGTAGCCGAATTTTTCCTTCCAACGCGGAATATCTTTCGGCAGGATATGTGTATGAATATCGATCTTTAGCACGGCAATATTGTGTCACGGCTCAGTGCGTGGGCAAAATGTACTAATCCACGAAAAAGCCCGGAAATACAAAGCATTTCCGGGCGTACATTTCAGCGATTTGAGACCCGATTATGGATCGATCCTGTCCGGATCGTCCATATCATCGTCATCACCACCGCGACGACCGCCGCCGCCAGGCCCGGCCGTCGGCGGCTGAATATGCGGGATCTTGGCGTCGTTCATCATCGTGTTGAGCGCCGCCAGATCGACGGTTACGAGATTACGTACTTCGTCGGCTGCGGGCGGTATCCTCTTAGAGAGAATCTCGATCTGCGCCAGTTCGTAATCGGTAGGAGCATTCGACGCACCCTCAATGGCACCCATCAGTCGGGCAACTCGCTGGCTAAGCGGTGTCGGCAGTTCAACCAATGGCGGTCCGGCCGAGCCAATAGGATTTGCATTTCCCGGCGGTGTCCCCCAATTTACATATATCGAGTCGATCTTTTTCAGCAGATCATCGGCTGCCTTTTTAACGTTGTCGGGAACCGGTGGAGCACCCGGCCGTTTCCACGCGTCGATGGCGGCAGTCAGGTTTGTCCGAAGGCCGGTAATCTGGGTCGCGGCAGCCTGGCCTTGGGTTACGAGCGGCTGTAGTTTGTTGAGGGCTGCTCGTTTCTTTGCCCGATCGTCGGCTGAGAAATTGATACGCGGGTCTTCGATCACCTTGATTGTTTTTGAGATCTCGGTATCGCCCATTTTGATTTTGACGGTATATTCGCCCGGATCTACGCGGAAGCCCTGGGCCCCAAACCCACCAAAGCCGCCGCCGCCGCCAGCAACGCCGCCGCCCGGTACACCCTCAGCACCCGGAGCGGCTCCCGGGGGAGTTACCGGCCTTGTCCTAAGGTCCCAAACCCAGCGATTAACGCCCTTTGTCGCGTTACACTGCGCTGCCCCTCCACCGAATCCGCCAAATCCGCCGCCGCCGCCGCCGCCGCCGGGACGGCCGGCACCGGCAAGGGCCGCCAACGCTGCCGCTGCGGCCTGTGGGTTAGGCCGGGTACAATTCTGCGTCCTTACCGTCTGGCCTTTGGAATCAAGGATCGTGATCGAGACATTCTCACGGTCGGCGAGATTGTCTTTCAGGTAAAAGTTAATGACGCCGCCATTCGGCGGATTTTGGCCGTAAAAGGCCTTGTCCGACGTCAGGTCCCTGTTGCTCCACGTGCGATACATGACCGCCTGCCGGGGATCGAACAAGAACAACTTGCTGTCGAGTACGCTCTGACTCATTTGCGTAAGCGGGCCGATATCGTCCATCACCCAGATCGAACGGCCGTGAGTTCCGAGAATCAGGTCGTTGTCACGTGGGTGGACGAGGATGTCGTCAACCGGCACGGTCGGCAGATTTAGCCGGATCTGGTTCCAATTTGAACCGTGATCCATTGAGGCAAACAGGCCGAATTCGGTTCCGACAAACAGCAGGCTTGTATTACGCGGATGCTCGCGAATGACGTGTACGATACCCGAATTCTGCGGCAGATTCGACGCTATTGATGTCCATGTCTCGCCAAAATCGGTCGTTCGGTAAACATAGACCTTGAAATCGCCCGACCGATGGCCGTCAAATGTTGCGTACGCCGTCCCCTCACCTTCACGCGAAGCCACGACCCGCGAAACATAAGTTCCCTTCGCAAGCCCCGGCACCTTGTCAACGACATTTTTCCAGGTCGCCGAGTCGCGCGTCACCTGTAGATTGCCGTCGTCGGTACCGACCCACAGAACGCTTTTGTTTACGGGCGACTCGGAGATCGTGGTGATCGCTGGATAATTCTGCACACCGTCGTGCCGCGAACGCGTATTCTTGTCCGGCACCCTGCCCATCACGGATAGCGTGTTCCGGTCGACACCGGTCGTCACATCGACACTGCCAACCTTGGTCCAACTGTCGCCGCGATTGGTCGATTTAAAGAGAAAGTTGCCGCCGTAGTAAACGGTGTTTGAGTCATTCGAAGAAATGAGGATCGGCGAATTCCACTGAAAACGGTAGGGCTTTTCGCCTTCGTCTTCGCTCGGGCGAATACTCTTGCTTTCGCCGGTTAGCGTGTTTCTCCGGCTCACATTGCCGTCCTGCGACTCGGTATAGACGGTATTGGTATCGTTCGGGTCTGGCTGGGCGTAAAATCCATCGCCGCCGCCGATCGTGTACCAATCGTCGTTTGTGATCCCCCGCGGGTTCATCGACTGGCTCGGCCCGCACCATGCGTTATTGTCCTGCAAACCGCCGCAGATCTTGTACGGCATCCCGTTGTCGGCACCGACCTCATAAAACTGGCCGATTGGGACGGTATTCGCATAATCCCACGTTTTGCCGCGGTCGTATGTGATATTAATGCCGCCGTCGTTGCCCGTCATTAGATGGTCCGAGTTGTGCGGATCGATCCAGATGGCGTGGGTATCGGCGTGCGGGGCCCGGGCAAAATTGCCCGAAAACGTTTTGCCGCCGTCGTCGGAATACTGCATCGCGACGCCCGCGACCCACAGACGCTGGTCGTTATTCGGGTCGACACGGATTTGCGAGAAATACATCGGACGCGGGTTGCTGTTCATGTCGCTCATGCGCGTCCAGGTCTCGCCTTTATCGTTCGAACGATAGACGCCGCCGTTCTGGTGCTCGATCAGGGCATAGACGATGTTCGTGTCTTTGGGATAGACGACTATCGCGTTGCGACCGGTTTCATTTAGATCGACCGGCTTTGGAGTTGGCGCATTCTCGGCATCGTAAGGCATTCCCTTGGTTATTTTTGTCCAGGTTTCGCCGCCGTCGTTGGATTTGTAAATGCCGCTGCCCTCGCCGCTGCCATTAAAGCCAAAAACAGTACGGCGACGCTGATATGTGGCCGCATAGAGAATATTCGGGCTGTCGGTATCGACCGCGATGTCCGATGCGCCGGTGTCGTCGTTGACCTTTAGAACGTGCGTCCAAGTCCTGCCGCCATCGATGGTCTTAAATACTCCGCGTTCCGGGCTGGCTGCCCAGAGATTGCCGGTTGCTGCAACCCATACGATATCCGGATTGGTCGGGTGAACGACGATCCGCGCGATGTGCATCGTGCCCGCGAGACCCATGTTCTTCCAGGTCTTGCCGGCATCGAGTGACTTATAGATGCCGTTGCCCCATGACGAGCTCTGGCGGTTATTCGCTTCGCCCGATCCCGCCCAAATAATTGACGTGTTCGATGGCGTGATCGCTATATCACCGATGCTCGAAACTGACTCTTTATCAAAAAGATAGTTCCACGAGGTGCCGCCGTTGATCGATTTCAGGATGCCACCGGCTGCGGTTGCGGCATAGATCGTCTTTGGATCGTTTGGCACAACCTCGATATCGTCGATACGCCCGCCCATCGTCGCGGGCCCGATCTCACGAAATTTCAGGCTCGATATGGCCGATTGAAAAGTGTTCGCAGGCGCCGGGGCCGGCGTCGCTGTCGGAGTGGCGGCCGGCCTTGCGTCTGGCGTTTTACCCTTTGGCGTCGCCTTGGGTTTCGGCTGGGCCGTTACAGAAACAACGACCGATAGTAGTAGTAAGAAAAAGACAAAAAACCCATTTCGGGCGCGTAGTATTTTCATCGTGTTTGGTCCTCTGAAGACAGAATGTGGATTAGCGCGAAACAACAAAAGTAGACTTCACTTTAGCTTCGAATTGGTATCAATTTAGGACAGTTTTTTCTATTCTGCAACTAATATGGGGGCCGGAACACAAAGTTTACAAATATTTACAAAGCCTGGTAGGTTCGAGAGGGCTAAAAGTTTGTTTATTGCAATTTTTCGATGATTTCCCGCTGAAAAGATCGCTTCGCAATGTGTCTTTTCGAAAAAAACGCCCGATGCTGGCCTTAAAGTGCGCCATTGTGCAACGAAACGGCCGCTCTTCAACCTCCGTCTCCGGCCTCAACTTTTCACCTTACCCGCCGTTGCCGCCACCGTCGCCTACACGTCCGCATCACCGGCCGACTAATACTCCCGCCGCATTCAGAAAATCTTTTGCCCACGAAACACACGAAAAGCACGAAAAGCACGAAAAGCACGAAAAGAAGCTGAATATTTAGATTCGGTTATCATGGCTCAGCTTTGATCTTTTTTCGCGCCTTTCGTATGTTTCGTGGGCACCTCTTTTACTCCGGCGGCTCCATGACCGCGCCACATTTCTCGCACGTTCGCAGACTCAGGTGTCCGTAAAATTTGGCAAAAACGCCCTGAAACTGCGTTGTGATGTCCGTCAATTGAAAATATTCTTCGTATAGTTTTGCGTTACAATTTTCGCAAAACCAGAGCAGGCCGTCGAGTTCTCCGTCGCGGCGTTTGCGTTCGATGACCAGGCCAACGGTGTCGGCCCCGCGGATGGGGTTGTGAGGAACGCGCGGCGGCAGCAGAAACATCTCGCCTTCGCGGATCGGCACATCCACAGCTTTGCCGTCCTCTTGTATTTTGACCGTAATATCGCCTTCGAGCTGGTAGAATAACTCCTCGCCCTCGTCCCAATGGAAATCTTTGCGAGAATTAGGCCCACCGACGACCATCACGATAAAATCGTCGTCGTCATAAACACACTGATTCCCGACGGGCGGCTTAAGCAAATGCCTGTGTTCGTCTATCCACTGTTTGAAATTGAACGGGCGGCGAATTGACATAAAAAAGGTCTGATTTGATTAATATCTTAATTTGCTTTCCAACAGTATACAATCAACGGGATAGTAGAATCGCGGGGGTAAATAATGAAATTGAGGTCGAGTGAGCCATTTTGGCTGGTAAAAAATGGCTTGATCGACTCGTATCCGTCGCTCGACCGCGATATTGAAACGGACATTCTCGTTGTCGGCAGCGGCATTACGGGGAGCTTGATCGCCCATCAATGCGTTGCCGAAGGTTATAACACGACGCTCGTCGACCGGCGTGAGATTGCGCATGGCAGCTCGTCGGCCACGACTTCGATGCTTCAGTATGAGATCGATACCTCTTTGTACGAGTTAACTGAAATGATCGGTGAAAGGGGCGCGCTGGCAAGCTACCGTGCGTGTTTTGATGCGATCGACGATCTGGGGAAAATTTCGCGTGAGATCCGCTCAAAGTGTGGGTATAAGAAAAAGAATTCTCTTTATTTTGCCGCGTTAAAGAAAGATGTTGTGAGATTGCGAAAGGAGTTTGACGCCCGCGAGAAACACGGATTTCCCGTAATCTGGCTTGACCCTAACGAAATCGAAGAGCAGTTTTCGTTGACAGGAACATTTGGCGGTATTTTGTCCAGTCAGGGCGGCAGCATCGACGCGTTTTGCTTCGTGCATGAGATCCTTAAATTCAATCAAAAACGGGGTCTGGCGATCTATGACAAAACGAATTTGGTCAAATCCGAGCATAATCGGGCAGGAGCGCGTTTCACGACCGAATATGGCAACCTTATCAAAGCTCGAAAGGTAGTTTACTGCACGGGTTTCGAGAGCACCGAAATGATAAGGGACAAGTTTGTCGACCTGCTCTCGACATACGCGATTGTCGGCGAGGTGTCCGAGGACGACCATTCATATCTGAGCCAAACCGTCTTTTGGAATACGGCAAAACCCTACGATTACTTCAGAACGACTGACGATAACCGCATCCTGATCGGCGGCGAGGATGAGGATTTTGTCGACACGCAAAAACGCGATTCGCTCATTGGCGAAAAGTCGGTGAGGCTCGAAAAGAAACTTAAACGGCTGATGCCGACCTTGAAATTTAGAACGGATTTTGCTTGGGCCGGGACATTCGGCGAGACAAAGGACGGCTTACCCTACATCGGTGAACATCCTAATTTCCCATCCGCATATTTCGTTCTTGGTTTCGGTGGTAACGGGATTACGTTTTCGGTGGTTGGTATGGAAATGGTCTCGGCCATGCTAAAAGGTGAAAAGCATCCGCTCGATGAATACTTTCGGTTTAGACGGTAATAAAGTAAGGATATTTGGGAGAAAATGTCTGAAAGGCGCCTTTTCCTGTTTTTCGAATTAACTTTTCATTAAGTTACGGCCAGTCGTTCACAATCTCTGTATCACGTTCGGCGTTCTCAATCGATCCGGCCTTTATGTCATCCTGTAAGCTCGCCCGTTTTATTTTTTCCTTTCGGACTGCATTGACGTGCCCGCGTTCCCCTCTTGATCCCATCTCAGCGATCATACTAACAGTCCGCCAATTCCGTCCCGTTGCAGCGACTTTTAGCTTTTTGTCGATAAAACCTTTGCCGACCGCGCTATCCGTAATATGGATCTTGAGCAGACAAGCCACGTGGCGACCCAAGATCGCGAATATCTCATTTTCGTTGCCCTGCGCGAGTAGTAAAGCCTCCTGCTCATCGGTCAGTTTATCGTTCAGGAAAAAAACATGGACATCCTTAGGGCTTTCAAACTGCCCCTCAAAAGGGTTCCACGCGACGATCTCTTCGATCTCGGCCATCGTTCGAACCATTACGGAGATATCAAAGCCAAACTCTTTCTGAATGGCGTCGTGTATCTTCTTCGCGAGCTTTCCGTCATCGGTTTTGGCCGTTTCAAAGATCAAATTCCCGCTGTTGATATAACTTTTTACATCCTTAAATCCAAGCGACTCAAATGTCGCACGGAGCGTTTCCATCTTGATCATGTTCTTTCCCGTGACATTAATGCCGCGGAGCAGGGCGACGTATTTTGGCATATTTAAAACGATTTCAGATCGATCACAAAGCGATAGCGAACGTCCGATTTGATGGTTCGCTCGTACGCCTCGGGGACGCGTTCCATTGGGATCACCTCGACGTCGGACGTGATGTTGTGGGCGGCACAATAGTCTAGCATTTCCTGCGTCTCCTTGATGCCGCCGATGCTCGAACCGACGAGCGAACGGTTGTTTGAGAGCAGCGAAAACGGTCTGAATGACGGCGGATCGGACGGCAGGCCGACCATTACCATCACGCCATTGATCGCCAGCAAACTGAGATAAATATTCAGGTCATGGTCAGCCGAGACTGCGTCAACGATCAGGTCATAAGTGCCTTTTAGCGGCGTGAGATGTGCCGGATCGGTCGTCAAGACGAAATGATGGGCACCGAGCTTTAGGGCGTCTTCCTTTTTCGATGGAGACGTGCTGAAAACGGTAACCTCCGCTCCCATCGAAACCGCGAGTTTTACGCCCATGTGACCGAGCCCTCCGAGGCCAACGACGCCGACCTTTTGCCCGGGACGGGCATTAAAACGCTTGAGCGGCGAATACGTCGTGATGCCCGCGCACAGCAGCGGTGCGACCGCCGCAAGGTTTTGATCAGCCGCGATCTTGAGGGCATAGGCCTCGTCAACCACGTAATGTTTTGAGTAACCGCCGTAAGTCGGAGTCGTTTTGTCCATCTCCTTGCCGTTATAGGTGGCCGAGCAGTGGACCTTGCAAAACTGCTCGCAATCCGCCGTACAGCTCGAGCACGTCCGGCATGAATCAACAAAGCATCCGATGCCGGCGATGTCGCCGACGGCAAATTTCGTCACATCGCCGCCGACCTGAGCGACGCGGCCGACGATCTCGTGTCCGGGCACCATCGGATAGGTCGAATTACCCCATTCCCCGCGGGCCTGATGTATGTCCGAATGGCAGATGCCGCAAAAAAGTATCTCGATCAAAATGTCGGCCCGGCCAACCTCGCGGCGCTCAAAATTAAGCACTTCGAACTCGGCTTCCGGCCCACTGACTGCGTATCCTGTGGTTTGTATCATAATTGCTCCTTTTCACTAAATCATTTTGGTCATCCTGACGCATTCGACCGACAGATCATTCCCGACCGGCACCGTTACGGATTCGTCACCTGAATAACCGCAAGCCGCGTACAGCAGAACTCCCGGCAGAGTCGCCATCATTTCGGCCGAGCTAAACCCGCTCGCCCTGATCTCCGCTTCACATGCGGCCAAAATAGCCCTTCCGATGCCTTGTCTGGCGGCGTCCGGGTGAACAAAAAATGCCCTTATTTTTGCCGTATCGGTTACCGGGTCAAGTAAGGCCGAATCGCGATTGCTTTCGTAAACACTTGCTCCGTAGAGGGTTCGCCGCTTGCTCCAGCCTCCGCATCCGACGATTCTTTTGTTGATCTGGGCAACAAAATAGGTGTCGTCCGCGATCAATTCAGTGTCAACCCCGAAAACCGACCCGATCGAAAGCTCGATCTTTTCGTCCGAATAATAGCCTTTTCCATGACCGCGCACCGATTCAGCGATCAGCGCGGAGATATCCGAAATATCGCTTGCGTCCGCTTTTCGAATCTCAAATGTCATTCAATCAATCGTCGCTATCACCTTCAATTCGATCGCGATCGGCGTCGGCAGCGCGTTGACCTCGACGGTCGTCCGGCACGGCCGGTTATCAGCAAAATATTCGGCGTAAATACGATTATATACCGCAAAATCATCTTTCATATTGGTCAGGAAAACCGTCAGGTCGACGATGTTTTCCCACGACGAGCCGGCGTCCTCAACGATGAACCGGACGTTCCGAAACACCGACCGGCATTGCATTTCGATGTCGTATGACACGATCTCGCCAGCGGAGTTAAGCGCGACACCGGGTATTTGCTTCGTTCCCCGCTCACGCGGCCCGACGCCGGAAAGGAACAGCAGATTTCCGACCCGGCGGGCATGAGGATACAATCCGACCGGTTCGGGAGCCTTCGACGAGTTTATGATCGTATCGTCAGTCATTATGTCTCAAATACGATGTCGGGAACGGGAATATTTCCGACGTTCCCAAGCATCTTAAAGTTAGGTCGGAGCGTCTTTATGCTTTAATGAGTATATTAAAGATTGAATCCGATATGAAGCGAAAGCGCGAATTCAATAGCAGAGAGGATTTATGACAACTTATCTTTTGCAATTTATTTCATTCGTATTGATGAGTACGTCGATAGCGTGCAACGTGGTTAGGTCTTCGCCCCAGATCGTTGTGCCGGACACGCCGACGCTGGCGGAATCCCCAGCCTCGAACACAAGTGGCCTACAGACTGCGGTTTTCGCGGGCGGCTGTTTCTGGGGCCTCGAAGCCGTATTTGAACACGTCAAAGGCGTAACCGATGTGAAATCCGGCTACTCCGGCGGCGAGGCGAAAACCGCAAATTATGATCTGGTGAGCGAGGGCAACACCGGTCACGCCGAGTCGGTCAAGATAACGTATGACCCAGCCAAGGTCACTTACATGCAGCTTTTGACCGTTTTCTTTTCAGTTGCCCATGACCCCACCGAACTCAACCGGCAGGGCCCCGACACCGGTACGCAATACCGGTCGGTGATCTTTTACACTAACGACGAGCAAAAAACCATGGCGGCCGCGTACATGGAAACGATGGAGAAATCAAAAACGTTTTCAAAGCCGGTCGTGACCCAGGTCGTGCCCCTCAAGGCATTTTATGATGCTGAGGCATATCATCAGGATTATCTTGCCCATCATCCGAACCAGCCTTATATCGTCGTCAACGACGCTCCAAAGGTTGCGGACCTGAAGACTAGATTTCCGGATTTGTACAAGTAAGTCAGAACCGCCTGTGTAAGCGGGCGGCAAATACGTCGTAAAAGAATTGACCGCAGATAAACGCAGATGACGCAGATATAGAAATTGCTCTATCTGCGTCATCTGCATTTATCTGCGGCTAAATTCTGTCTAAGGTCCATTCCGCCCGCTTACGCAGGCGGTTGCCGACTATTTTTTCTCCGCCCAGATCTGCACCAGATTTACGAGCGTATCCGTGGTTTTTTCCAACCCCTTTCGCGAATTAAACTCGAGCTTGCCGTGAAAATTATGACCGCCGGTAAATAGGTTCGGCGTTGGAAGGCCGCGGGCAGTGAGGTTCGAGCCGTCCGTGCCGCCGCGGATCGGACGCAGTTCGGATGGAACGCCGGCTCGTTTGGCGGCCTCAATCGCGTAGTCCGTTAGCTGCGGGTAATTCTTGAGTACCTCTTTCATGTTCAGATAGCCGAGCTTGGATTCGTAATCGATCTTTACAGTCGGATATTTTTTCTGCGTTTTGGCGACTATGCTCTTTAGCAAAGTTTCCTTTGCCGCAACGCCGCTCAGGTCAAAATCGCGGATGAGTATCTTGATCGTAGTTGTCTCTTCCGACATCGCCGAAGAATATGGATGGACAAATCCAACGCGGCCCTCTGTATTTTCAGGACGGAATTTGGCCTCATTCGGAAACGTCGCCAGAAAATTGCCCGCAGCGTACATCGAATTTATCATGATGCCCTTCGCCGTTCCAGGATGCGTATTCTTGCCATGAAACGTAACGGTCGCCGTCCGGGCTGACCATGTCTCATTCGAAATATCGCCCAGCTGCTCGCCATCGACAGTGTAGGCAAACTTTGCTCCCCATGCCTCGATCTCAAATTTATCAATGCCGCCGCCAACCTCTTCGTCGGGCGTGAACGCGACAGCAATGTTGCCGTGCTTGATCTGCGGATTTTGACTGAGCGTATCGATCATCGTCATGATCTCCGCACAGCCCGATTTATCATCCGACCCGAGCAGCGTCGTGCCGTCCGCCGTGATGATGTCGTCGCCGATCAGATTTTTGAGATCCGGATTTTTCGCGGCGGTGATGATCTGCGATTTATCGTTCGGCAAAACAATGTCGCCGCCCTGATAATTTTTGACGATATTGACGTTAACCTCTCGACCCGAAACCGACGGCGACGTGTCCATATGAGCCATAAATCCAACCGTCGGAACCTTAAAATTGTCCGCCAAATTCCCCGGCACCATGCCGTAAACAATGCCGAATTCGCTCACGCGAACATTTTTGACGCCGAGATCCTTCAGCTCTTTTTCCAGCAATCGAGCCAGATCAAACTGCTTCTTCGTCGACGGCGGAGCAGGCTGATCCTCAGCCGACTGCGTGTCGATCTTGACGTAACGCAAAAAGCGGCTCATGGCCGTTTCAGTCGGCGGTTTGATCTGCGCCGAAAGAGAGGAAAACAAAATCAGTGTAAACAAAAAGGTAAATAGTATTTTCATAGAATTAACTCTAGCAGCGTGCCTTCGTCGCTAACGGCAACAAACCTATAAAGCCTGGGGTGCAATGAGCAAAGCGAATGGAACCCCAGGAAATGACCAAACCCACAACCCATAACCGAAGGCGACGAACCTCAATCCCGACAATATCGCTCATCGATGTCAACATTATACTTTCTTCAGAGACCACTGACACGGCCAGCACCAGCCGATTTGTAAATCTCCGCAAGGGGAAAACTATCAGGTGAAAACTGCGGCGTTTTCATAAAATTATTTCACCACCGAGTCACAGAAAGCTCAGAGCAAGGAATCTAAATACTATCTTAGTTCCTCAGTGGTGAGTAATCTTTTAACCAAATCGACATACAGCCCCACCGCCGTTTCGAGATCTTTCTTCAGCACAAATTCGTCCTTAGTATGTGCTACAAGTATCGATCCCGGACCGAGCAGGAGCGGCCGGCCCCAGTTGCCGAGGTGCGGGATGTCGGTGGTAAACCTGACGACCTTTTGCTTGAAGCCGTCTATCGCCAGCATCTTGACCGGCAGACTGTAGGATATGACTTCGAGTTCGCCGCGGTCGCGGATCAGGCTCTCAAGCGCGTGGTGGATCGGCTCGTCGGGCGTTGTCAGACGGATCAGAATGCCGGCCTCGGCGTTCGGCGGAATTACATTAAGAGCGATGCCGCCGCCGAGCGTTGCGATGTTGCACGTCGTCTCGCCAAAAAAATCGTCATTTGGAAACTTGGTGTGCCGAATATCTTCGAGAATATCGAGCAGCTTCTCGATCGCCGAGTCGCCCTGCTCCGGGTACGCCGAATGGGCTGCCTTTCCCTTCGTTTTGATCTTCGCCCGGAAAGCTCCTTTCGAACCGATCGCCAGATCATTGTCCGTCGGCTCACCATTGATCAGGTATTCGCATTTCGCGGCGATCGGGTGACCGTTCGCGACCTTAGCTCCGGTCGAAGCCCGCTCCTCCTCGACCGTGTAGAGCAGACCGATGTCCTCAATTCCCTCTTGTCTTAATTTTTCAGCCGCGACGATCTGAGCCGCGATTATCCCTTTGGCGTCGCACGATCCGCGTCCGTAGATCTTCTCATCGTCTTCGGTCGGCTCAATAAACGGCGGCACCGTGTCCATATGCGTCGACAGCCAAACTCGCGGCGTGTCGTTCAGATACGCGATGACATTGTTCTGATTCTCCGAAACCTTTTGAAGTTCCACCGTCCAGCCAAGCGATTCAAGGTAGTCGCGCAGATAAAACCCGACCACTTCCTCTTCGGCGGAAACCGAAGGGATGCTCATGAGAGATTTTGTTAGTTCCAATAGATCCATAGGAATTTCACCACAGAGGCACAGAGAGCACAAAGGAAATCAGAAAAGGGCTTTATGCAGATTTTTTATCGCAGCCGTCACAAATTCTTCCTTGATTACAAACGTCAGATTCACGCTCGATGCTCCGTGTGAGACTAGTGCGATATTTACGTCGTGGATGGTTGAAAAAACCTTCGCGGCGAGGCCGGTGCCTTCGCGGAGGCCTTCGCCGACAACGCAGATGACAGCGTAGCCGGGGTCGACCTCTACGTCGCCGAGTCGTTCGAGTTCCGTAACGATCTGTTCTAGCGAATCGGCATTATCGAGCGTCAGGGCAACCGAAACTTCAGAGGTAGAAACGACATCGATCACCTTTCGGTAACGCTCAAAGATCTGAAACAACGCGCTCATAAAGCCGTAGCTGCCGAGCATCCGGGCCGATGTGATACGCAGGATGGTGATGTTCTTTTTGTAGGCGATCGACTTGATCTTGTTCGGTGCCTCGGCCGAATCCGCCAGTACCATCGTGCCGACCGAGTCCGGTTCGAACGTATTGCAAACACGAACCGGAATGCTATGATCGACGGCGGGTTTAATCGTTTTCGGGTGAAGAACTTTAGCCCCGAAATATGCAAGCTCGGCCGCCTCTTCGTATGAAAGGACCGGAATTGTCCGGGCCTGGTCGCAGATGCGCGGGTCGCAGGTCATCACGCCGGTCACGTCAGTCCAGATCTGCAATTCGGCAGCACGCAAAGCCGCCGCAATCAGAGCCGCTGAATAATCAGATCCGCCGCGCCCAAGCGTCGTCGTCTCGCCGCCTCGGCTCGCTGCAATAAAACCGCCCATGATCGGCACTTCGCCGGAGCCGGTCATCGGCTCAAGCTCAAGTTTTACCAGCTTCTCCGTCTCGTCAGTGATGGGCTGTGCAGCGCCGTATTCATCATCCGTCACGATCAGCCGCCGGGAATCGACTTGGCGGGCGTTAATCCCCTTCGATTTCAGTACTTCGGCCAGCAAACGCGACGAAAGCTGTTCGCCATACGAGACAACGGCATCTTTTAGCATCGAGAGCGGCAGGCTGCGTCGGGAAACGCGCCTCAGGAGGTCCGCAAGCTCTTCGCGCGCGTAATTAAGGTCGCTTAAAAACGGGTTCGATTCCTCGGCTATATTAAATTCCCGGGTCACCTCGAGATGCCGCTCAAAATGCAGTTCAAGCGAATGGATCGCCTCGGCCGGATCGCCTTTTTTTGCCGTCTCAAACGCCGCAAGCAGCGCATCCGTCACCTTTGTCATTGCCGAAACCACCACGACGGGATGCTTCTCGATCTGCGTCGAAACGATATGGAAAACACGCTCAAATGCGGCCACGTCCCCTACGGACGTACCGCCAAACTTCATGACTGTCGGATGCAAAAT
>JANYIL010000158.1 GCA_025362075.1 Chloracidobacterium sp.
TGCCGGTGTTTTCCGTCCAATACCATCCGGAATCGGCTCCTGGGCCGCATGATTCCGAGTATTTATTTGAGCGTTTTATTGGACTGATGGAGAAATAAAAAAAGCCACTGAACGTGGCTTTTTTACCTGGTCGTTGCTCTACTGACCGATCCCATAAATATACGGAGCGATCACCAGCGACACGATCGACATCAGTTTGATCAGGATGTTCATCGACGGGCCGGAGGTATCCTTGAAGGGGTCGCCTACCGTGTCGCCCGTAACGGACGCTTTGTGCGGTTCCGATTTCTTGTAGTGCATCTCGCCGTTGATCTCGACGCCCTTTTCAAACGACTTTTTGGCGTTGTCCCAGGCACCACCGGCGTTTGATTGGAAAATGCCCATCAACACGCCCGAAACCGTGACTCCGGCCAGCAGGCCGCCCAAAACCTCAGGGCCGAAGATAAAGCCGACCAGTACCGGCGTGATCAAAGCAATTGCCCCCGGCAGCATCATTTCGCGAATAGAAGCCTTGGTCGAGATGGCGACGCATTTTTCATACTCCGGCTTTGTCGTGTAGTCCATTATGCCCGGTATCTCGCGGAACTGGCGGCGAACCTCATTCACCATATCCATCGCCGCTTTGCCGACCGCCTGGATGCACAACGCCGAGAAAATGAACGGGATCATGCCGCCGACAAATAGCCCGGCCAGGACATTCGCTTTGTAAATATCAATGTGTTGTGATCCTTCGGGCATGGCAATACCAACGAAGGCTGCGAATAAGGCTAATGAGGTTAGAGCTGCTGAAGCAATCGCAAAACCTTTTCCGGTTGCGGCAGTAGTGTTGCCGACCGCATCTAAATTGTCGGTACGCTCACGAACTTCGGGTGGCAGTTGGCTCATCTCCGCGATGCCGCCAGCATTATCCGCGATCGGCCCGAAGGCATCGATAGCAAGCTGCATTGCCGTGGTCGCCATCATTCCGGCGGCCGCGATAGCAACGCCGTACAGGCCGGCAAAATAATACGAGCTCATAATGCCGGCGGCCAACGTCAGGATCGGTATAACTGTCGATTTCATGCCGACCGCGAGACCGCCGATGATGTTGGTGGCGTGACCGGTGCCGGATTGCTGAATGATCGAGAGCACCGGCTTTTTACCCATCGCCGTGTAGTATTCGGTTACAAAGCTCATGATCGCACCGACAACCGTTCCGACGACTATCGCAAAGAAAACACCCCATTTGTTAAAGCTGATCGAGCGCAGCGTGATCGGACCGTTCGGCAGCATCCACCATACGACAAAGAACGAGGCGATTACCGTCAGCAGCATTGAGGTCCAGTTTCCTACGTTCAAAGCACTTTGGACGCTTGAGGTCTCGTCCTTGATCCTGACAAATAAGGTTCCGATGATCGAGAAAACAATACCGAGGCCGCAGATAACCATCGGTAAAAGAATAGGTGACATCCCGCCGAACGCATCCTTTACTGTGATCTCCTGACCCAAAACCATCGTTGCCAAAATGGTCGCGACATATGAACCGAAAAGGTCGGCTCCCATGCCGGCCACATCACCGACGTTGTCACCCACGTTATCGGCGATCGTCGCCGGGTTGCGGACGTCATCCTCGGGAATTCCGGCTTCGACCTTTCCGACCAGGTCGGCCCCGACGTCGGCCGCCTTGGTATAGATGCCGCCGCCAACACGCGAAAATAATGCGATCGATTCGGCCCCCAACGAGAACCCGGTCAGTACCTCGATAGCGGTTTTCACCTGATTGGCACCGAGTCCGGCAAATACCGCGAGGAGGACGATGAACAAACCTCCCAAACCCAGCACCGCCAGGCCTGCCACGCCGAGCCCCATTACCGTGCCGCCCGTAAAGGACACTTTCAATGCCTGTTTCAGACTCGTGCGGGCCGCCTGAGTTGTGCGGACGTTGGCCTTGGTCGCGACCTTCATGCCGATGTATCCGGCGGTCGCCGAGAAAACAGCTCCGATAATAAACGCAATGCAGATGACCCAGCTCGAGTGTATCTCGCGGCCGTTAACGGTATGGACTGTGCCCGAGTAGGCAAGCAATGCCGCCGTTACCAACACGAAAATGCTGAGTACCTTCCACTCAGCTTTCAAAAAAGCCATCGCTCCATCGGCGATATAACCGGCAAGCTCCTGCATCTTAGCGTCGCCGGCATCCTGTTTACTGACCCAGGCCGACTTGACCGCCATTACGATCAATCCGAGAACACCGAGAGCGGGCGCTAAATAAATTACGTAATCATTCATATTGTGATCATTCTTTGTCCCCGCCGATTACCGACGGAAACAATAAATATTACCTTGTTAAATTGGGACGCAAACCTATATAAAGTCTAGTAGCTATCCAAAACTATTGATTATCGAATACTTGCTTCCAATAAACAAATAACGCGGAGTAAAATCTAGCTTTGCATGGGCCATCATTGAACTGGGTGTCTCTGTGGTAAATTCTTTTTACGATGACGATTGGTTATTCGGGCACGCCGCTCGCAAAAAAACTCGGGATCAAAGAGGGTTTCGCCGTCCTAACCGTGAATACGCCGGACGATTATGCCGATCTGCTTACGCCGATTCCCGAAAACGTAACGATCCATGATGCAGCGGTCAACGCGTCAGCAAGGGCGAAACACACATCGCATAACGAAACCGACCTCATCCATATTTTCACGAATTCCCGACACGAGCTTTTTGGGAAACTTGCGGAATGCATTCGTTTAATAAAGCAGGATGGCTCGATCTGGGTCTCGTGGTATAAAAAGTCGGCGAAATTGCCGACCGAGATAACCGAGGACACGGTTCGCGAGGCGGCCTTTCCGCTCGGCCTCGTCGATATCAAGGTGTGTGCGGTTGACGAAAAATGGTCGGGGTTAAAATTGGTTATCCGCAAGGAAAATCGTATATAATACCGTGCACTTAAAGAACGGAGGAGTTTTTTTTCATGCCGACGATCGACCCATTTGTCGACACTTATGTCGAGAAATCAAAGGATTTTGCCAAGCCGATCTTGAACCATATCAGGGCGCTTGTTCACGAGGCTTGCCCCGACGTGGTCGAGACAAAAAAGTGGAGTTTTCCGCATTTTGATTACAAAGGGATGATGTGTTCGATGGCTGCGTTCAATGAGCATTGCGCGTTCGGTTTTTGGAAACAGTCGCTCATTGACGATGCGGCTTTTCCGGCGGAAAAGACCGCGATGGGCAGCTTTGGCCGATTGACCAAAATATCCGATTTGCCGGACGACAAGACGATGAAAAAGCTCATCCTCGACGCGATGAAACTAAATCTCGACGGCGTCAAGGTCGCCCGGCCCAAGCCGTCCGGCGAAAAGAAAGAACTCGTGGTGCCGGAAATTTTGATAGCCGCCCTCGAGACCAACGCCCTTGCGTCCGAGACGTTTAACAATTTTCCGTACTCGAAAAAGAAAGACTATGTCGAATGGGTAACCGAGGCAAAGACCGACGCGACTCGCGAAAAACGCCTCGCGACCGCCATCGAATGGCTCACCGAGGGTAAACCCCGGCATTGGAAATATCAGAATTGTTGAGAAGTATTGATGGGTAATATCCTAAGAGAGTGGTGTTCGTGTTGCACACGCCCGTGCGTAAGCAAGGGCGTAACATACACGACGTTGAATGTATCGCCCTTGCTTACGCGTGGTCTTGTGCATTTTTTTAAAACACAAAAGTAGGACCGTTGGCGTTGCATAGATAATATAATTGACAATACACGCAACGTATGCTAGAGTGTTATCGACGGAGAACCAGGCCGTCGGAGATTGAGGTTTGTGATCAATCTCGAGATGTTTGAACTTCGCGATTTGTGGCACACGTGTGGCGCTTTTTTTGAAAAGTCGTGGGACAGAGCAAAAAAATAAACATAAGGTCAATAATGACAACATTTAGACTGTCCCACGCGGGCGTGGGACAACGATGGGACAAGCGGGACAAAATTTGAAATAACTTTGATAAATACAATGCCTGCAATGTTTTACGGCAATCTTCGATAAATCGTGTCCCACGCGATGTGACAATTTTCTTTTTAGCTTTGATCTAACTTTAAGGACCATTTTACATATGACAGAACCAATACTCGTTGCCAAACATGAGGCCAGCGAATTCTACCTTTTGCCGCAGATGTCCAACCGTCACGGCGTTATCACTGGTGCTACGGGAACCGGAAAAACCGTGACCTTACAGCGAATGGCTGAGGGCTTTAGCAATCGCGGCGTGCCTGTTTTTATGGCGGACATCAAGGGCGACCTGACCGGCGTGACGCAGATCGGCGGCGGCAATCCGAAGATCGATGCTCGAAATGAGCAGCTGGGCATCACTCCGGTATTTGAGCAGTTTCCGGCGACGCTGTGGGACGTTTTTGGCAAGCAGGGCAGCCCGCTGCGGGCGACCGTGTCTGAGATGGGCCCGCTGCTCATTGCCCGGATGCTGCAGCTAAACGAGACGCAGGAAGGGGTGCTGGCGATCGCGTTCAAATACGCTGACGACAACGGGATGCTGCTGATCGATCTCAAGGACCTGCAATCGCTGATGCAATATGTCGGTGAGAGTGCGGACCAACTGACGCTTACTTATGGCAACGTTTCGTCAG
>JANYIL010000234.1 GCA_025362075.1 Chloracidobacterium sp.
TCGCCGGGGGTAAAGGGCCGTTTGACTGGCTTCGGATTGGTATTCTTCAAAGTTCATATTTTTTATTGCCGCAAAAAGGCACAAAATACGCAAAAAAAAGCAATTATTTTGCGCTTTTTGAGCCTTTTTGCGGCCATTCTATTCTTCGGGTTTTTGCGGCCTTGACCGTATTTTTCATCAGCATTGCCACTGTGAGCAATCCAACGCCGCCGGGGACGGGGGTGAAGTAAGCCGCTTTTGCCATCGCATCTTTCGGGTTTACATCTCCTACGAGGGTCGATCCGCGAGTCTCTACGGCCTGCAAACGTTTGGCAAGTTCGTCGCCATTGAAAAATCTGCTTACCGCTTCGATGTCCGAGACGCGATTTATGCCGACATCGACGACGGTTGCTCCGTCGCGAATGTGCTCGCCGCAGACAAATCCAGCGCGGCCGATAGCGGCGACCAGAATATCGGCCTGCCGCGTGATCGACGGCAGATCGGCGGTTCGCGAATGGCAGATCGTAACCGTCGCATTTTCCTGGAGCAGGATAGCGGCCATCGGCTTGCCGACAATGTTGCTGCGGCCGACGATGACGGCATGTTTTCCCGCGATCTCAATGCCGGTGCGTTTTAATATCTCGATTACTCCGGCCGGCGTGCAAGGGATTAGAGATGGATAGCCGAGCGACAGCTTGCCGACATTTACCGGGTGAAAGCCGTCGACATCCTTTGTCGGATCGATCGCCTCAATGATCTCGCGTTCGTTTATGTGCTTTGGCAACGGCAACTGGACGAGAATGCCATCGATATTGTTATCGGCATTGAGTTCATTGACCAGTCGAAGCAGATCCTCGTGGCTCGTCTCCGCCGGTAGATGATGATGCTGAGAAATTATGCCGAGTTCAGCCGCCGTCCTTACCTTGCTGGTGACGTAAACCTCGGACGCGGGGTCGGACCCGACACGCACGACGGTCAGGCACGGGCGAATACCGTGTTCGATCTCTAACGCCGTGACCTCGCTTTCGACCTCAGTTTTTATCGCCTCAGCGATCGGTTTTCCGCTCAAAATTGTTGCCGGCATATCTTCTTTGCCCTGATTTTATCGCAAAGCGGCAAACTTTGCTAAAATCAGCTTAATGAAACGTTTCGTCGGTGTTTTGATAATTATTGCGGCTGCATTTTTTGAAGCAAGGCCTCAAAATGTCGCCGACCTCCAACGTAAGATCCTCGAACTGGTCAATTCCCGCAACTATCCGGCCGCCATCGCCGAGCTGCAAGATCTGCAAAAAAACGATCCTAAGGTATTTGCAGTCAATGATTACGATTATCTGCTTGCCCGCATGGCCGAGTCCGACGGGCAATTGGCCCTCGCGATGGCCTGTTATCAAAACGTGGCAGGCCGCAGCAGCGTTTTGAGTGCCTACGCCCTCGCACACATGGCCCGGATCGCCCGTTCAACCGGCAATCTGATGCTTGAGCGGCTCTATTTGCGCGAGATATTGCTATTATCGCCGGATAGTTTGCTTGCGGGTCCGGTCTATTACCGAATGGCTCGAAACAGCTTTGAAAGCGGGAATTATGGCGAGACGATCCGTATTCTAAGCGGCGGGATCGGACAGCACGCCGGAGCGGTTTCATCAAAAGCCACCGGGAATGGTTATTTTCGGGAAGATCAGGCCCTGCTCGCCGACGCGTATTTTCGGTCCGGCCAAAAGGAACCGGCACGAGCGATCTACGCGTCCCTGATAGACAAACAGCCGAATCTGGCGCAGCCGGACGATGTTGCTCATACCGCTGCCAGAGGCCTCGACCTCATGGATGTCGGGGCCGACGGCTTTGGGAAAAAAGCCCCCGACATCGGCGAGGCGGAGCATCTGCGCAGGGCTAATATTTATCAATTTAATCGTGATTTTGCGCATGCCAAGCTGCATTACGAGGCGTTGATTGGAAGCTCGCCAAACACGGTAAATGCGGCGGAAGCGGCTTTTCAGATTGGACGGGGTAGTGCTCAGCAGGGCAATTACGTCGAGGCCCTGACATGGTACGAACGGGTGCTGGAGCAATATCCCGAAACCATTTCTGCGAAAGACGCTTTGCTCCAGGCGGCTGCTGCGTACGCTCGCGTTGGCAAGCACAAGGAGTCGATAAAGCGATACCAGAAATTTATCGATAAATATCCGGCGGACGAAAAACTCGAACGGGCGTACCTCAACATCGTCGATGTCATGCGGGATCAGGGCGACGATCAGGACGCCCTGAAATGGTGTGCCAAGACCGAAGAAACATTTAAGGGTAAGGTGACCGAGGCCGTCGCCATTTTTGCCGAGGCCCGTATTTACATCGCCCGAGACGACTGGCCAAATGCCCTGGAGCGTCTCGAAAAGCTGCGAGGCTTTGCCGATCTTGGCGGAGCGGCGATTCCCGGCGGGACAAGTACGGCTGAAGTGACGTTCCTCAAGGGTTTTGCCCTCGAGCAGATGAAACGCTATGCCGAGGCGATCGACGTTTACCTTTCCATTCCCGACGGGCGGGCCGAATATTACGGTTGGCGCTCTACCGAGCGATTGCACAAGATCGGCAGTGATCCGACGGGGGGGTCGTTTATTTCGCAAAAGATAGGAGGATCGGCTGCGGGCCTGAAGGCCAAGGAGCCGGATGCTCGGAAGCAGAATGCTCTAGCACTGCTGCGATTGACTGAGACGCCAGACCTACGTGAAAAAGCCCTTACGGCGTTAAAGGCCGCGATCAAGACGCTGCCGGCCTATTCGGCACCAAATCTTAAACTGGCCGAAAAAGCACAAAAGGATGCGGTTGCGACCGTAGCCGAAAGGCTCATGTTTCTCGGCCTCATGGACGAGGCCATGCCTGAGGCTGAGGCCGCCGCCGGTGCAAATGGTGCCAAGATGGCCGATGACAAGGCATTTACCTTAGCAACCAATTATTTGCGTGGTGACCGTGGCGATCGGGCTATCGCTTTTATGGAGCCGCTTTGGAAAAAGGTCCCGGTCGATTATCCTGTCGAGCTGATCCCGCGTGGACAGATGGATCTGCTCTATCCCGCCGTTTACAGGTATGAGCTGCTGCATTTTGCACCGGGGCGACAGGCCGACGCCCGGATGATGCTGGCGATCATACGACAGGAATCGCGGTTTCAGCCGGACGCCCGATCAAATGCCGCCGCCCGTGGATTGATGCAGTTTATCGCGACAACCTCCACGCGGGTAAGCGGCGAACTCGGGCGGGTCGATTTTGATCAGGACGAGCTTTATTATCCACCGACCTCGGTGCTGTTTGGTGCCCAATATCTCTCCGATCTTTTTAAGGTTTTCCCAAACCAGCCGGACGCCGTCGCCGCAAGCTATAACGGCGGCGACGACAACATGAAACGCTGGCTCGCCCGTTCGCGGTCGAACCTGCCAGAGCGCTACGTGCCCGAGATAATGTTTGCCCAGTCAAAAGACTATGTTTACAAGGTAATGTCCAACTACCGGATGTATCAGCTGATGTACGACGAAAACCTGCGGCCGAGGTAGGGCAAGCAGGATGCTTGCCGCTCCGGTCGGGTTGAATACGCCGACGAAATCATTCAAAATCATCAATATTATGCGTACTGTTTTCTTATTTTTAACCATTATTCTGTTCATTTCCGCCTGCCAGAAACCGAAGACCCAGGCGAATGCCTCGGCTGATGCAAAGCGCTATCCGTTTAAGGGAAAGGTGATATCAGTCGACCGTGACGGCCATAAGGCCAAGATCGAACACGATGCGATCCCCGGTTATATGGAGGGGATGACGATGGATTTTCCGATCCACGCCGATTTTGTTTGGGATGTTCTCAAGCCCGGAGCGGATATCCGCGCCGAACTCGTCGTCGACAGTGCGGCGTCGGACCCATATTTTCTCGATTCGCTCGTGATCACGTCGGCGAATGACCCCGATAAACAGGGGCCGCCGATCGATAATAATTTTGCCCAGATCGGCCAGCCGGTACCCGATTTCAAGCTGACAAACCAGGATGGTAAGCCGATTTCGATGAAGGATTATAAGGGCAAGGCGCTGGCGATCACCTTTATCTACGCCGAATGCCCGCTCCCGGACTACTGTATTAAAATGTCGACCAATTTTAGCTCGCTCGTCCCGAATCTTGCGGCAGATCAGCAATTAAAGGACAAGGTCCGGCTGCTCAGCATCTCGTTCGACCCGGTAAACGACACGCCGGAAAAATTAAAATTGTACGGCGGCGCGTATCTCGGACAGGGAGTAAAGCCCGACTTTACAATCTGGCAGCTAGCGGTCGGCAAGGACACCGAAGTAAGAAAGATCGCCGATTTTTTTGGGCTCCGGTATGAGGTCGACGCGAGCGACAAGACCCAGATAAACCACAGCCTCAGAACCGCCGTGATCGGCCCCGATGGTAAGGTCATCAAGATCTACGCCGGTAACGAATGGACGCCCGTCGGACTGCTCAAGGACCTCCAGGCCGCTCTCGGTGCGGTTCCGAAGTAACGTCCAATAAGCGCGGATGAACATCTGATGCCGATCTCAAGAACCCGTAAAATCATCGCCATTGGCCGGAAGAAAAAGGCTAATTCTTATCCGTTCTACATGGACAAGGAAGTCGTTAGGCTTAAGCCTAAGGTATTCAAAATGCTTCGGGACAACAAAGATTTTATAGCATTAGTCCGAATTGGGAGATGTTTGAACGTCTTGGATTACTCATATCAATTGATAAAGAATCCATTGTCGTCCCTTCCGGAAAAACTACAGGCTCACCACCGAGTACGAACATTATTCAACACGGCCGGATATTTGGCAGAAGGGATCAAGGTGGCCGAATCTTTGCGTCTCGCTTACCCAAATGACGAGTTTTTCAAACCGCTTTGCGAATTATTCGGCGATTCGTTCAAGGGTCATCGTGATATTGTAAAGGCAATCAGAAATAGTGCTTTTCATTTAGATCATGAGGCCAAATCCACTGCCGCAACATTAAAAGGCTTGAAACTTCCTTACTATGACTTCTATTCAGAATTGAGAGGTGAAGTAGGCAGCATATATTTTCATCTGCCAGACGTTGTAGATCTTAACTTTTTGATGAATGATTTGATGCCAAATCGGTCCGATCGGGTGGCAGTTGAAGAACTGCACAAGGCTATTCTCGAATTTCATATTGCTTTCACTGGAGCGGCGTTGATTTTTGTCAAAGGCGTCTTGAAGAAGTTGGATTTGGTGAATTAATGCCCCGCCGAAATACATTCGGATCAGGGAATGTGTGTAATTGTCTTCGTAGAGTCAGTTGCACAGATAAATTGATATGATATACATGCAACCATCTGCTAAAATGGAAGCGGCACTTGGGTCTTTGAAAATAAGTCCGAGTCGCGCGTGAAATATTCTACTGATTTGGTATCTATTTAAAACGCTGAAAACGAAAGAGCCATCGCAAAAAGGTCGGCAAAAATGTAAAAACTCGTGGTAAAAAAACGTTGGGACAGTGGGACAGCGGACAAAAAACGCTTAAGTCGAGTAGATCGAGGTGCTTAGCGGTTTTGACGCCTTCGCGGGGTGTATCGCAGACGGATACAAATCGCGATATTGTGGTTCATTTGTGGTCGTTATGCGATACACAGCCAAAAATAACTAGGCGTTGTTTGAAATGAATAAACAAACTGCTAACCTAAGCCGTAATATTTAAATCGAGATCCAAACTTGGAGGCATCATGCGAAAATTTTTTGTTCGACTGTCGATAGTTGTTCTTGTATTTGCCGTCACGGCATCCGCGCAGAGGCGGAGTATGACGGAGAAGGACCTGTTTGATTTTACGTGGGTTGCGGACCCGCAGATCTTGCCGGACGGGGCGACGGTTGCGTTTGTTAAGGTGACGGTGAACGCGGCGAAGACAAATTACGACACTTCGATCTGGGCCGTCTCGACGAGCGGTACGGACGAGCCGCACCGGATGACGGGCGGGATGCGTGATTCGACGCCGCGTTGGTCGCCGGATGGGAAGTACCTGGCTTTTGTGCGGGCGGCGGAGACTTCGGCGCAGCTATTTATGCTCTCGATGGCAGGGGGCGATTCGTTTCAGTTTACGAGCCTGCCGCGCGGAGCGGGTGGCCCGATCTGGTCGCCGGACGGGAAGTGGATAGCTTTTAGCAGCGGCTCGAACGCGGAAGAGATCGCGAAAATGAACAAGCAGCCGGCCCCGAAACCGGCCGTTCCGGCGGCGAACGAGGGCCATGAGAGCGACGTTCGCGTGATAACGAAGGCGGTGTACCGTTCGAACGGCACGGGCTATCTCGATTTTAGCCATCCAAATCACCTCTGGACCGTCGCCGCTCCGCGTAACCCGGAGGACAAGGTGACGCCGACGCAACTCACGAGCGGAGATTTTGCCGAGGGGGATTTTAACTGGGCCAAAGACGGTTCGATGATTTATTTCACGTCCCGGCACGTTGTCGAACAATACTACGAATTGCCGCAGACGGAGCTTTATTCGATCCCGGTCTCGGGCGGCGTGCCGAACAGGATCACGACGGTCGATCTGGGCGTTGGCGGTCTCGCGATGAGCCCGGACGGTAAGAAATTTGCCTTTGCGGCATCGACTAACCAGCCCGTCAAATCCTATTCGCAACCCGATCTGTGGGTACTCGATATTGCTCCGAACGCCCAGCCGAAGAATCTTACGACCGGATTCGATTTCGACGTGTCGTCTGGTGTTGGTGGCGATAACGCTCCGCCTC
>JANYIL010000238.1 GCA_025362075.1 Chloracidobacterium sp.
CCCTATTACAGGCCAACCGTAAGATCCCGGCGACTATTCGGAGTACGAGATGGATTGTCTTGCAGCTCTTATGTTATTGAGAATTAAAAACCAGGCGGTGAAATTATGGTAGTGGGCCAACTCCAGCCACGTCGAGCGAGCGCCCAAGAAAAAGACGCCACCGCAACACCTTAAGGCGTTGGTGATTCCCGCGCCTGTTGCCATCAAGGATGCGGCGACAGATAAATCGCTTTCTCAACGCATCCATAACCGAGGAGGATAAAATTATGGCAGATAAACACCCGCCGATTGGGACAATTATGGCTTTTGGAGGAAATTTTTTACCAGACCTGCCGAGATGGGAGAACGATAATGGCTGGATGCTTTGCGATGGTAGAATGCTGGATCGAACAACTGAACGAGAAAAATACAAACCCTTGTTTGATGTTATCGGCTCGTCCTGGGGAGGTGACGGAGCAAACAGATTTAATCTTCCAGACCTTCGAGGACATTTTCTTAGGGGCGTGGATGGTGGTACAAATCGGGACCCGAATGCAAACCAGCGAACCCAAATAAACCCAGGCGGTCACGCGGGTAATGACGTTGGCTCGGTGCAGCCGGATATGATGCAGAGTCATAAACATATCGACTCTGGGCATGACCATTCTGCGTCAACCACGGTCACGGGACAAATTTGCACTACTTTTGACGAAGTATGTGACAGCGGTGACACTGCCCATGTAAATGGCAATGAGGGAAATCAAGGAACATATGACCCAGGTTTTCGAGCAAGTACTACAGTGAACCAGGGACACGCTGACATTGGTGAACCTGTCGGATCAACCGCTGGGGCGCCTCGAATAGGCCAAGAAACCCGGCCAATTAATGCGTACGTCTTTTGGATCATAAGGTGGCAAAAAGGTTAGCAAATCGCGTTCGCTTCCGTCGCGTAGCGATGGCTTGAATTTAGCCGTGGTGTTTTAACCCACGGACCTTGAAAAAATAGCGATCTTGTCGCGTCAGCGACAATTGAAACGGATCGCAGACATCAGGCGTCGCTGACGCGACGCGGGTTGTTTTTTACATTTACCGTGGGTTTAAACCCACGGCTAAAGTCAATAGATCGCTACGCGATAAAGTTTTGGAAAAATACGGAAATGGTTAATCGTGCAATCGACGACAAAATCAGCGAATTTGTTCGATATCTAGAGCAAATCGGAACCTTGCCGATAGACGAGTTTTATGAAAAGTTTCAGACGAAACTGGCTCATATTAACGAGCTTTCGATTCAGGCTGCCGAGAACCGAAGCACGATAATGACTGAGTTTTTCAAAACCACCGCGCCATTTTTTGATTTGAGTGATCTCGGAACTAGGGCTAGAAACAAACCGCTTGGTTATGCCGGCGATTATCTAACTATTGACCTGATTTACCAGCAGAAAATTAATTCATCGGGATTGGGGGAAAAGTGGGATGAATTATTTCACCGCTTTGAAGCTCCGCAGGCCGTGAGAAATCGAAAGGCCTATTTTATTGCGACGATTAACAAATTGGTCGAAGAAAAGCCGGGAAACATCTCGATCCTGAATCTGGCCAGCGGCCCGTGCCGGGATGTCGCCGAGTGTCTTGAGAGTTTGAATGGACACGCGACACGTATTGAGCTTCACTGTATCGACATCGACCGCGAAGCTATCAAGTACGCGGAGAAAATGGTCGAGCCATATGCAGACAAAGCAAAGATCGTGTTTGAACGGCAGAATATTTTTAGGTTCAAAGCTTCTCGCAAGTACGATCTCGTCTGGTCTGGCGGCCTCTTTGACTATCTCGAAGACGACACGGCGGTTGATGTCATTAAACGAATGTGGAATTGCACAAACGACGGCGGCAAGATGATCGTCGGCAACTTTCACCCGTCAAACACCAGCCGCAACTATATGGAATGGTGCGGGCAATGGTTTCTGATTCATCGGTCGGATGAGGAACTAACTAACCTGTTTCTAAAAGCAGGTATTCCGCAAGTCGCCATCTCGATAGACCGCGAACCAATCGGCGCGTGTATTTTCGGCGTGGCCTCGAAGAATTTGATCGGCTCGGATGGTACGTGAATAGAGTATGAGAATCGCCAAATTACAAATTATTCTATTGATTTTGCTGTCAGTGATGAAGGCTCTTACCCAATCACCACTGGACAAAAATAAGATTTCTCTCCAGTCCGGTCAAAATAGAGATGTAAAGATTGCAGAGCCTCTTTGTCTGGAATTCAAGAGCGATTTCCAGACGAGACTGTTCATTATCGGTCAAAGCTATTCGTGGACTTTACCAAAGGGAACCAAATACGTTGTCGAACCGGGGGACTATCATCTAGAGAATCCCGGCCCCGCCGTCTTGGATTTCGCGTTACTGCCTGTCGCGATCTGCGGGAATTGAACTGAAAATCACATAAAAGAGGACTTTTTTTATTAATCCTGTCACTAGCGTTTATATTACCCACGATCTCACAGGGTCTTAACTATCCCGGCAACAGCCCGGTTATGGATACCGCCTCCCGGGAACGCGCGGAATGATGCGGATAATCTGTTCACTCGGAACAATCCGCTGGCTCGATTTTAGTGGTGAAGTATCCGCCCATATGCATGGGGAAAGTCAGTCGATACGGCCACGCCATATCATAGGGTTTCGGCTGGTATGAAAGACGGCGAAAATAGAGATTATGTCGTCAGTGACAGTAAAGAGAATTATGAATGGGAACCTTCGTACAATTGTTCGTCTGACTTCGCCATCGACTTTCGTAAACTTTTTAGGATTTCGTCTGATCAATTCGATTATGGATTCAAGTGTTGCCTCGAATCGTCGCCCCAAACCGGTTTCTTGTGCTTCGTACCATTCTATGGAATCTGCGATCTCAAAGTCCGCCGCCGGAGAAATTTCAACGCGAAATTTCATACGAGATTGCGATAGCGTTCTTTTGCCGTTTCCCAGGGAATCATTTCACCGGGATTTTTCTTGTGATATTCGAGGCGTCTGTTGAGTTCCGCATGTTGTTCGGGTGTAAGGGCGACACCCTGCTCAGCGGTTTCTACGCTGTCCCAGATATTCTCGGCGAGTTGGACGCGCTCGTCAACAGGCAGTCGCAGGATCTCATCAAGCAGTTGAGTGTTCATATTTCACGCCTCGTGGCTCAGAATAGCATAATAAAAATGAACTTGTTAAGTAAAAAAACTGGAATTATCTTAAGCGTACAAATCACTGCCGCATTGGTTTTCTCCATAGCTGTAATGTCGCAAGGCCTTAACTACCCCGGCAACAGCCCGATCATGGATACTGGAGCCGGGAATGCCCGGAACGATGCAGATAATCTGTTTACGCGGAACAATATTGCCGGTTTGACCGAGATCGCAGATGAGTATGACACGGAATTCGGTGCCGCACTTAAACGGTCGAAATGGCGGCTTATGGGTGAGGTGCAGGGGACATATTTCCGATACGAGCGACGCTACACGCCGACCGGCCTGCAATCGCCAGTGACTTCGGCGGGAATAGTGGCTGTCCCTAATTTTTCCGGCGAGCTTACCTGGACATCTAAAAGCCGCCGGTTTGGTTTTGGCATCGGTTTTTCGCAGGAGTTTGGCTTTGAGTCGAAGCTCAATGACCCGGCGGCTCTTGGAGCACAGGCACAGTTTTTTGATACAAAGGTCGCCTCGCATGATGTTACGGTTGCCGGAGCGGTGCGATTGCACAAGCGGTTTTCCGTGGGCGGCTCGGTCATTTTTGGACGTGGTTTTCTGCTCCAGATAGGGACTATTCCGCAGATCGAAGCCATCGGTATTATACGGCAATCCCGACTTGATGTTTCAAAAATCGGCGGCGTCGGCTACAGCATCGGAGCAAACTGGCGGCCCTCAAACCAAGTCACGCTCGGTATCAACTACAAATCGCAGCGTCAATACAACCTCACAGGAACGCTCGATGCCTTTCAGCCGGTCATCACTCAGGGCGGTCTGCAACTCGTTGCCATTAAGCTGCCCGTTCGCGTTCCGTTCCGCTTCCCGGCGGTTATCGAGAGTGGCGTAGCCTTGAGGCCGGTCAAGCGGTTAGTCGTAGAGTTTGACTACCGCTACTTTTTTTACGAAAAGTCACTGGATACGGTAAATGTCTTTGATCGCACAACCGGCAGCGTTGCCGCCAGCCAAACGGTAAACGCAACAAACGTCCATCTGCTTCTGCTCGGCGGATACTACGAGATAAATGAAAATCACAAACTCCACTTCGGCACGGGATACACGACGAGCGGCATCCCCGATTCAACATTCAACCCCGGCCTCATGAACACCGGCGCCCGCAGCCT
>JANYIL010000253.1 GCA_025362075.1 Chloracidobacterium sp.
TGTGTTTATCTGCGTCCATCTGCGGTTAATTCCTCACTTCGCCAATCGTATTCCCGTAAATTGCCATCTTAAATGCGGATGGAAAAAGTTTCTGTATGTTGGCCTACTGTGGCCCGGCGGCGTGATGACTGAGGCTCCGCGAAGGATCATCTGATTGATCATAAATTTGCCGTTGTATTCGCCGACCGCACCGGCGGCCCTGGCAAAGCCCGGGTACGGCAGATACGCCGAGTTTGTCCATTCCCAACGCTGTCCCCAGTTGAATTTTTCATTGGCCGTCTCCCACTCAGCCTCTGTCGGGAGCCTCATTCCTTTCCACTCGGCAAATGCCGCTGCCTCGTAATACGAAACGTGACAGACAGGTGCGTCCATCCGCAGTTTTCGCAAACCTCCGAGTGTATAGTGATACCACTCGCTCGCATTTACGTCAGTCGATTCCGCACTCCGCACTCCGCATTCCGCATTCCCAATCTGCCAATAGAGCGGAGATTCGATACCGTTCTGATTTACCCAATCCCATCCCTCGGAATGCCACAATCGGTGGTCGGTATACCCTCCCGCGTCGATAAACTCAATAAACTCGGCGTTCGTCACGAGGCGGTTGGAGATCGTGAAATCGTCGAGATAGACCTTGTGCCGAGCGAGTTCGTTGTCAAAGCAAAATCCGTCGCCCACAAAACCGATCTCGTAAACACCGGCTGCGATGTCAGAACCGCCTGCGTTAGCGGGCGGTTGAAGACGGGCTACGGTCAGGTCGGGATGATGCGGAGTCGTGGTCGCTTCACCCGGGTTGTTGCTGGACTGCGTTAAACCACCCGCTATCGCAGGTGGTTCTGACTCCTCCGGAGCGTAGCCCTCACGATATACAGGAAACAGCGGATTTGTGCTGAACGTGTATTTGAGGTCGGTCAGAAACAGTTCCTGATGCTGTTGCTCGTGGTTGAGGCCGAGGATTACGAGATCGACCAAGTCAGAACCACCTGCGGTAGCGGGTGGTTGAAGGTTTGGTGCGGTCAAATCCGGATGAGGCGGAGTCGTGGCCGCTTCACGAGCGTCGATGCTGGGCTGGGTTATACCACCCGCTACCGCAGGTGGTTCTGACAGCAATCGCTCCATATGTTCATCGACGTATTTTCGATATGCAAACACCTGTTTCACTGTTGGCCGGCTCAATGCTCCGCGATGATCGCGGGCGGTCCGGTCGCCGATCGAGTTGTAGTAGCTGTTGAACAGAAAGCCGAAATGTTCGTCGAAAACCTTGTAGCCGGGCAAATATTTTTTAAGGATCATCTCCTCAAAAAACCACGTCGTGTGTGCGATGTTCCACTTTGGCGGCGATACATCGACGACCGGCTGCGGTATGTAGTCTTCGATCTCAAGCGGCTCGCACAGCTTTTCTGTATACGAGCGAACCTCGGCATAATACTCGCGCAGGGCTTTCGTTTGGATTGTCTTTCGGCTTGCTTGCATTTATCTAATTAAAACAAATCTATCGTCAAAGGTGAAGATTTTATTCCCTTCAAAAGCGGAACGGCCTAAGGTGCGTAATTAGCCGTGGGACAAGCATTTTCTAAAAGTACCCGTAAATGTTGTAGATATGATATTTGCGGGCATTATGCCGAATCTTGTCCCGCTTTTGTCCCGCTATATCAGCGGGACAAATAAGAGCGTTTACTTGCAATAGTTACAGCGATGAAATGCCCCTGTCCCGCGATTTCTTAAAAAAATATATTACATTGTCTTACAGGCTGTTTTGTATGTCGTTTTACTCAACCTATGCCGTTTCTGCTTGTCAAAGATCTACTTCTAAAACAGCCTTGAGCATAACATGAAATTGCATAAATATCAAGAAGTTTTATCTGTGCAACATCGCGAATCGCCTAACGCCTTATCGATTTTATCAGGCAGACCGACCGGTAGAATATTATTTGTTCATTTCGATCTTAATTAGGGCTTCCTTGCAGATCTCGGCGAGGTAAGTGTCGGGCGATCTGAGATGTGAGCGAAGCAGCGGTGCCGACGCGGGATCGCGTATCGCACCGAGAGCAAAGGCGGCTTCGCGACGTGTGTCGTCGGCCTCATTTTTGTTTTCCAAAACCTTAGAAAGGATCGCTGTCGCCTTGCGAAACTCCGGCGATTGGCTAAGCACAGGTCCGCCCGGCACAATTGTCGGTACATACCCGTTTTTGTATTCATCGGGCAGAAAATTCTCAGGTGTGGTCGTCGTCGTTTTTTGTTTTAACTCCGATTCGGCGATCATCCCGATTGCGTGAGCGGAGCAGCGGCGGAGGAATTCGCTGTCTTCGTTTGGTCTGGCGATTAAAATTTTCCCCAGGGGTTCGACGGCCGACCGGTTGCCGGTCTTGCCGAGAGCGGCTGCGGCTGCGGCCTTGACGACGCGGCTTCTGTCTTTTTCGAGCGCCCGGATCAGCGGCACCGCACCGGACGGGTCGCGAACCTCGCCGAGAGCAAATGCGGCCTCGCCGCGGACAAATTCGGTTTTGTCAGTGAGCAAGGGGATCAGATACTGTATCGCTTCGGCCTTCGGCAGAAAGATGACGGCGTTTGCGGCTGTCGCACGGACGATCGGGTTGGCATTGCTCAATGCGGGAAGTGCAAGCCTCGACGCGGCTTCGGTGTGGAGATTTTTTATCTGGAAGAGCGCGTTGCGGATCAGCTCGACATTGCCGGAAGCGATGTTGGTTTGGATCGTTCCAAGATCCTGAGCGGAAGATTTGCCCACGAAACACACGAAAGACACTAAAAAGAAAAAGAGATAGAGATAGAGGGCGTGCCGATCGATAGCAACACGGCTCCTCATCCCCTCATCTCCTCGTCTCCTCTTTTTGCCCATTACGCGGCTCGCTGCACATTGGCGCGAAACATCCGTTCCCACTCGGTGACCTGACGTGCGCGGCGGTTTTCGTGAGCATTCGCGAGGTGTGCGATCACGTCATCAATGGGCGGATTATGTTTGGAATTCGGGTTTCTGGAGGGCCGTGTCTGGGATAGACGCCCTCGTGCGGTTTTGTCGGATTTTGTCAGAGTGTCGATCTCGCGGCCGAGATTTCTATTGATTCGGTTGACCATCTTGGTGCCTCCTGTTTTTCGGGGCAGACGGTCGAACTATTAAGGCATGATCTTACGTTTCGAATGTCTGCAAAACTGGTGTTTTTATCATTAAGTTCTTTGTCGCAAAAAATCCTAAAGTCTCAAAGATTTTGAAAGAATATCACGGTTTTGCTTAGTTGCAAAGAAAAATTGGACACTTGCGTCGAAATCGATTAAAATTCAAGCCATGTCGTTCTTCAGGAACAGCCTCGCCCTTAGATAGCCGCTCGCTGGATCACTCCGGCGACGCGGCGTATCGCAATTAAAAATTCAAAATTAAAAATTCAAAAAGTGGATAGCCCCGAGGTTATCCGCTAAACTATAGTTTTTATTTAAACATACCGAAATGGACGAGAAATATTTCGCAAAAAAGATCGAGCAGAAATGGCAGAGGAAATGGGCCGAGAGCGGTGCGTTTGAGGTCGAGGCCGAAGGGGCCGAGCAATGTGACGGGCGGCCGAAATTTTACCAGCTTGAGATGCTGCCGTATCCCTCGGGCAACCTGCACATGGGGCATGTTCGCAATTATTCGGCGGGCGATGCGTTGGCGTGGTACAAGCGGCTCAACGGTTTCAATGTTATGCACCCGATCGGGTGGGACTCGTTTGGCCAGCCGGCCGAGGACGCGGCGGTCAAACGCGGGGTTAATCCGCGTGACTGGACCGAAGAGAATATTGTCGCGATGCGCGGCCAACTGCAGCGAATGGGCGTCAGCTATGACTGGCGGCGGCAGATGTACGCTCACCGGCCCGAGTACTACAAATTTGATCAGTGGTTTTTCTTGAAAATGTACGAGATGGGCCTTGCGTACAAAAAGCAAACGCAGGTCAACTGGTGCTCGCATGACCAGGCGACGCTGTCGAACGAGCAGGCCAGCGGCGGGATTTGCTGGCGCTGCGGCAATCCGGTGACGAAAAAAGATCTCGAACAGTGGTTCCTGAAAACGACGGCCTACACCGA
>JANYIL010000019.1 GCA_025362075.1 Chloracidobacterium sp.
GATCTGTGTCGGCCAATGTGCGTCGATGGCGGCGTTGCTGCTATGTGCGGGGACGCCGGGCAAACGGTTTGCTTTGCCGCATGCACGGGTACTTATTCATCAGCCATCGGGTGGAGCTTCGGGACAGGCGACGGATGTTCGCATCATGGCCGAGGAGATTCTGCGAATGCGTGAGATGACCTCGCGAATTATCGCGAATCACAGCGGCCAATCGTTTGACCAAGTTGAAAAAGACGTCGAACGCGACCGCATTTTGTCGCCGGTACAGGCCAAAGAATACGGCCTGATTGACGAGGTGATTGAACACAGGGACAAATAGGAAGGAGGCGGTTGGCAGAAGGCAGTTGGCAGTAAAAGCCGACGGCAAACCGCCTACTGCCAACAGCCAAACTGACATATGAGTCAATTCAGACGCCCGGAAGAACTTCTCGCTTGTTCGTTTTGCGGTAAATCGCAAAACGATGTCCGCAAGCTGATCGCCGGCCCCGGCGTGTATGTCTGCAACGAATGTATTGATATCTGTAACGAGATCATCAATGATGACGAGCGGACGGACACCGTGGCGGCGCGGACGAATCTGCCGAAGCCGGCCGAGATCAAGGGCTTTTTGGACGAGTATGTCATTGGCCAGGACGAATCGAAAAAACGTCTGTCGGTTGCGGTTTATCAGCATTACAAACGTCTCGAACTCGCCAAACGCCGCGGCGACATCGAGCTGCAAAAATCGAATATCCTACTGATCGGGCCGACCGGCACGGGTAAGACATTGCTTGCACAGACCTTGGCGCGTCATCTGAGCGTACCGTTCTGCATTGTCGACGCGACCAGCCTGACCGAGGCGGGATATGTCGGTGAGGATGTTGAAAATATCCTACTTCGCCTATTGCAGGCGGCCGGAGGCGACATCGAAAAGGCCCAGCAGGGAATTATCTACATTGACGAGATCGACAAGATCTGCCGCAAGGACGACAATCCTTCGATCACGCGCGATGTGTCGGGCGAGGGCGTCCAGCAGGCGTTGCTAAAGATACTCGAGGGCACGGTGGCCAATATTCCGACCGCGGGCGGCGGCCGCAAGCATCCGCAGCAGGATTTTCAGCAGCTCGATACGACCAATATTTTGTTTATCTGCGGCGGGGCCTTTATCGGACTGGAAAAGGTCATCGAAAAGCGTTTTCGCAACAAATCTCTTGGGTTTCAGGCGGATGTTAAAACCAACAAGCAGCGACATAACGAATCGATCAATAAGCTCGAGCCGGAGGACTTGATCCATTACGGCTTAATCCCGGAATTTGTCGGCCGTCTGCCGGTCATCGGAACGCTGACCGAGCTTGACGAAGCGGCTCTGGTAACAATCCTGACCCAGCCGAAAAATGCGTTGGTCAAACAGTATCAAAAGAAATTTGAGTTTGATAACATCGGCCTCAAATTCACCGAGGGGGCCCTCCATGCGATCGCCCACGAGGCTTACAAACGCAAGATAGGTGCCCGCGGCCTGATGATGATCCTCGAGGAGATCCTGCTCGAGTCGATGTACGTCCTGCCGTCCGAGAAAAAGGTCCGCGAGATCGTCGTAACCAGGGAAATGATCGAGCGAAAAGTACCGGTTTTCGAAGTGATGACCCGCACAGAAGAAGCTGCTTAGATCCAAGAGATTAGCCACGAAATAACACGAACGAATACGAATAAGAGTTTTGCCCTTTTATTCGTGTTCGTTCGTGCCATTCGTGGCTAATTTTCTTTTTCTGTTAATTTGTAAAAACATCGCCCTAATCGCCATTTATAAAAGCATAATCAAGAGATTGAAAAATACTCAAAATTGTCGGGTATTTGTGTTGCTTTTGCGTTACGTTTTTGCGTAAATATAGTTAATCCTCCAAATCCTGGAAAATAGAAGAGAACTCAAGTAAGAGATTCAGCGTTATCAAGATATGCAAGAATTTTCAGATCAGATGCCATCGGACATAGAGCGTTTTCCGATGGTTCCTATCCGCGATGTGGTCATTTTCCCGTTCACGAAAGTTGCTTTCAAGATCGGCCGGCCGTCGTCGGTGGCGGCGCTTGAGCAGGCGATGACGGGTGAACGGCAGATATTCCTGGCGACACAGCACGACGCGACGATCGACGAGCCAAAGGCGGGCGAGATCTACTCGGTCGGAACGCTGGGGCGAATTTTGCAGGCCCAGCGGCAAGATAACGGGCAGATCAAGGTCGTCGTCGAGGGCCGCGAACGCGGACGCTCGGTCAGGGTCGACCAGGACTCGGACGGGATGTTTTACGCCCACGTGCGGCGTGTTCCGTCGACCGAGGAGTCCGGCTACAGGACCGATGGATTACTGCAAAAGATACATTCGCTCGTCGAGCAATTCCTGAGGGTTTCGCCCGACGCCTACGCGGACGCTTTGCATGCAAGCCTTCGCGGTGTTTCGGCGGCGCAGATCGCCGACTCGATGTCGTCGCATCTGCGTATCGGGGTCGAAGAAAAGCAGGACCTGCTTGAGACGGTATCAGTCGCCGAGCGGCTGCAAAAGCTGATCCATGTGCTCGAAGCCGAGACCGAAAAACGCCAGATGGACCGCAATATCCATTCGCGAACCAAAAAGCAGATGGACAAACATCAGCGCGAATACTATCTCAACGAACAGATCAAGGCGATCCATAAGGAGCTTGGACGCAAGGACGAAAAGGCCGAGCTCGACGATCTGAAGAAAAAGATCGAAGCCGCCGGTATGACCGAAGAGGCCAAAGATAAGGCCTTGCAGGAATTCTCGCGTATCGAGGCGATGCCGCCGATGTCAGCCGAGGGAACCGTCGCCCGCACTTACATTGATTGGCTGCTAAATGTGCCGTGGCAAGCCAGGTCGGAGGAGATCGAGGATCTCGGACAAGCCGAAGCGACGCTCAACGAAGACCATTACGGATTGGAGAAAATAAAAGAACGGATACTCGAATTCCTTGCCGTTCGACAGTTAGTAAAAAATCCGAAAGGCACTATTCTGTGCTTTGTCGGTGCTCCGGGTGTCGGAAAAACATCGCTTGGCAAATCTATTGCGAATGCTACGGGGCGCAAATTCGTGCGGCTCGCCCTCGGCGGCGTGCATGACGAAGCGGAAATTCGCGGCCATCGCCGCACGTATATCGGCTCGATGCCGGGCCAGATCATCCAGCTCATGAAACGCGCGGGGACAACCAATCCGGTCATACTTCTCGACGAGGTAGATAAGCTCGGACGCGATTTTCGCGGCGACCCGTCGGCAGCGTTACTTGAGGTGCTCGATCCTGAGCAGAACAATACGTTTCGCGACCATTATCTGGATGTCGACTACGATCTGTCGCACGTTTTCTTTATTGCGACCGCAAACGTATTGCACACGATCCCGCCCGCATTGCTCGACAGGCTCGAAATACTCAATCTTTCCGGCTACACCGAGCGAGAAAAGCTTGAGATCGCAAAACGCCATCTCATGCCAAAACAGTGCGAGAACAACGGAATTTCGCCGACCCAGTTGCAGTTTACCGACGACGGTATCTTAGAGATCATCAGGCATTACACACGTGAGGCCGGAGTCCGCAATCTGGAAAGAGAGATCGGTTCGTGCATGCGTAAGATCGCACGTAAATTTGTCGCTTCCGACGCTCGCGAAGATTTCCGCGTACTGGTTGACGCCGAAAAGGTCCAGGAACTGCTCGGGATCATCCGTTACCGTAAACAGGACATCGCCCGTAAGAGCGAGATCGGTCTCGTCAACGGCCTGGCATGGACCGAGGTCGGCGGCGACGTTTTGCAGGTAGAATGCACGCTCGTGAAAGGCAAAGGCGAGGTTACGCTGACCGGCAAACTCGGCGAGGTCATGCAGGAATCGGCCAAGGCCGCGTTGACCTGCGTCCGGACGCGGGCCGAAGAATTAGGTATCGATCCGGCCGATTTCAGGGAAAAGGATCTGCACATACACGTGCCCGAAGGCGCGATACCAAAGGACGGCCCGAGTGCGGGCATCACGCTCGCCACGGCGATGGTCTCGGCGTTGACGCGAAAAGCCGCACGACACGACGTGGCGATGACCGGCGAGATCACGCTGCGCGGTAAGATTCTGCCAATCGGCGGCGTTAAGGAAAAGCTGCTCGCGGCGCACCGTTTTGGACTCAGGACGATCATCCTTTCGAAAGAGAACGAAAAGGACCTCGTTGATATTCCCGAAGAGGTTCGCGATGACCTGACGATCCATGTGGTCGATACGATCGACGAAGTATTGAAATTTGCATTGGAAGCCGATAGCGGAGTCGGAACGCTGGAGACGCCGCAGATATGGAGCCCGGATGCTGGCGGTACGGGGATATCGGCGGCGATCGAATAGCTTCTGGTTTCGGATATTTAGGTGATGAGTCGATTTGGAAATATTCTTCTGTTTTCTTAGTGTTTTAAGCTTTGTGCACATAAAAATCCGTAATCACAAAGTACATAAAGCCTATGACACAAAGATCATAAAGAAAGAATTTCGGGTTCGAATCTCGAAACCTGGGCCATGAAAGTAACCTCCGCCGAATTCATCAAGAGTGCGTTTGAAAAAGCCCATTGGACAACCGACGGCCGGCCAGAGATCGCATTTCTCGGGCGCTCAAATGTCGGCAAATCGTCGCTAATTAATTCGCTGCTGCTCCGCAAAGGGCTGGCCCGCACGTCGAATACTCCGGGACGAACGCAGAGTATAAATTTCTTTTTGATAAACGGCGAATTTTATTTTACCGATCTGCCGGGTTTTGGCTACGCTCGTGTGTCCAAGGTAATGCGGGCCGATTGGGGCAAAATGGCGGAGGAGTATCTGGCGGAACGAACGGAACTCGCGTTGTGCGTGCAGTTGATCGATTCGCGACACAAGCCCACCGCGTTGGATATCCAGCTTAACGAATGGCTCGTGCATTATCAAAAGCCGCACATCGTTGTCGCTACCAAGGCAGACAAACTGTCGAACAATGAGCTGCGTAAATCGCTGGCGGAGACGGCAAGGGTACTTTCGGGATCAAAGATCATGACATATTCAGCCAGCACGGGTCGTGGACGGGACGAATTGTGGAATGAGATAAACGCGGCTGTGAAATAATTTCGTATTTTGTGGTTGATTTCTCAAATCGAATAGTGTAATAATTAATTTTCCCGTTAGTTCAGGGTTTCATGGATGCAGCCAAAGGGCTAATTCCGTTTGCAATACTACATACAATCCATACGATTTTCTCCGCTTTTTTATCTAATCTGGACTGTCAAACGCCTCATGCGCGTGAGAAAATTGTTAAACCGCTAACTTTCTTAAACGATACTTTAAAACGTTCAGACTAATTCATTGACATGGCAACTAAAACCACACAAACCCGCAAGCCGAAAGCAGCAAAGGCTGCCGACGCCGCCGCAGCCGTTGCATCGGCCGATGAGGTCGAATCCACCAACGGCGATTCTGCTGAAAAGACAGCACCCCAGCCCGCCGCCAAATCGGACGATGGCATCCTTAACCTCGCCGGCCTTAAAGATATGTCGATCAGCGAGCTGACCCATATCGCCAAGGAAATGGGCATCGAAGGCGCGACCGGCCTCAGAAAGCAGGAGCTTATTTTTAAGGTGCTCGCGGCCCAGACCGAAAAGAGCGGCCTGATCTTTTCCGAAGGCGTGCTCGAGACGCTGCCGGACGGGTTCGGGTTCCTTCGGGCCCCTGAATACAACTATTTGCCGGGCCCGGACGACATTTACGTGAGTCCGTCGCAGATCCGCAAATTCGACCTCAGGACTGGCGATACGATCTCCGGACAGATTCGCCCGCCGAAGGAAGGAGAACGTTATTTTGCGCTCATCAAGGTCGAGGCGATCAATTTTGAGGCCCCTGAACAGTCGCGCGAGAAAATTTTCTTTGATAATTTGACGCCGCTTTATCCTGATGAGCAGCTTATACTTGAGATCGAGGGCGATCCGACAAAAATTTCGGCCCGTGTCATGGATCTCGTGACGCCGATCGGCAAAGGCCAGCGCGCGTTGATCGTGGCACCGCCGCGAACGGGTAAGACGATGCTTTTGCAGACCATCGCAAATTCGATCACCGAAAATCACCCCGAAGTTACGCTGATTGTCCTGCTCATCGATGAACGGCCCGAGGAGGTCACGGACATGCAGCGTTCAGTCAAGGGCGAGGTTATTTCGTCAACCTTTGACGAGCCGCCGACCCGTCACGTACAGGTTGCCGACATGGTTATCGAAAAGGCAAAACGACTTGTCGAACATAAACGGGACGTGGTTATTCTGCTTGATTCGATCACGCGTCTCGCTCGTGCCCACAACGCCGTTGTGCCGCCGTCTGGCAAGATCCTGTCGGGTGGTATCGATTCCAACGCCCTGCAGCGTCCAAAGCGTTTCTTTGGCGCCGCCCGCAATATCGAAGAAGGCGGAAGTTTGACGATCATCGCGACAGCTCTGATCGATACCGGCTCGCGAATGGACGACGTTATTTTTGAAGAGTTCAAAGGAACCGGTAACTCGGAAATCCAGCTTGATCGGAAACTTTCCGACAAACGGCTCTTCCCGGCGATCGACGTTCAGCGTTCGGGAACCCGCAAGGAAGAATTGCTCATCGACAAGGAAAACCTTGCACGTATCTGGGTAATGCGCCGCGTTCTAAACCCGCTGTCGCCGGTCGAGCAGATGGAGGTCGTCATCGAGCGTCTCTCGAAGACCAAGACAAACGCCGAATTCCTGGCGTCGATGCAAACGTAGCGCACAATTGAGAATGGAAAATTGAAAATGGAGAATTAAGAGCATAAATTGCTTCGGTTCTCCATTTTCCATTTCCCATTTTCCATTTTCCATTATGAGAGTGGCCGTAATCTCTGCCGAGGCAGTTCCATACTCAAAGACAGGAGGTCTTGGCGATGTTGCCGGGGCGTTGCCAAAGGCTTTGAAGCAGATCGGTGTCGATTCGCTGCTGATTACCCCTTGTTACTGGCAGACGAAAGGCGAATATCTATGGCAGACGGCCATCGACGATCTCTGGATCGCCTGGCGTGGCGGATCGCATCGCGCAAAGGCATTTTATAGCAACGCGAACGGCTCGCCGACGTTCCTGATCGACTACCCGCCGCTTTTTCACCGCGATTCGATCTATGGTTACACCGAGGACTATGAGCGGTTTGCGTTCTTTAACCATGCCGCTCTCGCTCTGTTGCAGCGAATAGGAGTGGCTCCCGATATTCTGCATCTGAACGACTGGCATTGCGGCTTTGCGGCTGTTGAATTAGCGTCAAGACGCCTTTACGAGGCGTATTGGAGGGCTACCCGCAGTGTCTTTTCGATCCACAACATGGCTTACCAGGGCGGATTTGGTTTGGATGAATTACCTGCCCTTGGGTTTACGTCCGATTTTGCAAGAAACTCATTTGCTTTTAATGGCTACGCATCGGCCATGAAGGCGGGGCTTGAGGTGTCGGATACGCTTTCGACCGTCTCGAGGCGCTATGCGTACGAGATACAAACTCATGAAAACGGCTACGGTCTGGATTGGTTGATGCGGCAACGCGAAAATCGGCTGATCGGCATCACGAACGGCGTAGATTACGACGTATGGAACCCTCAGACCGATCCCGAATTACCGGCTCATTTCTCAATTGACGATCTGGCCGGAAAACGCGAGTGCAAACGGGCGATGCTTGAGCGTTTTTCTCTGCCTGTCGACCTTGACCGTCCGGTCTATGCCTGCGTCACTCGCCTGACGTCGCAAAAGGGCGTTGAGTTGATCCGGCAGGGGGCCAGCGATATTCTTGCGTCGGGCGGCTTTTTTGTCGCTCTCGGTTCTGGTGAGAAAGACACGGAGAATTTTCTCCAGGCGTTACGCGACTACGCTCCATCGCGGGTCGGCATCTACATTGGTTATAATGAGAAGCTGGCGCATCTTGTCGAGGCCGGATCGGATATTTTCCTGATGCCGTCCAAATTCGAACCGTGCGGCCTAAACCAAATGTATTCATTGAGATATGGCACCGTGCCGATCGTCCGGGCCGTTGGCGGCCTCGATGACACGGTGCAGAATTGGGATGCCGTCGACGGTACCGGAAACGGGTTCAAATTCGGCCCATATCGAGCGGATAAACTGCTCGAAAAGATCTACGAAGCCCGCTTTGCCTACGAAGATAAGGAAACGTGGGCAAAGATCCAAAAGAACGGAATGGCGGTCGATAATTCGTGGGAAAATGCGGCGAGAAATTACGTTGATTTGTACAGTTGGACGATGGCGAGATGATCAAGTTTCGAATTGATGACGAGTTGGTGATCCGTGAATTTACCGAGGCTGACGCGGCGTGTGTCTTTGCAGCCGTTAAAGACAATTACGAGCATCTTAAAAGATTCATGATTTGGAGCAAGCCTGACTATTCTCTTGTGGATGCACAGGAATTCCTCGCGAAGTCCATTGAAGACGCGAAAAAAGAGAATAGCTTAGGATTTGGGATTTTTCGGGTCGAGAATCTTATTGGAGCGATTGGATTTGCGAGATTTGATTGTTCAGCGGGGACAACGGAGATCGGCTATTGGATAGATCGCCGCGAGGAAGGCAAGGGTATAATCTTGCGGGCATCTCAACTATTAATTGAGTATGCATTTACTGAATTAAAGCTAAACCGGGTCGAGATTAGGTGCTCCTCCGAAAATCTACGCAGCGCCGCTATCCCGGAACGGTTAGGATTTATAAAAGAGGGTGTTTTGAGACAAAGCCAATTCATAAAGGGTAAGTTGCACGATTTTCTGGTTTACGGGCTGTTGCGATCGGAGTGGCGAAAGTCAGAACCGCCTGCGTGAGCGGGTGGCAACTACTTTGATCCAATGCGTTTCTTAATCGTGTGATGAAACCGCCCGCTGACGCAGGCGGTTCTGACAAAAAAAAATGATAATAGTTATAATCGGAGCCCAATGGGGCGATGAGGGAAAGGGGAAAGTCGTCGATCTGCTGGCGGATCGCTTCGATATTGTAGCCCGCTATCAGGGCGGGCACAATGCCGGTCACAGCGTCTATGTCGGTGATAAGGCCTTTGTTTTGAGGCTGTTACCGTCGGGTATCATCCACGAAGACAAAACGTGTGTGCTCGGCAACGGCATGGTCATCGACCCGAAAGCGTTTTTCGAAGAGGTCGACCAGATCGCTGAAAAGGGGATCGCGGTATCGCCGGAACGGCTCAAAGTTTCGAGCCGTGCTCATCTCATCATGCCTTATCATAAGGCCCTTGACCACACTTCGGAAGAGCGTCTCGGCAATGAAAAGATCGGCACGACGCTCCGTGGTATCGGCCCCGCATACGAAGATAAGGCGGGACGACGCGGCATCCGCGTTGCGGATGCAATGTCGCCGGAACTCTTAAAGCTGCGGATCGAGCGCAATCTCGAAGAAGCAAATCGTATCATCGTCCTGTTCGGGCAGCCGCCGCTTAGAGCGGATGAGATTTTAGAAGAAATTTCGCCGCTGATCGAACGTCTGCGGCCGTTTGTCTGCGAAACATCGCATTTCCTTGCCGAGGCTCGCAAAACAAGTAAAAAGATCCTGCTGGAAGGTGCCCAGGCGACTCTGCTCGACGTCGACCACGGCACGTATCCGTATGTCACGTCGTCAAACCCGACGGCCGGCGGTGCCTCGGTCGGTGCGGGCATACCACCGCATCACATTACGGGGGTTCTCGGCATCGTGCGAACCTACGCGACACGCGTTGGCGAAGGCCCGTTTCCGACCGAAATGATCGAGAACGAAGAGGATATGGCCAACCTTATCCGTCAACGCGGTAACGAATACGGCTCGGTCACAAAGCGTCCGCGCCGCTGCGGCTGGTTTGACGCGGTCGCGACACGCTACGCAGCGGAATTGAACGGCTTTGACTCGGTCGCCCTGACAAAACTCGATGTGCTCGACGCTCTCGAGGAGATCAAGGTCTGCGTCGGCTACGAGATCGATGGAAAACGTGTTGCTACCTTTCCGGCCGTATCGTCCGAGCTTAGCCGGATCAAACCGATCTACGAGGCGCTGCCGGGTTGGACGTCGGACACGGTTGGCACCACAGAATTCGACAAACTGCCTGAAAATGCCCAAAAATACGTTCGCTTTCTTTCCGACCAGATGCGTACTGAGATCGGACTCATTTCTACCGGCCCGGAAC
>JANYIL010000294.1 GCA_025362075.1 Chloracidobacterium sp.
GGTTTCAGTGCGGAAGCAGTGGCTGACCGCAACAACGATGCGAAATCAAAACTGATCATCACCGCCGATGGCGGCTGGCGCCGCGGCAAGGCGATTCCCTTGAAGGCCAACGTCGATGCGGCGCTCGAGAAATCGCCTACCGTCGAAAAGTGCATCGTGCTGAACCGCTGCAACACCGACGTGACGATGAAGCCGGGCCGCGATCTCTGGTGGCACGAACTCGTCGCGGGTTGTTCCGACGATTGCCCGGCAGAGCCGCTCGACTCCGAGCACCCGCTCTACATTCTTTATACGAGCGGCACGACCGGAAAGCCGAAGGGGATCGTTCACACGCACGCGAGTTTTCCGATTAAGGCGGCGCAGGATATGGCGTTTGGGACAGATGTTGGGAAAGGTACGCGGATATCGTGGTACACGGACATCGGCTGGATGATGGGGCCGTGGCTGATCTACGGGGCGTTGATAAACGGTGCAACGATCTGCATTTACGACGGGGCTCCTGATTATCCGACGCCCGACCGGATGTGGGAATTTTGTGCGAAGCACAAGGTTGAGGTTTTGGGCATTTCGCCGACGCTTGTGCGGTCGCTGGCCGCGAGCGAGGACACTACAGACTCCCCACCTTACGAAGGAGGCGTGGCAGTTCCGACGCCTTTGGTCGGGACTGACGGGGTGGTTCTTTCGACGGAGGATAAGTTCGCTGATGATAACGGAGAGAACCACCCCGTCGCCGAAGCGGCGACACCCCTCCTTCGTAAGGTGGGGAACAAGAAAATGCCCTTCGAACGCCACGACCTCTCCGCCCTACGCATATTTGCCTCGACTGGCGAGCCATGGAACCCGGCTCCGTGGTGGTGGTTATTCGAGAAAGTCGGTGATTCCAAACTGCCGATCATCAATTATAGCGGCGGCACCGAGATCTCTGGCGGCATCCTGATGGGCAACCCGCTGCTGCCGATAAAACCGTGTTCATTCCCCGCTCCGTGTCCCGGAATGGACGTCGATATTCTCGATGAGAACGGCGATCCAGTCGGGCCGGGCAAGGTCGGCGAACTTGTCATCAAACAGCCGTGGATCGGCATGGCACGTGGATTTTGGCAGGAAAAGGAACACTATCTCGACACCTATTGGCGGCGTTTCAAAGACATCTGGGTTCACGGCGATTTTGCGATGCGCGACAAGGACGGCCACTGGTTCATCCTCGGTCGCAGCGACGATACGCTCAAGGTCGCCGGCAAACGCGTCGGCCCCGCCGAGGTCGAGAGCCTGCTCGTCGCACACCCCCAAGTCATTGAAGCCGCCGTCATCGGCGTCCCCGATGAGGTCAAAGGCACGGCGATGATCGCGTTCGTAGTTCGGAACGCGGACACTCCTGTCCGCCCTGTTACGGACGAAGCGGACAAGAGTGTCCGCGTTCCGCTCGAAGCAGAGCTCAAAGCCCTCGTCGCCAAAGATATGGGCAAACCGCTTGCTCCGTCCAAAATACTTTTTGTCTCGGCATTGCCAAAAACCCGTAACGCTAAAATAATGCGCCGCGTTATCCGCTCCGCTTACCTCGGCGAAGATCCGGGCGACCTCTCGGCCCTCGAAAATCCGGCTGCTGTTGAAGAGATCAAGGCGGTCGGCAAATGACATCCGTTTATACCATCGGTCACGGCCGACACCCCTTCGCGTATTTTCTCGCACTGTTTAAGAAATACGAGATCGAATTCGTATGCGATGTACGGGCGTTCGCTCGTTCGCGGTGGCCGCAATTTAATGGCCTCGTTTTGCAGGAATTACTGAGAGATAACAGTATTGGCTATGAGCATTTACCCGAAACCGGCGGCAAGAATAAACCCACACCGGAGGATGTTGCGTGGGGCGTGAACCGCCTGATCGAGATAGCGAACGACGCCCGAACGGTGATGATGTGTTCAGAATCAAAACCCCTCTCCGATCACAAAATACCGCGAGCAAATTGCCACCGCATTGGAATGCTCTCGCCAATGCTGCGCGCCCGAGGTGTCGAGCGAATAATTCACATCTTGCCTAATGGCGAGTCAATCGAGTTTGACGAATCTGCCGTACCGTCGATTTGGTGAGGAATGGAACGATTGAACAAACTGAATAACAAATCGCTACGGCGATTCAGCCAAACCCTCGCGGCTATGGACCCGCACCTGCGAGGCGTGCACGATCTTTACGGGCCGCCTCCGCTGTGGAACCGGCCGACCGGGTTTGCAACGCTGCTCCAGATCATCCTGGAGCAACAGGTATCGCTCGCCTCGGCAAAGGCCTGTTACGACAAACTGTGCATGACGCTCGGCGAAGTCACGCCCGAAACCTTGCTGATGCTGAATGATGCGGAACTGAAAGTAGTCGGATTCAGCCGCCAAAAGACGGCTTACGCCCGACACTTGTCCGAGGCGATATTAGAAAACCGCCTCGATCTCGACAGACTCGCACAGCTATCCGATACCGAGGTAAAGACCGAACTCATCAAGCTTAAAGGCGTCGGCGAATGGACCTCGGACATCTATCTGTTGATGGCGATGCTCCGGCCTGACATTATGCCAAAAGGCGATGTCGCCCTGCACACGGCCTGGCATAAACTCAGCGGTGAACCGCGACCCTCATCTGACGAATTCATACAAATGGCCGAAAAATGGAAGCCGTATCGCTCGGTTGCGGCACGATTCCTATGGCATTTTTACCTAAGTGAAAGGCGGAAACCCAAGCGGTAGCGAGGGTGTTGATTACAATATCGAACTTTACGACTGCGAAGCGCACACTCCCTACCGGTCGTGTTTCCGCCCGCTTTTTGCTACTTTATTTCCATGACCAAGATCCTCGATGTCGGCTGCGGGGCCAATAAAACGGAAGGTGCTATCGGCCTCGACAATAATCCGCGTACAGCGGCCGATGTCATTCACGACCTTGGCGTCATTCCCTATCCGTTTCCCGATAACGAGTTCGATCTGGTAGTTTCCAACCACGTTGTCGAGCATGTGCCTGACGTTATGGCGTTTATCGGCGAACTGTACCGCGTGACCCGCAACGGCGGAAGGATCAAGTTACTCACGCCGCATTACACTAACCCCGACTGGGCAAACGACCCGACGCACCGCAATCACATAAATTCGTACACATTCAACACGTTTATGCCGGGCCGTCAGGTATTCGATTTCTATACGGACATTCAGCTCAAGTCCGTCCGCACGTACGTTTCGCTTGCGGGTTTGTGGAGGGTCTTGGGTATTGAGTTTTTAGTAAATCTTGACCAGCGGAGCTCTAAGATGCGTTTCCTAAGAAAGTTTTGGGAACAATACCTGAGCTATATAGTGCGAGGAAAGGAATTGCAGTTTGAGTTTGAGGTCGTTAAAGACAAATAAAAGATCGTCCTGTTAACATTTTGGCCTTTACCGGCATCTTAGAATCGGATGCACTATTAATAGCCAACTATTCCCGAACTTTGAAGCATCTGTTATCGTTAGGAAGTAAACTTGAGCTTTTATTGAGGTAAAACTAATGAGAACCAGATCGTTTGCCACCGTGATTATTGCGGTTTTGATATTAAATTTCGCGAGCCTTGCGGCCACGGATGACCGGCACCGGGTGGTCAAAAAGAGTCAGGCCACGCGGCTCGTTACATTGCTGCCTGCCTCGGACGGCGTTGCCGTTTTTGACGCAAAGCGTTTCCTGAATGACGCCCTGCCAAAACTTTTGTCGGCGAATCAGACTGTTCTCGGTGAGATTATGGCAAAGATCACCGAGATGGAAAACCGGACCGGTATCGACCTGAGAAAGTTTGACCAGGTAGCGGTCGGCGTTACGTCGAAGCAAATCTCGCCGAAAGAGACCGATTTTGAACCGGTCGCGATCGCTAGTGGCGACATTAGTGCGGGAGCCTTGATCGCCATCGCAAGGCTGGCGTCGAACGGCACCTATCGTGAGGAGAACATATCGGGCCATACAGTTTACATTTTTGTGCCAAAAGACGTGGCGCACAAAGCCGCAACCAAGACCCCGAATTCACAGGTCGCGAACACGATCGACCATGTTTTCAGCACCGTGAACAAGGAATTTGCAGTAACCGCCCTCGATAAAAATACGTTGGCCATCGGAACCCTGCCGCGTGTCCGTGAGACCCTGCTCGGTCAGTCGCACGTCAGTGCCGAATTGACCGGCCTGCTGTCGCAGAAGGAAACCGCCGTGATGAGCTTTGCCCTTCGTACTCCGGATGGAATGGCTAAACTGGTGTCGCTCGACAATGACGACTTTGGAAAGAACATAGATTCGATCCAACTATTGTCGGGGTCGGTCGAAGTTGCCGCCATCGGCACAACGCTTCACCTCGCCGCCCGGACGAAAAAACCCGATCAGGCACAGAGCCTGAAAGATACTCTCGACGGTCTCCAGATCATCGGGAAAGCCGTCTTTGGCGGCTCAAAACGGCCCGATCAGCAGATTTACGGCCGCCTGATCAAAAATGCCAAATTCGACCTCCACGGCAGCGACGTCTCGCTGGATCTGTTGATCCCGCAGGCGGATATTGATGCTTTGGTTGCGAAACTGAAATAGTCAGAACCACCTGCGGTAGCGGGTGGTTTAAATATACGTTGACGGAATTGCTTGGGATAACGGTGATTTCTCGCTAGCCAACTTCAACCACCCGCTACCGCAGGTGGTTCTGACCTATCGTCTCCGTCTTCGAAACCCATCGGAGCGTTGTTTTGCAAATTGGTCTAGGTCACGATTGTACTTTCCATCCTCGCCAAAAAGCGGGAAAAGCTGTAGATCACGCGAAATATACGCGGCCCGCAGCTCGACCGGACGCGGTCCGGCCTTGATCACGCGAACGGTCGTTCCACGAATCTCGCCTATCCAGGCGGCAAATTCCTCCGCCCGACCGACGGTTGCCGACAACAGCAGCATCCGGATGCGCGGCGGCGACAGGATAATCGATTCTTCCCAGACGTGGCCGCGTTCCTCGTCCGATAAGTAATGAGCCTCGTCAAGGACCACAAAATCAGCCTCAACTTGGCTACCTTCGCGCAGGGCGTCAAAAAGCTGATTTCGATATATCTCGGTGGTGCCGACGATCAATGGAGCCTGAGTATTTTCTTTTCGGTCACCAGTTAGAATGCCAACATTCTCAGGGCCAAATTCGGCACCAAATTCCGTATATTTCGAGTTTGTCAGTGCCTTGAGCGGCGTCGTGTACCAGGCCCGCTTCCCCGCGGCCAGCATCCGGCGAATTTCCTCACGAGCGATCCACGTCTTGCCGCTCCCGGTCGGGGCGGTGACGAGCACATCCTCGGTCTCTATCGCAGCCAGGGCTTCGAGCTGAAAGCTGTCTGGCTTGAAAGGTTTTGGTTCCGGAACGCCGATACCTGACAAAAGGCGTTCGACCGCGCGAACTTGTCTCGGTGTCTGCGAAGTCACGATGCGGGCTGAGGAACTTTCGCCTGCAAAAAAGCGTTTATCTCTTCGTTCACCCTTTGGCTGCGGTCGATCTTGCGATGAGCGGCGGCGATCTCGGTTATCTGAGCGGGGCATGCTCTTTGATGTTAGATGTTTAGTAACCAGAAGTCTAATCCTTCCAATCGCCGCCGGAAGGTGTTAAAATACTCAATTGCCCCGCAACGTTTTGCCCGGCAGAGGCGTCTAAAAAATTTTATGCGGGCAGTTTGCAGCTTAATTTAGAACGCAAAACTTTTTATATGTTAGAGCAGTCATTATACAATACAGAATTTGAAATGGCCCCGGTCGCCACCCCGTTGGAGGATGTTGACCTGTTTCGTCGCTATGAGCTTAAAAATTGGGAATTTACGCCGCGGATATACAAAATTCTGGCCATTGCGTCCGTCTTTAATCTTCTGGCTTTGCTGATATTCTCACAGACCTCGGTTTTGACCGCCAAGGGCTGCGACAGCCCGCTCGTAGGACGCGTTTGCTCGGTGCTGGACACGGTGTATGTCGGGGCCATGCTCTTCGGCACCGATCGCCAGTACGTCGATGAGGCTTACGAAAAAACCGACCTCGCTGATGCGGACATTACGTATGTTGATGTCAGTGGCGAAACGCCGCCATTATCGTACCCGGAGGGATATTTCGCACTTGCAAATCCAACCGAGTATCAGGCGATGCTCGATCAGGCGAACAATCCAGCTCTGCCGCCGGATATGTCTGGATTTCCATCGAGCATAACGACCACGACGCCGTCGTTCGGTGGCCGCCTGATCGACACCAAGCCGCATATTCCGAAAGCAAATCCAAACGTACTCGAAGGCGATCTGCCGACGATCGACGACAAAACTGGAATGCCCGACACACCGAGACGGCCGAAATTCCCCGGCATGGGCAAAATAAGGACGCCGCGAACGACGCCGGTCGCGCCAAAACCAACGCCGGACCCGAACGCTAAGGTTGCCGACGTGAAAAAAGATCCGCCGGCCAAGGTAGAACCGACCGATCCGCCGACGAGTTTCGACATCAACAAACGCCCGTTTGTCGATCTGGCGAACAATGTCAACGATCTGCTCGCCAAAAAGGCGGTAAATCTCGACACCAAATTTATCGTAAATGCCAAAGGCAAGCTGACCAAGGAAGGCAAGCTCGACCCCAAGTCATTTAAATACCTCCAGGCGTTGAGCCCTGATCCAAATATGATCAAGGTCGTGCAGCAGGGCATCGAGGCGATCAATGACAGTGGCTATTTACAATATTTGAATGTGCTTACGGGCAAAGATTTCCAACTGTCTCTACAGCAGGACGATGCCAATATTACGGCCATCGTACAGTCCGACATGGATGACGCCAACCACGCGAACACTATAAAGAGCGGCCTCAACGGCATTCTCTCTATCGCTAGAATGAAAAAGAGCGGCGAAAATGCCGACCAAAACGACAAGGACGATCTCGTGTTGCTCGAAAACGCCAAGGTGGAGACCAATGGCAAAAAGATCATGATCACGTTCATGGTGCCAAAGGACATTGCCCAAAAGATGATCCAGCGAAAACTCGCCGAACAGGCTAAAGAACCGCGGCAACCGAACGGCAATGCGATCAATAAGGCAGCCAATAGCACCGGGAAATAATTAACTTGAACAACCGTAAAAGCAACAAATCCATCATCTTCCTCGCAACGCTCGGCATCTATCTCGGTCTGGCTTTTGCTGGCGCGACATCTCAGGTTTATTCCCAGGATAACCCTCCAGCAGAAATAGTCGTAAACGCGAGGCCCCTAAGAGATTTTCGTGAATATGCCGGCTACGCGTTACGGACTCGTGAGATTGACCTGGCAACGTCATTTTCGGTAAGTTTTGAGGGTTATCTAACCGACTCGGCAGCATTTGACGTAAAGAGATCGAAGTTTGTTCGAAGCAGTGGCGACAATAAATCGGTCGAGATCGCCAAGCAAGGTATTCAGGCGTTAGGCGATAGCGGGCTTTTACAATATCTTACTCAGTTAGGAATGGACGCAGTATCGATTACCGTTTGGCAGAATAATCAGATCGTGTACCTCAATATTTCTTCGGACGCAAAAACTAAAGAACGGGCTATGACGATTTCTTCAGGGCTGGGGGCAGCGATTCAAATTGGAAAGATTCAGTCTAAAAATGAGATCGATAAAATATTGTTAGAAAGTATGAAGGTCAGCTCGGCCGGTTCGCTGTTGAGAATTGACTTAAGCGTCGCCTCCGATAGGGTGCAGACAATTCTTCTGGGCACTGGAGTTAGTTCGGGAAATGACTAAACCAAAAAATCAAAACTCTGCCCTGTTCCTCGCGACGCTCGGGGTATATCTCGGTCTCGTACTCGTCGGAGCGACGCCGCAGGTTCTGGCGAACGCGGCGATGACTCGGCAGTTCAATATTAAGGACGAGGTTGAGTTTAACGATAATCTCGACAAAAAGCCGGATGACGAGCGAACACCGGTTGCGGATTCGGTCAAACTTTACTTAGAGGACATTGAGTATTTTTTTGCTAATCTTGCTCGTTTGAGATCAAAGCCCGGATTTGATTCGGAGAAAGACGCGTTTGAGGTAGCTCAAAATACGTTGTTGCCGTGCGTCGACCGTAATACCGCCGGACGCTTCACTCCCTTGAAATTTGAGTATGTAAATGAATCAGCGAGGGCAACATTAGAACGATTCAGCCGGAGCATGGTCTTTGGTTACTCGCTCGGCGACTGCATTGCGAATAACGAATTCAACGGTGTTGAGGCGGTCGATACCAAATTCAGTTACAAGCTCGACGCAAAAGAATTTTCCGTCAATGTTGTGGTCAGGAAACAGTCGCCGCAGAACGCTCAGAATCTTCTGAGAGACCTCCAACGAGCTGTTGAGCTGTACGCCGCAAACGATCACGCCGCTGTTACAGAAAAGATCATCGCCAACACCGCATTCCGAGCCGAAAACGACCAGGTTTTTGTCGTCACACGCCTTCCCCGTGCCGGGCTCGACTCGCTGCTTGCTGTAAACGCAAAGTAGCGGCGGGCAATCAATTTCAAACTCGCCATTTAGAGAAAAGTCAGAACCCTCTGCGTAAGCAGAGGGAACGAACGCTGGATATATAACGCGATTCGTCCGCCCGCTGACGCAGGCGGTTCTGACACAGCATAAGAGCACGCTCAGGCGTGAACTCTAAACACAAGAGGAAATCATGGCTGTAAACAGTTTTGCAGATAAATTAGTAAAGAAAATTTTTGGATCGAGCAGCGACATTTTTTTGAAGAATGTTAAGCCGACCGTGGCCGAGATCAATGAGTGGGAGCCGAAGATCGAAAAACTCTCGGATGAGGAGTTACAGGCCCAGACGCCAAAGCTCAAGGAAATCATCGCGAAAGCGCTCGACGGCATTGACGACAAGGAAGAACGCCGTAAGGCCGAACAGGCGATCCTGCACGACATATTGCCCGAGGCATTTGCGACCGTTCGCGAGGGCTCGCGTCGCGTCACCGGGATGCGTCATTTCGACGTCCAGATGATCGGCGGCATCGCTCTGCACCAGGGCCGTATTGCCGAGATGCGTACAGGTGAAGGTAAAACCCTCGTCGCGACCCTGCCGTCGTATCTTAACGGCCTGACCGGACGCGGCGTTAACGTCGTCACGGTCAACGACTATCTCGCCTCGCGCGACGCCGAGTGGATGGGCAAGATACATAAATTTCTCGGGCTTTCCGTCGGCGTTATTCAAAACGATCAGGATGATGTCGCACGTAAAGACGCGTACGCCTGCGACATAACGTACGGAACGAATAATGAATTCGGCTTCGATTATCTTAGGGATAATATGAAGTTTGACGTGGATTCGCTTGTCCAGCGTGACCATTATTTCGCGGTCATCGACGAGGTCGACTCGATCCTCATCGACGAGGCCCGCACGCCGCTTATTATTTCAGGTGCGACAGACGAGGCGACCGATAAATATTACACCGCCAACGAGATCATCCCGCGACTCGAGATTGGGTCGAAGGACGAGGAGACCAAGGTCACGACCGGCGATTATCTGCTCGACGAGAAAAATCACTCGTCCGTGTTGACCGAGGCGGGCGTCACCAAGGCCGAAAAGCTGCTCGGCGTTTCAAATCTCTACGATCCGTCAAATATGGACCTGCTCCATTGCGTCGAGCAGGCGCTCAAGGCCCACACGCTCTACAAGGCCGATCACCACTACGTCGTCCAGGACGGCGAGGTCATTATCGTTGACGATTTCACCGGTCGTCTGATGGCCGGTCGGCGTTGGTCGGATGGTCTGCACCAGGCGGTCGAGGCAAAAGAAGGCGTCAAGATCGAACGCGAAAATCAGACGCTCGCGACCATCACGCTGCAAAACTACTTCCGCATGTACGAAAAGCTCGGCGGCATGACCGGTACGGCGGAAACCGAGGCCGAAGAATTTGGTACGGTTTATACGCTCGACGTTGTCCAGATCCCGACCAATATGCCGATGGTTCGCGTCGATTCGTCGGACATGATCTATCGGACGCTGCCCGAAAAATGGGATGCGACAGTCGAGGAAATCCAGGAATTGCACGCGAAGGGCCAACCGGTACTGGTCGGCACCGTTTCGGTCGAAAATTCCGAGCTTGTGGCCGAAAAGTTAAAGGCGATCGGCGTGCCGCATAAGGTGCTCAACGCCAAATATCACGAACAGGAAGCCGAGATCATCGCCCAGGCCGGACGCAAGGGTGCCGTCACGATCGCGACCAACATGGCCGGCCGCGGAACCGACATTCTGCTCGGCGGCAACCCCGACACGCTGGCCCGCGACTATCTCAAACGGATGGAGATCAATCCTGATGAGGCGACCGAAGAGCAGTTCGAAGAACAGATGAAAAAGGCAAAGGCCGTCGTCAAAGAAGAGGCGAAAGAGGTCGTCGCGGCCGGCGGGCTGCACATCTTAGGCACCGAGCGTCACGAATCACGCCGTATCGATAACCAGCTTCGCGGACGTGCCGGTCGACAGGGCGATCCCGGTTCGTCGCGTTTTGTTCTCTCGCTTGAGGACGACCTGATGCGTATCTTCGCGGGCGACAAGGTCCGCTCGATGATGGAATGGCTCGGCATGGAAAAAGGCGTTGCCATCGAATCCAAAACGGTTTCCAAACAGATTGAACGTGCCCAGAAAGCCGTCGAGGCCCGCAATTTCGAAACCCGCAAACACGTCCTCAAATACGACGATGTCATGAACCGCCAACGCGAAACCATCTACGGCCTGCGTCGGCAGTTGATGTTCGAGCCGGAGCATCGCGAATATTTGCTTGGGCCTACCGGCGTCGCAAAAGACCTGCTTCACGATCTTACGCACAGCTTTTTGTCGATGGAACTTGGCCCCGAAAAATGGGAGGTCTCGACTTACGCGGCTGAGATCGAAAATATCTACGCGATTGATCCTGCACGCGATGCGGACGTCGATTTCAAACGAATGACGCCCGACCAGATCGAGGACGCGATCTGGAAAAAGGCGATCGGCAATTACGAAGCAAAAGAAAAGATGGCCGGCGACGAGTCGCTTCGGGCCTATGAGCGCTACATCATGCTCAACATCATCGATTCGCAGTGGAAAGACCATTTGCTGTCGATCGACCAGGTCAAACAAGGCATCGGCCTTGTCGGCTACGGGCAGAAAGATCCGCTCGTCGAGTACAAAAAGCAGTCATTCGACATGTTTCAGGACATGCTCGACCGCATCGACACCAATACAACCAAGGCTCTGATGCATCTGGAGATCGTCGTCAAAGACGAGCGGGAAGAGATCGAGCGGCTCGAACGTCTTGAGCAGCAGCGTGCCCGTCGCCAGGCCGCCGGCATGGCATTTACCGGAGCAATGGCCGGTGCCGAAGCCGCCGGAGCCGAGGCCGCACGCCACACCCCGTTTGTCCGCGACACGCCAAAAATGAAACCAAACGAGCCGTGTTATTGCGGTTCCGGCAAGAAATTCAAAAAATGCCACGGAGCCGGTGCCTAGTATAGGGAGGAAAAACGGCAACGCGGGCCGTAGAGAGTGGGCACGACGGGCGGTTTCGGCCGCCCTATTTTCTTGTGATCGCGTAATGGTGGGGACTTTAATTTTGTCATTTTTCGATACGCGTGACTTTAGCGAAATTCGGGCGTTTTGTGCGCTTTAAGCTACACTTTTTTATGCTTATCGTTTTTACAACCGTCTCAAACCAAGCGACCGGTGAGGAGCTTGCGACAAAGATCGTCGAGGCAAATCTCGCCGCATGCGTTCAGGTTTTGCCGCGAATGACTTCGGTTTATATGTGGCAGGGCCGCGTTACCAGGGATGGCGAGCATCTGCTTCTGATCAAGACACTGCCGGAGAAATTTGACGAGCTATCGGTCTTCATTACTTCCCACCATAGCTACGAAATTCCCGAGGTCGTCGCTATCGACGCTGCTTATGTTTCTGGATCGTATTTGGCATGGCTGCGAGACGTGCTGAGTGAACAGTGAAAAACTAACAGTTAAAAATGGAATGGCAGAGAGTATCCGTTAATTATTTACTTTTAGTTTTTAGTTATTAACTATCCATTCTTTCCATTATCTATCCCTTCGTAGCATGTCCTGACAATAAAATCGACAGCATCCTTCGGCGAGTCGGTCAGGTGGATCAGGCTGAGGTCTTCGGCGTTGATCATTTTTTCGTTTAGCATGGTCGTGGTCAGCCATTGGAGTAGGCCCTGCCAGTAATGCGAGCCGAAGAGTACGACGGGGAAATTGCGTATCTTGCGTGTCTGAATCAGCGTCAACGCCTCAAAAAGCTCGTCCATCGTGCCGAAACCGCCGGGGAAAATTATGTAAGCGTTGCTGTATTTGATAAACATGGTCTTGCGAACCATGAAATATTTGAAGGTCAGCGTTTTGGTCAGATACGGGTTCGGGATCTGCTCAAACGGCAGCTCGATATTGCAGCCGACCGATTTTGCACCGGCGTCGTGGGCGCCGTGATTTGCAGCCTGCATGATGCCGGGGCCGCCGCCGGTGATGATCTCAAATCCCGCCGCACCCAACAAATAACCAACCTCGTGGGCCGCCTTATACATCGGATCATCCTCGTGCGTGCGGGCCGAGCCAAAGATCGAAACGCCCCGCGTGATCGTCGCCAATTCGTCAAATCCGTTGACGAATTCGCCCATAATGCGAAAAACACGCCACGAATCGGACGTTTTTAATTCATCCTCAGGCTCCGGTGAGCGGAGCAGTATCTCGTCATCGGTCAGACGCCAATAGCCGGGAGGGGCGGCCTCGAGTTCCTTGGCCTCAGCGACGGTTTTTGGCAAGTCAGGCTTGCCCTCAGGTGCGGTCGTACGTGGTCTTTTCGATTTTGTAGATGCCATAAAAAGTGGAGAGTTTATTGAGTTTTTTGAGTTCGTTGAGCAAAACCCGCTCTCAACTAACTCAAAGAACTCAAAGAACTCAAAGAACCCAGATAGGGTTAGATTCCCATAATGTTATACCCGCAATCGACATAGATGGTTTCGCCGGTGATGCCGGAGGCCATGTCGCTGATCAGGAATAATGCTGTGTTGCCGACTTCGGCCTGGGTGACATTGCGTCGCAAGGGCGATTTTTCGCCGACGTAGCTGAGCAGCGAGCCCATGTTTTTGACGCCGCGGGCCGAGAGCGTATTGATCGGTCCGGCGCTGATCGCGTTGACGCGGATGTTGTCTTTGCCGAGATCGGCGGCCAGGTAACGTACGCTCGATTCGAGCGCGGCCTTGGCGACGCCCATGACGTTATAGCTGGTGACGACCTTTTCGGCACCGTAATAACTCATCGTGACAATGCTGCCGCCTGTCGTCATCAGGGGCAATGCCGCCAGAGCGACTTGCGTCAGTGAAAAGGCGCTGATCTCAAGCGCCGTGCGAAAGGCTTCGCGGCTGGTCGTTACGAATTCGCCTTCGAGTGCCTCTTTCGGAGCAAAAGCGATCGAATGCACGACGAAATCGAGCCGGCCGTATTTGTTTTTCACCGCCTCGAACGCCGCATCGACCGTCGCCTGATCGCTCACGTCACACGGCACAACGAGCGAACCGTCGAGTGTGCCGGCAAGTTCCTCGACATTCTCCTTTAGCCGTTCACCCTGATAGGTAAACGCCATCTTCGCCCCCTGTGCGGCACACGCCTGAGCACACGCCCACGCAATCGAACGCTTGTTCGCGACGCCGAATATTATTCCTATTTTGTCTTTAAGCATAGCTTTTTGCGGTGACAGGTAAACGGTAACAGGTTACGAGAAAGAAAGTTCTTAATTCTTACCCTGTCACTTGTTACCCGTCGCTGTTTACTCAGATACGTATACCTTCTGCAGCATCTCAAAATCGAGCAGCCTGATGTCAATATCGACGGGCGTTTCGGTAAATCGCCGCGTGATCAATGCGGCCCGGAGTTGCTCTTCTTCTTCGTCGGAGAGCTGCGTGACGAGCACGAGCATCAGGCGTAGGCGGAGGCGGCTTTTCATTTCGGCCAGGTTTTTCTTGGCCAGCGTAACCTTTTTGATAATTGATTCGACCTTATCCTGACGCACATCAGGGACGACGAGGAACGACGTTTCGATGCATGTGATCAGGTCCTGATCGATCAGGATCGCGTCGAACGGCGTTCGTCCGATCTGCACGTGCCGCATCATCGGCAGGCTCTCTTCCTGTTGAATTTGGCGCAAGGCGAGATCTTCGGCGACGATGTAGGCCGAAAGCAGGTCGGGCAATTGATCGTTCCCGACGCCGAGCTGCCGGGCGAGTTCCCGGACCTCGACATTAACGTTTTGCCGCTGCACCTCCGGCATCGCCGCGTCCCAACGGATGTAACGGCGTTCATCAACGGCCGCCAACCGCCTGTTCTGCGAAATATCGAGCAACATGTCGATCACAAAAACAGCGATCGCCACGGCGAATATCCCCGCCGCCGTCATGTCCTGTCCACGCAGCGAGGTGACCACGCCAGCGACCAGCAGCACGAACAGAACGAGCGTGCAGATGATCAACGGATAGTTGGTCTTTCGCTTCTCAAACCGAGCGAGCGGATTGTCGTCTTTTTTTGCCATTACTGAGCAGAATCTTTATGAATTGCCACTAGCTTTAGCTAGTGGATAGGTGGTCCAGAATTCTCTGGCTTTAGCCAAATTGGGCTAAAGCCCCGGTCCAGGATGATATGCCAACCTCCACCTAAAGGTGGAGGCAATTCATAAAAAGTTTCAAACATTCCTACGCATTCGCTGCCTTTTCAAAGGGGATGTCGTCAAAATGCGTCATCGTCTTGAATGCCTTAAACCGTTCGTTGATCTCGGGGTAATCGAGGGCATCGACGCGTTCCGTCCCAAACTTCTCCACGTTAAACGAAGCCATCACCGACCCATAAATCATCGCCCGACGAAGCACGTCGTCAGTGATCGCGTCCTGCGACGCAAGGTAGCCCATAAAGCCGCCGGCAAACGTGTCGCCCGCACCCGTCGGGTCAAAAACGATCTCAAGCGGATAAGCTGGAACGACAAAATACCCTCCGCGTGTAAACAGCACCGCGCCGTATTCGCCGCGTTTGATAACGACCGCCTTTGGCCCGATGTCCATTATCTTGCGTGCCGCTACGTGAATGCTCGCTTCGTCGGTAAGCTGGCGGGCCTCGGCGTCGTTGATGATGATGCAATCGACGATCTTGATCGTCTCGATCAGGGCATCTTTCATCGACGAGATCCAAAAATTCATCGTGTCCATCGCGACGAACTTGGCATTAGGCATCTGCTCGCGAACCTGTTTTTGCAGCATCGGCAGAATGTTTGCGAGGAAGAGCAGCCTGGCCGATTTCGAGTTTTCCGAGAGTTTCGGGTCGAACGTCTCAAACACATTGAGCTGCGTGTCGAGCGTGTGGGCCGTGCTCATGTCGTAATCGTAACGGCCGCTCCAGAAAAATGTCTTGCCGTCAGGCACGACTTCGACATCGTCCGTATTGATCGAGTGGCGCTTAAAAACCACCCATTCCTCATCGCCAAAATCGCCGCCCACAACGCCGACGGCATTTACCTTTGTAAAAAAACTCGCCGACAGCCCAAAATGGGTCGCCGCCCCACCAAGGACACGCTCACGCTTGCCAAACGGCGTTTCCAACGCATCAAACGCAACCGAACCAACTACTGTTAAAGACATGTAAAGAGGATCTCCGATAATAGAATTATGAAAACCTTTATTTTACACGTGACAGGTGAAATTTAACAGGATCCGGATTGTTTTGGCCGCGAATAGCACGAATGACGCGAATCGAAGATTCGTTTCATTTGTGTGATTTCCCGCTAACTTTTTGTCCCGATAGCTGTCCCGCTTGTCCCGCTCTTGTCCCGCACCTATAGTGGGACAGGGAAACTATTGCAAATATGGTAGTTACGAGCTCAAAATGCATCAAAATCGCCGTATTTTAAAAAAATATTCCAAAATCCGTGATTTGGTCCAAATATTGCTAGTAATAGGGTTATCGCAATTCAGGATTTTGGTGAAACGGCTTTTGTGTGACAGAATGTCACAAAATGACACAGCTTGGAGACTGAATTTTGCCGTTATCTCGTCAATTAGATTTTCAAATATCCGATCTGCGCCTTTAAATTAAGACGCAAAACCCCTAGCATAAAATAGCATATGTGCTATAAATAGTCAAATGTATTATAAATGAAACCCAATCCGGCTCCCATGTTCAGGAAAATCGTTCTCCGCGACCTCTGCGAATGGATTCGGCATGACGACAGTGTATATTCCACTCGCGTTTTTTGCGACGGGAAATCGGCTTCAGCAGCCTGCGGAGCGAGCGGAATAACGGTAGCTACAGGTGGAGGAGAGCGGAACCTGTAGAGGGCAGATGCGAACAACAAGCGTGGGAAACGCGGCACATTTCCGGTTAGAGATATGGCGCGTGTTTCACACGCTCGAATCGTCTTTTTCTGTAACCTCACGTTCCGCAAAGCCTTCACATGGGGCTAAAGATATTGCGTCCGCTCTGCGGACTGGAGCTTTTGGATCAACGATCTATTTTGCTGCTTTGATAAGCTCGATCGTCTTTGCTGCCTCTTCCTTGTATTTGCTGTCCGGGTATTTTTCGACCAGCTTCGATAGATATGCGACGGCGTTCTCGCGAAGCCGTTCGGGTGTGAACTTGTCTTTTTCTTTTTCGAGTTTGAGGTCGACCTTTTGCTTGCCTTTGTTGTCCGAGAGATAGTAGCTGCTCATGCCGGCGAGGTATAGAAATTCGTCGATCTTTGAGAATTCGGGATACGCCGCATAGGTCTCCTCAAAGCGCGAGAGTACGCCTTTGTAGGCCTTTTTGAGCTGGAACGATTGCCATGCCACGTCAAGATTATGCTTGGCGTCCGCCTCCATCAGCGGGTCGCGCTCGATGGCGGGCGTGACGTTTCGCTGGGCCGATAGTCCAACTGTAAAAACAGCGAGGACGAAAGCAAGTAAAAGGGGTAATTTCTTTACGATCATAATCGTAGTATGATGCCGGACAAAACAATGGGGTTCGTATCCAGCTGAAACTATTTCGAAGATTTTTTAGGTAACTGTTTCGTCGGAGGTTTCCGAGAACCTTTCTCAGCCAATTCTAACTTGAGCAGGAGTTTCTCACGTTCGTGCGCTTCGTTTTCACGAATCCTTTGAACTTCAAATGCTAGCCTTTCAACAAGCAGCGTTAGATTCTCATTTTGTTTCCGCAGTTCACGCACGTCGGTGGTGTTGAGGCGCGTAAGTTCTCCCGCCAATAAGAAATCCTTGATCGAACCCAAAAACTTATCCCACATGCTACTACTTGCTCAAAGCGTCAACAGCCTTTTTCGCGCGAGCGTAGGATCTATCGTTAGATTTCCTTAGCTGGTCGATCTCCTTTCGGATCTCAAGCGTAGCTCGATTGTTGTCTCGAAGTTGAACTAGAAATTGATCTAGCTTCTTGGAAAACGATGCTTCCTTTGCTTTTGAAATTGGCGTGTCCACTAATTGGCTCATAATTCACCTCGAACGAATGATAACACTATGATGCATATTTGCCGATGATCGCCTCAAGGTTTTTTGCCGTTTCAGCCGGCCAGTTTTCCGGGGCTGTAAAGATCGCGTTTTGTATCGCATTGGCATACTGATTGGGCGTTTGTTTGGCGGCGACGCGGCCGACGGCGGCCTTTAGCACGAGCTGGGCGTTGCGGACGTTTTTATTTAGCGTCTCGATGACCATGTTGGCGGTAACATCGTCATGTCCTTCGTACCAGCAGTCGTAGTCGGTGACGAGGGCCATCGTCGCGTAGGCGATCTCGGCTTCGCGGGCGAGCTTGGCTTCCTGGAGATTGGTCATCCCGATAACGTCCATGCCCCAAGAGCGATAGACGTTGGACTCGGCCTTAGTCGAAAACGCCGGGCCCTCCATGCAAATATAAGTGCCGTTGCGATGCACCGTAACACCAACCTCGTGACACGAGGCTTCGAGAATGTCGCCAAGCTCATTGCAGACCGGATGGGCAAAAGTGACGTGAGCGACGATGCCTTTGCCAAAGAATGTCGATTCGTGAGCCCGGGCACGCGTCCGGTCGAAAAACTGATCCGGGATCACAAAATCTGTCGGCACATACTGCTCCTGCAAAGAGCCGACCGCCGACACCGACAAGATGTAATCGACGCCGAGCATCTTCATCGCGTAGATATTCGCACGAAATGGCAGCTCGCTAGGCGTTAGCTTATGGCCACGTCCGTGCCGAGGCAGAAACGCAACGGTCACACCATCCAACTCACCAACGATAAACGCATCTGACGGCTTACCGAACGGCGTCTCGATAGGGATCTCCCGCACATTTTCCAACTCCGGCATCTGATATAAACCGCTGCCGCCGATAATTCCGATGTTTACTTTTTCCATATCTACGAGGTAATTCAAACAGGATAGACATGATGTGCAGGATAAGAAATCGATTCATCCTGCTAATCCTGTCTATCCTGTTAAATTTCAACCAAAGCCGCAAGCAGCTTATTTTTTCTTCGGCTCCGGCTTTTTCACTTCCGGCGGTTTAGCACCGGGCTTGCCGGGCGCCGGAGGCGGGGGGCCGTCGGGCTCGGCTCCCGGAGGCATGCCTTGGGGCATCTGCTGCATTTGCTGCTGTTTTTTCAACTGCTGCATCTGCTCGTCCGTTACCGTCGGGACGGTAAAGTCATCGGGCACCGAAACGCCGTTTGCCTTTACGATGTCGTCGATCACTTTCTTTTCCTTTTCCCCTTCGAGTTTGCCGCGGACAAAGTCCTTGACCGGCATCTCGCGGTTAGTGGGCGAGTCGGGTTTGTCCGGGTCCTTGACGCCGGTCGAGAAGAGAATATGGCGAACGTCGTAGGTCTCGTTCGACGCCGGTGGGGCACCCGGAGCAGCCGGTGCAACCGGTTTAGCGTCTTTCGCACCACCCGGACCGAGCTTTCGTTCGAGCTTGATGATGTGATAGCCAAAGTCGGTTTCGACCAGTTCCGGGGCGACCTGTCCCTGCTGCAGGGCAAGAGCGGCCTGTTCGAATGGGGCGACCATGCGGCCCTTTGGCACGTCTTTGTAAAGACCGCCCTGTCCCTTTCCGTCGGGGCCCTTGTTGCCCGGGTCCTGCGAAAATTCGTCTGCTAGTGCGGCAAAATCTTCGCCGGTCTTAGCTCGATTGAGAATCTCCTGAGCCTTAGCTTTCTTGATCGCCGGGTCGAGTTCCGGATGGGCGACGATGTAGGCCGCGATATCTTCGTCGGTGACCTTGGTCTGCTCCGTCGCTTTGTCAGAGTAGAGACGGGCGAGAAACTGTGCCTGCTGGAGTTTGACTTGCAGGTTTGCCCGGGCAATGAAATCGGCGGACAGCGTACCGTCGCTCGATTTCTGATCGAATTCCGCACGGTAGATGCGGATCTTGGCAAAAATGTCGCGGGCCTGCGTCTTTTCTTCCGCAGTGACCTCGCGGTCCTTCATTTCGGGACTGCTGTTTTTCAGTACGGCGATCTTGGCATTCAGGAAATCATCGAATTCGGCCTGGTGCGTCCGACCGTCAGGTGTGCCGACAAGGCCCAGCTTTTCCTTGATGCTCCCGAAAAATCCGGGACCGGTCTTTGGCTGGTCGTCCTCGCCCCAGTAGGCCTTGATCTGGTCTTCGGTGATAAAACCGAATGCCGGCATCGGGCCCTTGTCTTTATTGATCTCTTTGTCGTAGTTAACGGCGATGATCTCGTGGCGGATATTGTCCAGTTCCTGTTTGTTTGTCGGATCGGCGGCGAGGCCGTCTTTCTGTGCCTGGCTGGCAAATGCAAGAAGCTGCTTGATGTTCTCAAGCTGCGTCTTTTTCATCTCGGGGTCTTCGGCCAGCTTTTTCAGGATCGCCGGATTAGTCTTGGCGACATCCGCGAGCAGCATCTCGATTTCAGCACGGCTGATCGAATTAAACGACGTGTTGGACGCACCGCCTATCTTATTTTTCCAAACAACCAGTCCGGCGCCGATCGCCAGAATGACGACGACCAAAATAAGACCTTTTGTTAAATTGCTCAATTTATGAGTCCTCACTTACTAGAAATTCTGTGATATTGTCAAACGGATATAATACCAAACTCTGTAAATATCAACTAATGAAAGCGCATATTACTTGGTCTGCACGAGTTCGAGCAAAACGCCGTTTGCCGACGCAGGATGGACAAACGCCACCAGACAGCCCTCGGCACCGATACGCGGAGCTTCGTCTATTAAACGCATGCCCTGCTCTTTGAGTTTCGCTAATGCGGCCTCAATATCATCAACCTCGACCGCGATATGGTGAATACCGCCGCCTCGCTTCTCCAAAAACTTGGATATAGGCGAGTCTTCGCTGGTCGGTTCAAGCAGCTCGATGCGGCTCTCACCTATCGGGAGCATCGCTACGCGGACCTTCTGATCCTCGACGACCTCAGTATGGACATTCTCAAGACCGAGAGCGTCCGACCAGAATTTAAGGGCTTCGTCGATGCCTTTTGTGGCGATACCTAGGTGGTTGATCTTCATAGTAGATTTAGTAAGTCTTCGAGACTCAGGTCAGCTTCTTTCATTATGCTTTTTAAGGTTTTGGGGTGAAGTGTCTTTCCGGCGTGAAAAGGTATGGTTACACGGCGGCCCTCAGAATTCTTTTATATCATATGGCTGCCGCTTTGTCGGGCCAGAAAAAAGCCCGAACTTTCCAATACTTTTTTTATTTGAGATGCCGTTATGCGCGGTAGCCTTTCACTCATACGGCAAGTTCCATCAACGTCAGGCTAACATTCTTCGGTTGTGGGATGTTCTCGCCCGATTCGACCCGGTCTTCAACGTGCAAGGAAATAGCGTCTTTGATATTTTCTAGAACCTCTTCGTATGTATCGCCCTGGGTGAAACAACCTTGAAGTTCATTACACGAAGCAAAATATCCGTCATCATCCTTTTCAACGATTACTGAAAATCGATAATTTGTCATTTTATTTACCTCAACCGCTAATTATATCTTCAACCGCCGAGTATGGGTCATTTTTCTTTTGTGCGATCTCCAACGCGAGCTTGTCGAGCTTATCGCTCGTTCCGTTTCGTTTCATAAGATCGGAAAGCAGACGCTCCTGGACAAGCTCGGTCAGACGCCAGCGGGCGATGGCCGTTTTTCGCACGAGGCCGTTTTCCTGCTTTTGAAATTCAAAATAGCTCGTTATCGCGGCCGAAAGATCCTCGATGCCTTTGCTCTCGGTTGCAACGGTTGGGACGATCGGCGGCATCCACATGTCGGGCCGGTGGGCCAGGCTCAGCAGCGACTCCAATTCTTTTTGGGTCCGCAAAACGCCTTCGCGGTCGGCCTTGTTGATGACAAAAACGTCGCCGATCTCCATTATCCCGGCCTTGATTGCCTGAATGTCGTCGCCCATTCCGGGCACAAGCACGACGACCGATACATCGGCGGTTTTGACGATCTCGACCTCGTCCTGACCGACTCCGACCGTCTCGACAATCACTTTATCAAAGCCCGCCGCATCCAATATCGCAACCGCATCAACCGTCGAACGCGACAGCCCGCCAAGATTTCCGCGCGTCGCCATTGAGCGGATAAATACGTTTTTATCGAGACCCAGCGTCGCCATCCGAATGCGGTCGCCGAGGATCGCTCCGCCCGAAAACGGGCTTGATGGATCGACACAGACGATCCCGATGCGTTCGCCTTTATCCTTGTAAAAGAGGGCGAGCTTATCGACAAGCGAAGATTTTCCCGCACCCGGCGAACCGGTGATGCCGATGACCATCGCCTTGCCGGTATGCGGAAAGACGGCCTTCATCAGCTCCGCCGCGTCATCGCCGCCGCTCTCGACCCGGGTGATCGCGCGGGCGATTGTTCGCGGGTTTCCCGCAAGTAACTGCTGAATGTCAATCATCGTGGATTTGGCGGGATGTCGATACCAAGGTCCTCACATCTTTTTCGCCAGATTTTCTTTTATTTCCCTGTGTCTCGGAACCGAAGTCATCTTCCCGGTCAAAACGTTTTTATAAACTGTGTGGTTACCGCCCTGTCGCACAAACAAGCCGCGATGCTGTTCCAGATGCTTTATGAGGTCCCTCAGCTTCATCTACGCAGCCTGAAGGATTAGGTCCTCTTTTCGTGAACCAGAGTTAAGGGCTATCCGGGCGTCAGCCTCATCACGATAACACTCGAGCAAGAGTGAGACGGCATCTCTCAAATTCTCACGAGTTTCCTCGATCGTTTCACCCTGAGTATTTGCTCCGGGCAATTCGGCAACGTAGCCGATATATCCGCCTTCGGTGGCTTTCTCGAAAATCGCAGTCAATTTGAGTCCGTCCATAAGTAACCTCCAGACCTTCCGGCTCTTTTCACAATTTTGACATCTTTGGCAAAAAAAACAAAAATGACGAGCCGCGAGACTCGCCATTTTGCCTTTTTACTTTTGCCTCTTTACTTAGTCTTACATCTGCCCTTCGTCAGCCGACGGCCCGTAGATCGACGGCACGGGGATGTCGTTGAGGCGTAGATAAACGGAGAGTTGGCCGCGATGGTGGATGATGTGATTCATCACGAACGAGCGCATTACGGCCACCTTTGGCATTGTCATATAGACCTGCTCGCCGTTTCGCATGGTCCAGTCGGTCAGAAAGGTCTCATCCGGAGTTTCGCCAAGGATGATCTTGGCCTTAGCGATGTGATCGTCAAAGAATGCGAGCAATTCTTGGGTTGTTTTAGGCTCGAAAGGCTTGAAATCGGCCGTCGCAAAGTCCAGAACGTCCTGTTTCAAAGTTTCTTTTGTCCATCCGAACATTTCGGCGCAATGCGAAGCAAGACGCCCGAAGGTCATTGATTTTTCGTGCGGCTGCCAGTCAAATTTGTCGGCAGGGACGCGTTCGAGGCAACTGCGCGTAATCTTTGCCTCGTTATCTAATTCTGCCAAAAAAGCCGTCGCAACACGGCCTGAACTCGTAGCGGTACTTGTAGTCATAATTTTACTCCTGTTTTGATTTTCGAAATTAGAAGACCATAATACCAGAGACGTTGCACAAATGCAACATGAAACGGTGGGTGTATTGACAAATATTTTAGTCAGGTCTGTTCGGAAAAATCGGTCGCCCTTACATGAATAAAGAAACGAGAGCTTGTAAATTTACGTTTTCACAAGCAATAAACACGGTCAATTTCATTTAAGATTCATTTTCCGCCGCAGTGCCTGAAAACGAGAATCGTTTCGCAGATTGGCAAAACGCGGCTCGGTATTTATCCACGCGAGGCGTTCCTCGTGCCTTTCATAGCACTGCTCCAATGCCTGGAGTGCGTCGTCGATTCGGCCGTTTTCGGCGTAATTCATCGCGAGTGAATACGTGGCCTTTGTTTCATTGTGCGAGAGAGTTTCAAGTTTCATCAGAGCATCTGCGGCCTTTTCGGTCTGTCCGGTTTTTAGATATGAGGCGGCAAGCAATGAGAGCCAGGCAAAAGGCGTCTTGTTTGGGCCTTTCCCAAAGACATCTTCGCCAATCTCAATCACCCTTTGATAGTCCTGTTTATGATATCGAAATGTTGCAACGGCCCGTGCCGCTAGGTTGCTGCCCTTATTTTCGCGCCAAAAATCCTCGGATTCTTTTAATGCTTCGTCAAACTCGCCCCGCGCCTCAAGAATCGGAAATCGCGAGCCGATGTTAACCTCGGAAACCGGGTCCATCTCATAAGCTATCTGACTTTCAGACAAAGCCTCGTCAAGCTTGCCCACGACGGCCAATGTCTGGGCCAGACGCTGATGGCCTATCGCGCTTTTTGGGTTTAGCTCAATCGAATGCCGCAAATCGCTCTCGGCTCCTGGCCAGTCCCGGTCGAAGTTTCGGCTGAGCCAACCGCGAACCACATAGCCCTCCGCCAGATTTGGTTCAAGGGCCAGGGCTTTATCGGCGGCAACCTTTGCCTTTGTGATGCTCTCACGGTTCTTTGGATAGGGAATCTTTACGGCCAGCGTGGCAAATCCCTCGGCGAGACCAGCGTAGGCAATCGCGAGTGTTGGATCGAGAGTAACCGCCCGTTCAAATTCATCAATGGCCTTTTCTTCCCGATTTTCGACCGATCTGCTTTCGAGAACCATTTTTCCACGGAGATATACCTGCATTGCCTCCGTGTTTTGACCTTGGGAAATGTCTGCCGCTTTTGCCGGTTTTCCGGAGCGCCAAAAAAACGCAAAACTCGTCAAAAATAAAATCCCGATAATCGATGCGGATACAAAAACCCAGCGGAATGGTTTTCTTTCCGCAACTGGAGTGCTCTGCGGAGATAAAGTGGATACCGGGCCGCTTCCGTTTTGCGAAATTTCCCGGACCTCAGCCGCAAAACGATAGCCGTGTTTGGGCACGGTCTGAATAATATCTTTGTTGTCAAAAAGTTTTCTGAGCAGCGATACGGTGTAATTTATATTGCCTTCTTCGACAAAAGTGTCTTTCCAGACGGTTTCGATCAGCGTGTCGCGCGAGACGATCTCACCTTTTTTGCAAACGAGCAGGATTAGCATCTCAAGCGCCTTCGGTGAAACGGGGACTAACTGGTTGCCGCGCCACAAACTCGGATTTTCGACGTCAAGACGAAACTCCTCAAACTCGTAAAATTGCTTAGCATTACTGGGCATTTGCGAAACCTAACAAAAACCTAACAAATTCCAAAGGACATGATTTCACCTTAAAAGATATAACTATTTGCATCGCAAGGCAAAAGTTTTAGAGATGGTTAAATTATTAAATTTGGAGATAGAAATGAAAAAAAATCTAGTGTTGATCGCGTTATGTTTTTTGTTGTCGGCATGCGGAGCGGGATCTTTGATACCGGCCGGTCTTGCGGGCGGTTCGAAGACGAAAGTAGGTGACACGGTGGTCGCGAAATGGTCAACGGGATCATACTACGAAGGCAAAGTAGAAAAGATCGACGGCGGCAAAATGACGATCGCATGGGAAGACAAATCTCAGGCGACGGTTATCGATTCGGCTGATATTTATGCGATCCCCACAACGGGGACTCTACCGGATGTGAAACAAGGCGACATGGTGCTCGCCAAAACGGCGTCGGGTGCGTATTGGAATGGCGCCGAGGTGACAGGCATTGACGCGGGGGTGTACAAGGTGCGGGTCGTCACAGGCTCCACATCCGTCAACGTCGCGGGGGAAAAGATAATAAAAGTTCCGGCAACCGCCGCGGCCGATTTCAAGCAAGCGGCCGGCTCGACCGATTTCCTGACCGAAGCTAAAAAGGGCAAGGTGACGATTCCCGCCGACTATAAGCCGAAAAAGGGAGATTCCGTCCTCGCCGAGTGGTCGATAGGCAGTTGGTGGTCCGGAAAGATCGACAACATCTCAGGCTCGAACATTTACGTTGCTTGGAACGACAACTCAAAACCATCGGCAGTAAACATAAGTAAAGTTATGCCTTTGCCGACCTCAGCCGATAAGTCAATGCCGACAGAGAAGCAATTTTTGATAGTAAAACCAGACAGCGGCTCTAGCTGGCTGTATGGACAGACCACCTCGGTCAACGGCAACAGGGTAGAGGTGAAACTTGCCAATAATCAGACAAAAACGGTTACAGCGGGCGAATTTGTTTTGCTGAACTAGGTTCGTAGAAATTCACGCGGGGGGCACTCTAAAAATTAAGTGAGGATTTACAAATGAGAAACAAAGTTACAACTCGATGGGAATTTATGTTCGTCGTCATCTCTATGACCGCAGTTACTACCATATCCGTTTATGGACAAATAAGGATTCCCAAGATCCTAAAGCCGAAAGAAAATCCGCCGGTCCAAATTCTAACCCCGCAAAACCCGCAGCCTCAGACGCCTACGAGGCCGCCTGGAACTCGTCCGGGGACGGAGCAGGCTGAAACGATCTCGGAAACGGGCGGCAATTTTCTTGATGACGGTTATACATGGTTTGAGGCGGTCAGCACAGAGGAACTAAGTCCACAGCACCGTCCGGTCACTACCGGATGGGTACTTAAATCTGAAATTCGCCTGATCGGAGATTATCCGCGCCAAAGCGCGCTAAAAGTAAACGTATCGAGAGCCGGACAGGTGCTGGGGACGACTCGTTGTGAGGCTTTTCAATATAAAAAAGACGCGAGCCATCTTAAGGTGAGTTCGCTCGTTACGATCGCCTGTTTCGATAAAACCAAGACGATCAAAGAACTCGGGAAATTCGACGTTGAGGTTTTTGCCATCAACGGCGCCACCGATGCCGAGAGTTCCGTGCGTAAATACAAAATCGAAGTCCTTAAGGTTGACCGCATCGGCGGAGGGTTTAGCAATCCGCAGCCGGACGCACCGCATTATTATATTTCGCGTCACGCCGAGGCCCCTGTCAGCTTTCTGTTCTTGCGGCCAAAAAATGTCTACAGCTATATCGGTTACGATGAGCGCTCGCCTGTGTTGGATATGAATACGGTCGAAATTTATTTCAGCCTTTCCCCATCCGACGAAAGAGTGCGAGACGGTTATCTGAGCTGTGATGTTGACGGCAGACATCTGGAACTGCCGGGCGGCCAACCGTATTCGGATAAAACTGATATAAACACCGAGCGGCATTACGAGGAGATCTACACCGACCGTCTGGCCGCGCAATACAAAGCCGGAACGCCCTATCGGGACGAAATCAGATTTACGTTTGTAAGGATGGTCTTACCTCTGACGTTCGGCGACGACAGAAACCACAGCCGCGTGACGATGAAAGATCATCCAGGGAATTGGCAGTGCAGTTTGATGGCCAGCGGCGAAACGTGGCGAACGTGGCGTTGGAAAGTGGGGCCCGACGGAATGCTTGTCAAGCACGCAGAGCAAAACGGCAACATTAATCTCTCGTACAACACATACCTTATTGACATGGAAATTCCGGCCGGCGGTAGTAAATTGGACAAACGCCTCGCCCCGACTTCCGCCACGGATGGTTTGTTCTACGGGCAGCCGTGGACAACGCCCGAAGGCAGAGCGATGGCGGCGAAAGTTTCGACCAAAGGAAAGCCGGCGCCGATTCCATCAAACCAGGTTAAGTAAGGAGTAAACAACCATGAAACGCATAGCCCAAACAGTTTGCCTCGGCATTTTCACTCTCGTATTGACGAATATTGCAGTCGTCGGACAAATAAAAATTCCGAAGATTTTCAAACCGAAGACGGAGCAGCCGGTTCAAACGCAGCCGCCGATTCAACCAAATCCCCCAACATCAACATCGGTTAATGGAACGCGCGAATCTATCCGGACTAGCGGCAGTTTTGTTGACGACGGATTTACATGGTTTGAGGCGGTCCCAACAAAAGACCCGGAGATAAAGCAAACAAATGTTTACACCGGCTGGGTTTTAAAATCATCGATTCGGTTGATGGGCGTTTTCCCGGCCCACAGCGCTTTCAAGATCGTCGTCTCTCGTGCCGGCTCGCAGGTTTCCAGTAATCGTTGTGAAACCAGCAGCTACAACATCCCCGCGAATAATCCGGCGGATGTCAGCTTTATTTATGCGTCCGGTTGTTGGAATAACGAGATGGCGACAAAAGACGTGGGCAAGTTTGACGTTGAAATCATCGCCATAAATGGCGGCACGAATGCCGAAACCTCGGTAAGAAAATATAAAATCGACGTTCTCAAAATTAACCGCGTCAACACTCAGACGGGCAAACTCTCGGCACCGGACTCGCCGCGCTACGTCATTTCGCGACACGCCGAAGCTCCGGTCAGCATTCTTTTTCTTCGTCCATCGCGGGCTTACGGCTATGTTTTTTTGGGTGCGGCCGGAGCAACCTCGATCGTCAATCAAGTAGAAATTCTATTCAGCCTGTCGCCGAGCGACGCCGCGAAACCTATTCCTTACGGAACTATGCGTTGCTCCGTTGACGGTAAACGGCTGGAATTTCCGGGCAGCGGATTGCAGGCGGACCTCGCCGTCAGTCACGAACAACGCCAATACCAGGAAATTTACAGCGACCGTATAGCGGCTGCATATTATACCGGGCCCTCCTATCATGATGAGATCGGTTTTCGTCTGGTGCTCGTTACTTTGCCGCTTACATACGGCACAAAGGGAGATGGGTATCGGCTGAGTTTGAGTAATTATCCCGGGAATTGGGAATGCAGCTTGATGAACAACGGCGAAAAATGGCGAACGTGGCGTTGGACGGTCGACCGCGACGGGATGCCGGTCAAACACCCGGAACAAAATGGCAACGTCAATCTTTATTTCAATTCTTACTTGATCGACACGGAATTTCCCGCAGGCGGCTCGGCTCTCGACCAGCGACTAGTTCCAACGTCCGCCGCCGAAGGTTTTTTCTACGGTCAAAAATGGACAACACCCGAAGGCAGAGCAATGGCGGCGAAGGTTCCGACCAAAGGAAGCCCTATTCCCGTTCCGTCAAACAAAATTAAATGAGGAAACAAATCAAATGAATAGCAGAAGTGTGCCTTTTAGAAAATATATGTTTGCGGCTCCGCTAATATTAGCGTTTGTGGCCTTCGCGGCGGCCCAGGAGGAGAAATTATGATGAATTCAAAAACCTTATCGTTATTGTTAGCGCTTATTTTAAGCGTAGGTTTATACGGCACTGCGGCGGCGCAGAATACTTTTCGCGTCGGTGATACGGTCGTGGTTCCCGACGGCCGGACGGGCAAGGTCGAAGCATTCAAAGATCAGGATTTGGTAAAGGTGAAATTCGGCGAAAATGATTCTAAATACTTCCTGCTGAAAGACGTCAAGGAGGCGGTCGACCCTTCGGCACCGGTTTTCCGTGTCGGGGATAGGGTTGCGGTCAAAGCAACCAATAAGGAAGGCGTGGTCGAGTCGATTACAGACAAAAGGGATGGGGCAAAGGGAAAATTTGGGCCTGGCAAATATGACTTTCAATGGGTTTTCTTCAAAGACTTGATAACTCCGCAAGCGGCGGCCCTACAGCGCAGCCGCGAGCAGGATGAACTAAAGCAAAAGCCCATTCGCGCGCAGTTTGAGGATGACGCGAAGCCGTTTGCGTCAGTGATTACAAATTTCGCTCACGTATACGATTCGAAGTACCAGATAGGATTTACCGTGCCGGATGATCCCGCCGCTTACGAGAAATCGAGAAAAGAGTTGGAAGGACTCGCTGTAGTCTGTCAAAAATATCCGAATCTGACCAACCCGCCACGTGCTTACGCGGACAGCATCAGCCAAAATCCCGCCGATTGGTGCAAGATGGCGGAGCAGCGAACGTCTTTAATCAAGAAAATGCAAATGAAGATGGGCGAGACATACGCTAAAGGCGAGGCTGACCTTTGGAAACTTAAAATTGCCGAAGCGATGAGAAATGACATCGGGACCATCTATGACAACTTGCAAATGCTGCTTTACGACCGTCCCTCGTGGGAACAAAAGAATATGGAGGGTAGTCGAAAAAGATACGCCTATGCCGGCGAAAAAGTACCGGCGGAGGTATTCGCTTCGCTCAATGAAAAAGTAGACGAATTAAAAGCCCGGATCGAACGAGAGGCTCCGGCCCGCAATTGGGAAAAGCCGGAATACGCCGATGTCGCCCTGGAAGCAATGGTCCGGCGGGCGTTTCCGGCGAAATATCCCGGCGGCCAGCTTTTGAAAACGGGGATGACTTACGCGACCTGGAAATCCAGCGACGACACTTCGCTCGTGGGAACTGTCCCCGGTTACAAGGTTTATCGAACCGAAATCGGCAAATACCGCTTCAAAAATGGCCGAATGCTGATCAAATTACCGAATCAGCCTTTTTGCCAAAGCCGCGACTTTACCGTCGAACAGACCAAAACCGGCGGGGCATACTCGGGAACAAAACTAAACGGTTTTAACGACAAGGGAATTTTTGTGAAATGTCCTTGACTGTTGGATTGAGCGACAAAGGAGAATTAATAAAATGGACAACATTTTTACCGACGATTTTAACAATCAACCAAATTCTACCGACAGCGATTTCCCGGCAATTGCTCCTCGGCGGGCCAAGGTGTCTGGGCTGATATCCATCTTACATGCTTTTATGGCGGCTAGCTCCGCTATTATCGGCACGGGTGTTCCTTTGTGATGACAATCATCTCGGCGATTTTCGTTTTGAAGGCGAAGAAAACGCCGCGTAACTGTTGAATCAAAAAAGGAGAAATTTATGAAATACATCTTGTTAATTTTTAAAATAGCCTTAATTTCGGCGTGGCTTGCGTCGAGTCTGGCTTGTGGCTCTCAGAGCCAAAGCCACGTAATTGAAATAGTGCGCCACATGACCATCGTTGACATGTTGTCGATTGCGAGGCTCATTGCCTTTCTGATCGTATGTTTGGCAGGCGTAATTTTCGCAATAGTTCGTTGGAAACGTCATAAGGGGATATCGATGTTTACGATTGTCATCCTGAGTCTCAACGCAGTCGTGGCTACCACTATTACAGTCGTCCGATTTTACTGGATCGAGAGTGAAACCCACCGAATTCTCAACACCGGCGGCGAAGACAGGTTTATGCAGATGGCCCTTCGTTTTCACGGTATTTACAACTTGTTGTTGCTGGCCGGTGACGTTTTGCACTTATTGACCGTTGTATTTTTGTTGGCCGCTATTTTTATGAGGCGGACCGAGCGCGATTTGCCCGCAAGCCAAGGTCCCGTTTCGTAACTGACGAAGTCATCGCCGTTTGGAATGCGAGGAAAACTTTATAGTAATGGAATCGAAAACAAAAAGTGAGGAAAACTATGAGAAATCAAATAACTAATCTTGCGTTGATCTTGTTTGCAACCGGCTTCGTTCTTTCGTGCGGTATGTTTGGCGGAAGTGAAAATAAGGTAATCGGCAACAGTGCAAAGAAAGCGGGTGTAAATTGTCCAACACAATCCATTTCCGTTACCGAAGCCAAAGGCGGTCTTGCTAAATGGGAAAACTGTGAATTGAGCGTGGAGGGCAAGATCTGGGAAATAAAAAGCGATGTGATCAGCCTGATCGAGACCACAGACCGGAACGATCTAAACGGCGCTTTTGTTGTCAGCGGGACATTTACCGACAGCCGATTTGGGACTATCGGGCAAAGGATCGAAGATAACAAATTATCACAGAATTTCGATAAATTGCCGATTGCGATATTTACAGGCATTGTCGAAATCCAAGGCGGTTCTGGCAAACTAACACACTGTCATCTTACCGATTCGCGTAAGTAAAATAGCGGTTACTCCGGCTTATCTCGCCATTCCCTGAAAGATCGATCCGTAGTTACCATTTGGCGGTGTGAAATGAAATTTGAAACCGGTGTATTTTATATTATCGCTGTAATTTTAGTCTTGGCGATGCTTATCATTTTGCTCAGTGGAATTATTTATATTTCGGTGAGAATGTTCAGGAAATCGATGCGGCGCACGGCGGCGATGCAGGCCTTTGCTAAAGAAATGGGTTTCAAATATGAGGGCGGAATGGTTGTATCCGGACAACTTGAGGGCGTACTAGATTTTTATCTTTTCACTTTGGGCAGAGACGGAACCTCCAAGCAGATCAGAAACTTAGTGACGGGTGAGATGGGCGCCTTTCATGTTTCAGTTTTTGATTATGCGCATGTTGCGGGCGGCAAGATGGGTCATGGATATAACATTGGCGGCGGCATCAAGCTGGGTTATTTTCCTCGCGGCGGCGGCGGCGGTCGATTAAAAGTGCAGACGGTCGTGATGATCGAGTCGCCGCAACTGAATCTACCGCTTTTCGCGATGCGTCCCGAACTTGAAGGGGTCTTTGAGCAGATTGTCGAGACGTTCAAAAGGCAGGACATAGATTTTCCTTTGAATCCGATTTTTTCCGGCAAATATTTTCTCAGTGGCGTAGATGAGCAACAGATCAGGCAAGCCTTTAGTGACAGAGTGCTTTCATACTTCGAAAAATCTCAATCTTTCAGCACCGAAGGCGGTGAAAACCGGATCTTTATCTACCGCTCCGGCGTGTCGTTCGAGGCAGCCCAATTGCCCTCAATGCTAGACGAAGGAATAAAAGTGGCAAATCTTTTTTTGAAGCCGTAAATGTTCTCAATAGGTTTTATTATGAAAACTTTAATCAAAATTTCGCTCGCATTTGTCTTTTTGCCATGCATTCTCGCGGGTTGCTCTAGTGGCCAGATAACTGACCTTTCTACCGACGAAGCGGTGCGCAAAGAGCTTGCGAAAAATAGCGAATTAAAATCCAAACTGGACCGCCTCTGCATTGAAAGACTCAAAGGGACCGAAGCCATTATCGTGATCGGCACACATGCAAACGACAGCGATTGCCATTTGGAGGGTGCATTTATTGGTTCCGCCTATCTTGAAGACAGCGCGGAATTATCGCAAAACGTTTTGAACGCCCTAGGTTGGCAAAAGGCGAATCCGAAAAGGCGCGAAGAGTTGGCAAAATTTTGGGTTGAAAAAGGCCTTTTGGCATTTTCGACGGTGCTTTTTACAAAGGACAAGAGTTTTCCAGGAGATGATTTTCAGGCGCCGCTGACCGTGTCAGGGGAGAACGGAGAAATTGTTATTACGCTGTGGACAAGCGTCATGAAAAGAACAATGGATTTTGAGCATCTTCAATATCGGTTTGCGGCGGATGGCAAATTGCTTGGAAATCGGATGTTAAATGTAGAGCTAAATGTAACTGACGAAAAATGTGTCAATCGATTCCCTGAGTTGCCAAACATTGTCGTGAAAGGGTCTTTCAGAACCGATTACGGATGCCATTTTGAGGGCGTGTCTGTAAATTCACGTTATTTTGAAAAAGACGATCCGGCCTTGTCAAAATATGCCCTTGACGCACTCGGTTGGGAAAAAGCGAACCAAAAGGAACGTGAAAAATTAGCGAAACTTTGGGTCGAAAAAGGCTTGCTGGGTTTTACCTACGCGCTTTACTCGAAAAACAAAGATTTGAATGACGGCGGGTTTGTCCCGCCAAAAGTTGTTTCCGCAGAAAACGGTGAAATAACGATTACGCTTTGGATTCAGATGCCAACGGGAATGAGAAATAGGCCAAAGGATTTTCAACGTCTTGAATTCAAGTTTGCGAAAGATGGGAATCGCTTATAGCGGTCAAGGATTTACAGATAAAGTTGGATTAATTTTAGAAACGAACGGAGGAATATTATGAGAGTATTGACGATCAAATTTTTTATAATGATGTTATTCGGGATGCTGAGTTTGCTAAGCGCCTTGGCTCAAACCAGCACTATAACACCGAACTCGGACGCGGCGGCCGGATTAGACCTGTATGCCGTTGCCGAACTTTTTAAGGATTCCGAAAACCTTGAAAAGTTCGAACAGAATCTAAATAATCCTGAAAAAGGGATAAATAATATTGACCTGAATGGCAATGGTGAGATCGACTTTATTCGAGTTACGGACAAAGTTGCTGCCCAGACACATCTGATTATCTTGCAGGTACCGCTTGGCAATGACGATTACCAGGACGTGGCTACAATCGCCCTAGAACAGGAAAATGGCAAAAATTATAATTTACATTTCCAGGGCGACCCGTCGATCTACGGCGAAAACTATTATGTAGTGCCCGCCAATAACAATTTTAGCGCGTGGAAAGTAGTGCGGTGGCTGTTCACGCCCAATTACCGGCCGTATTATTCGCCCTACGGCTACAAAACACTACCAGGTTGGTGGATCGTCCGCCGGCCCGTTACTTACGCGGTTTATCACACGAGAACAGGGGTCTTCGCCGGAAGGAACTTCGTGGCGAGTAGAACCCTGCGAGTCAAAACCATCGCAAACGTCAATTATCATCCGCGAACCTCGACCCTCGTGGTTAAGAAGGTTGCTGTGACGCATGCCCCGGTTACGCCAACGCGGCCAGGAAACGGCGGTCGAACAACCGTTGTCACAACAAATACCAAGGTTGTAAAACCCAAAAAAAACCATTAGGCACCCATTTTCGTAGGGCACGTTGTATCTTGTTACGTCTTCAAAAGGTGTTTGGCGATAACAATCCGTTGTATCTCTGACGTGCCTTCGCCGATCGTGCAGAGCTTTGAGTCGCGCCAGTATTTTTCGGCGGGGTAATCTTTCGTATAGCCGTAGCCGCCGTGGATCTGGACGCTTTCCTCTGAAACGCGAACCGCCGTCTCGGATGCGAAGAGCTTTGCCATCGCAGATTTTTGCGTCACGGGCTTTCCGATGTCTTTTGTTGCGGCGGCCTGTAGCGTCAGCAAGCGCGAACACTCGATCTGCGTAGCCATGTCGGCGAGCTTAAACTGGATTGCCTGAAAATCGGCGATCGGTTTGTCGAATTGCTGACGTTCCTTGGCGTATTTTACGGCGGCTTCGTAGGCTCCCTGGGCGATGCCGACAGACAGAGCTGCGATTGAGATGCGTCCGCCGTCGAGGATCTTCATTGCCTGTTTAAAGCCGTCGCCTTCGACGCCGAGCAGATTTTCCTGTGGCACATGACAGTCTTCGAAAACGACCGAGGCCGTCTCGGAGGCTCGCATGCCGACCTTGTTCTCTTTCTTATCGCCGCGAAATCCGTCCATCGACTTATCGAAAATAAACGCCGAAATACCGTGTGTGCCTTTCTCTTTATCAGTGACGGCGACCGCGACCAGCGTGTTGCAAACGATAGCGTTCGTAATGAAATTCTTCGAGCCATTGACGACCCAACCGTTCGGAGTTCCAGCTTCAGCTGGCTCTTTGTCCGCGTTGGGCCAACTAAAGTTGGAACTCCGAACGGCTGTTGTCCGCGTTCCCGATGCATCCGAACCTGCCTGCGACTCCGTGAGGCCCCACGCTCCGAACGATTCTCCGCGAGCAAGTGGAATGAGATATTTCTGCTTTTGGGCCTCGCTGCCAAACGTGTAGATGTGGTTTGAGCACAGCGAATTGTGGGCCGCGACCGTTAACGCCACTGAGCCGCAGACACGTCCCAGCTCCTCGATGATCGTGGCGTATTCGACATAACCCATACCCGCACCGCCGTATTCCTCGGGAAAAATAATTCCCAGCAGACCGAGTTGCGCTAGCTTTGGCCGAAGATCGTCAGGAAAATGCTGTACCTCGTCCCACTCCATGACGTGCGGACGGATCTCGCTCTCGGCAAATTCGCGGATGCTGTGTTTTATCTGTTGCTGTTCTTCGGATAGTTCAAAATTCATATTATGACGATATAATAAACATTTATGATGACATAACATGAGAGTCACGAGCAAACGGCGGAAACACGACCGGTAGGGAGTGTGCATCCCCGCTCCCCAAGCCACAGTCCCTGCCGGTCGTGTTTCCGTCTTGCGGAGCGTAGAATCACTATGAACGAAAACTTGTTGACGACTGACGATGAGATCCGTGAACTGCTCAAAGGCACAAAAACCATCGCTGTACTCGGCATCAAGCCCGAAACACACGCGGACCAGCCCGCATTTTACGTCGCAAAATACATGGCGGATGCCGGGTACGAAATCATTCCGGTACCGGTCTATTATCCTGATGTGACGGAGATATTGGGAAAGCCGGTCTATCGTGATCTGACGCAGGTGCCGGGCGAGATCGATCTGCTGAATGTATTTCGGCGGTCGGAGGATATCCGAAAACACACGCTCGAAATTCTTAGGAAACGGCCGAAAGCTGTCTGGTTTCAGCTTGGCATTCGCAATGACGAGGTTGCCGAACGGCTCGCCGAGGCGGGCATCAAGGTTGTTCAGGATCTGTGCCTGATGGTCGAGCACCGCGCTTTTTGTCAGAACCACCTGCGGTAGCGGGTGGTTGAAGCCGCTTTGCCACGCAATATACTTATTCTTGCGTCCTTTGATCACTAAGTTGTAGATCCTTCAAGTTCAACCACCCGCTACCGCAGGTGGTTCTGACTTAGTTGCGACGAGTACCCAAATTGGATGTTACGCCCTTACTTACGTGCGGGCTTCTGCAACGGAGTGCGAAATCCGTTGACCTCTTCCGGCGTCAGCCTGCGGGAATCGCCGACTTTCAGCCATTTTTCGGCGATGTGGCCGATGGCGATGCGGCGGAGTTTGACGACCGAATGGGCGATGGCGTCGAACATTTTGCGGATCTGCTGATTGTGGCCCTCGTAAAGCGTGACCTCGTACCAGCCGTTTTTGTCGGTCGATTTTAGCTCTTTTATTTCTGCCGGAGCGGTCTTAAATCCATCCTCTAAAAGTACGCCCCGGCGTAATTTGTTGATCGCGACGGTTGTTGGCAGGCCTTTTACCTTGACGTCATAAATCTTCGGCACCGCCTTTGACTGGGTTATGTAATTGGTAAATTGTCCGTCGTTCGTCAGTATTAGCAAGCCTTCGGTGTTGTAATCGAGGCGTCCGACGGGATGGAGCTTGCCGTGGCCTTTGACCAGGTCAACGACCAATTTTCTCCCTTCGGGGTCGGCGGCGCTTGAGAGATAGCCTTTTGGTTTATTGAGCAAAACGTAGACGTTTTCGCGGTTCTTGAGCGTTGGGTTGATGAGCTTGCCGCGAACCTTAATGTGGTCTTTTTCGGGGTCAGCCTTGGTGCCAAGCTCGGTCACGATCTCGCCGTTTACGGATACCTCACCCGCCGTGATCAAAGTTTCTGACGCCCTACGTGAGGCGATACCGGCTTGGGCGATGAGTTTTTGTAGTCTTTCCTGCATGTGACTAGTGTAGCGTAGAAGGTTGTTAAATGGGAGTTTTGACGTTTTTGGTAGCGCATCAGTGTAAATTTATGAAACCTCTTCTTCCTTTGCGTTCTCAGCGGTTTTGCGTGAAATCTTCAACGAATCGGAAAACATCTCACGCGAAGCCGGAAAGAACGCAAAGAAAGATAAGTGAGATTTCAAACTGATGCACTATCGGTCTTTAAGAAGCTTACCCGTTAGTAATACGGATTCGCCATAATGCTCTCGATGGTGCCCGCCGGCATATCGTCGAGGGTCTTAACGAACTCACGCATTAGTCTGAAACTATTGGGAACATATTCATCGGGGATGTCGCTGGCACGGTCGACGAAGACCTTCATCTGCTTTGCGGCCAAAACTGCCGCCACGTGGGTTTTTGCCATGAGGCGGTCGTGCGAATCGGGCGTGAATGCGGCACCGCTCGGGTCCGTGACGGCGAGCTTTGAGATCTGAGAAAATTTGTTCAGAAACTCACGTTCGTTCTCGGCAAACGGTAGATCGTAGTTTTGGGCCGAAAATTTTCTTGTAACGATCGAGTTTCGTTTATCCGCCGGCGTCCGTCTGCCAAACAGCGGGTGTATTGAGGTGACCGACGATGTATATTTCAGAAGTGTCTCTGTGCTCGGTTTTTGAACACTGCACACGTTGATCAAATGTTTGTCGCAATTTTCCGACGCGACACTGTCATAGGCGGAGATTGGAACGGCGAGTATGGCGCTGTCGGCGTTGGCATCAAGTTCGAAAAGCGGAGACAGCAATTCGCTCAGGAATGTGCCAAACGAGCCATCGCCGATGATATTGATCTTCATGAACTTGTCAGAACCACCTGCGGTAGCGGGTGGTTGAATACTGTTCCAAGTGATATGAACCAGAACGAAATCGCTTGCACGTATATCGCTTATGGGCTGCGTTAAACCACCCGCTACCGCAGGTGATTCTGACTAATTTACGAGATCCTCAAAATCCTCAATGCTCGGCAATTCCGACAAGTCTTTTAGGCCGAACTGGATAAGGAAATCCTTTGACGTGCCATACTGCATCGGGCGGCCGACGGTTTCCTTACGGCCTTTAGCGACGATCAACCGTTTATCGAGCAGTGTCCTGATCGCCGAAGTGCTTTGTGTGCCGCGAATTTCGAGAATTTCGGGGACGGTGACCGGTTGTTTGTAGGCGATGACGGCGAGCGTTTCGAGCGATGCGAGAGACAGCTTGGCGGACGGGCGGGTTTTTAGGAATTTACGAACTTCTTCGTGCAGTTCTGTCCGCGTCGCGATCTGCCAGCCGCCGGCGATCTCGCGAATCTGCAGGCCGCCGTCACGCGTTTCGTACTCGTTCTTCAACTCCTCGACGGCCGCTTTGATGCTTTCTCGCTTTTCTTCCAACACGTCAGCGAGTAGCTTTGACGTGATCGGCTCATCGGCAACGAAAATCAGCGCTTCGGCCAAGGCCATAAGCTCGGCCGGCGTGCGCGTCGGTTTTGTCTCGTCTATTTCTGAATCCATAAAAGAGAAAATAATAACGCAGATCCCGGGTCAGAACCACCTGCGGTAGCGGGTGGTTGAAGATTGGTGTAGAAAACGCCTTTACTAGACCCTGCGTCTCCCTAAATTATTCCGGAGTACTTGGAACTCGCGGTTCAACCACCCGCTACCGCAGGTGGTTCTGACACTTTCCTCAAAATAATATCGCCAAACGTAGTTTTTTGCAGTAACCTTACCCCCTCCGTGCGGACGATCTCAAGCACGGCGATAAAGGCGGTCACAAGCTCACGTTTTGTATGCATTTCCTCAAAAAACGTCAGCAAATTGACCTCGCCCAGCTCGAAGATCCGCCGTTTCAGGTTTTTGATCATGTCCGCGAGCGAAACCTCCTCACGGTGGATCTCCATCTTGATCTCGTCAACGTGGCGGGCGGCGATCTTTTGAAAAACGGTCAGCAGGTCGAAAACCGAGGCGTCGATCTCGGCGTTGTTCTCGTCGGATTCGATCTGGCCGCGAGGGAAAATGGCCTGCTCGACGGTCGAGCGTTCGTACAGCATACCGGCGGCGGTCTTGAATTTTTCGTATTCGAGCAGACGGTCGACCAGCTCCTGACGCGGGTCTTCCAGCTCCTCTTCGTCGATGCTGGCCGGATCGCGGGGCAGCAGCATCTTGGATTTGATCTCGATCAGCGTCGCCGCCATGACGAGGAAATCGGCCGCGACGGCGATGTCGAGACGCTTCATCATCCGGATGTATTCGAGATATTTCCCGGTGATACTGGCGATGGGAATGTCGAAAATGTCGGCCTGCTCCTGCTTGATAAGATACAAAAGCAGGTCAAGCGGCCCGGCAAATTCGCCAAGCTTGATCTTCAATTCGTCCGTCCCGCCGGACATGATCTCGGCGGTTTCCTTATGAAAATCGAAGGTAAATTGTTCGTTAGTTTCCTGCACCTCGGTTTTGTTTAGTCGCCGTCTGCGGCGTGCTGTTTTAGGTCTTCGAGGCTGACGACCGTTAAAGCCGCCTCGTGCGTTGCT
>JANYIL010000036.1 GCA_025362075.1 Chloracidobacterium sp.
ATTCCTGACACCCACGACGCGGATTCCGAGCAGCTTTTCCAATCCTTTTTTATTCGATTCCGGCAAAATTAGCTTCTTAAAACCGAGTGTTTGAGCCTCGCGGGCACGGGCTTGCGCTTGCAGTACGCCGCGGACCTCGCCCGTTAGGCCGACCTCGCCAAAGACGGCGGTTTCGGGCGGGACTTGCAGATTGCGAAAGCTGGAGGCGATGGCGGCGATCACGCCGAGGTCGGCGGCGGGTTCGTCTATTTCCATGCCGCCGGCGATGTTGACGAAAACGTCGTCGCCGGCAAGCTGAAATCCAAGCTGCTTTTCGAGAACGGCGATGAGCAGCGAAGTGCGATTCTGGTCAAAGCCCTGCGTCATTCGCCGCCCAGTGCCAAATTTTGTGCCGCTGACCAGGGCCTGCACCTCGACCAGCATTGGCCGTGTACCTTCCATACAGACGGTGACGACCGAGCCGGTCGCATTTTCAGGCCGCTCTTGGAGAAACAATTCGGACGGATTGCCGACCGGGATCAGGCCGGTATTTGTCATCTCGAAAACGCCGATCTCATTGGCGGCTCCGAAGCGGTTTTTTGTCGCGCGGATGATGCGGTGATTATGATGCCTGTCGCCTTCGAAATAGAGAACGGTATCGACGATATGCTCGAGCGTTTTCGGCCCGGCGATCGAGCCTTCTTTGGTGACGTGGCCGGTGAGAAAGACAGGCGTGGCAGTCTGTTTGGCAAACATCATGAACTGCGCCGCGACCTCGCGGACTTGGCTTACGCTGCCGGGGGCGGACTCGATCTTTTCGCTGAAAACGGTCTGGATCGAGTCGACAATGACAAAATCGGGCCGCAGTTTGTCGGTCTCGGCAAGTATCGATTGCAGGTTGGTCTCGGGCAGCAGGAACAGATTTTCGGCCTCGATACCGAGCCGTTCGCCACGCATTTTGATCTGGCGTTCGGATTCCTCGCCCGATACATAAAGAACTTTGGTACCGTTGCGGCCTAGTTTGTCTGCCATCTGAATGACGATCGTCGATTTGCCGATGCCGGGTGCTCCGCCAATCAGCACGAGCGAACCGGCGACAATGCCGCCGCCGAGCACGCGGTCCATTTCGTCAATGCCCGACGACGTGCGTGCGTCATCCTGCGACTCGATCGCGTCATACGCAATGGGCGAAGCGGCTCGGTATTGCGACGAAAAGCTGCTCGCCGCCGCAGCCGGAGATGTCGCCCGAAAGCGCTCCTCGACGAGCGTGTTCCATTCCTGACAGTCAGGACATTGCCCAAGCCATTTACGCGATTGCCCGCCGCAGCTCTGGCAGACGAAGATTGTCGCCGGTTGTTTCGCCATATGATTTTCAGGGTATCATGCGGAACGCGGACACTCCTGTCCGCATCTTCACTAGCGGACAGGAGTGTTCGCGTTCCGGTCGCTTTTCAAGTGGATAGTTTAACGATTTTCATGTTAATACTGAAAAGTTGAGTTTTTTCAGCGAATCCTTCTAATTGATCAAAACAAATGTCACAGACCTGGCGGGCAAAAGGGTGGTATAAACCCCCATTTTCCGAAATCGCTACTCAAATCGTCGTTTATTCAAATAGCATATTGTAATGCGGCGGGTGGACACTCGCGGAAAACGACCGTTCATTATTACACCGCACGCATTTTTCGTGTTAAAATCGCAGACGATGAAATGGGATATTCTCATATTAAGGATCTCGTTTATGGGCATGCTCATTTTGTTGGGCTATTTGCTCAATCCGTTTGAGCGCACCCAGCGATTCGGCATCAGCGCGTTTAGCGACGAGCAGACGCGGCGGGTATTGTCGGCAATACTCGGGGCAGCGGTCGGCGTTATCATCATCGGATTTGAGATGCGGGTCCGCAAAGCGTCGTTGAAAACGCTGATAGGCGCCGCGGTCGGATCGATCCTTGGCATTGCCGGAGCGTTTCTGATCGGTGTCCTGATCTCGATACAGAAGGAAGCGGCTGTTTCGGCCGAGATGCAGACGTTTTTGACCATCTCGCTCGCGTTTTTTATGGGCTATATCGGCCTAATGGTCGGTGCGGCGAAAGGGGATTATCTCGATCTGTCAGCTCTCGGCGGTATTTTCAGCGATAAGAACATAAAGCGCGACTACAAGATCCTCGACACATCGGTGATTATCGACGGCCGCATCGCAGACGTCGCTGAAACGGGGTTTTTGGGCGGCGCGCTTATCATTCCAAACTTTATTCTTGCGGAATTGCAGCAGGTTGCCGATTCGCCGGACTCATCCAAGCGTCAACGCGGCCGCCGCGGACTCGACATGCTCCAGCGTTTGAGAAATAACAGCAAGCTCGACGTCCAGATCGTCGAAACCGACTTTCCCGGCGTCAAAGAGGTCGATCTCAAGCTGATCGAGCTGGGAATGCAGCTTGACGCGGTGATCGTCACCAACGATTTTAATTTGAACAAGGTCTCGCAGCTTCGCGGCGTTGAGGTGCTCAATATCAACGAGCTTGCCAACGCCGTCAAACCGGTCGTTTTGCCCGGCGAGGCGATGCGTGTATTTATTCTCAAAGAAGGCAAAGAGTTCAATCAGGGCGTTGCATATCTCGATGACGGCACAATGGTCGTGGTCGATAATGCCCGCAAGCTGATCGGCAAAACCGCCGACATCGCCGTCACCAGCGTTTTGCAGACGACCGCCGGCAAGATGATCTTTGGACGGCTGTGGGAAGACCGCGACGAGGCCGGAGCAACCGCCACCAGCACCACGACCACCACGACGGCGACGGAAAGCTCGTTCTCAATCCACGATTCGCGGTCGCTCGGGTTTCGCAAGGCCACGCGTGAACTGCGACAGTCGACAATTATCGAAGAGTTGGAGTAGTGAACAGGGAACAGTAAACAGTGAATAGTTAAAGTCCCTGCTCCGCTCCGGTCACTATTCACTATTCACTATTCACTATTCACTGTTCACTATCCACGATGAACACCGCCATTATCGTCGCCGCCGGGACCGGATCGAGATTTGCAGCCAGCAAGCCCAAACAATTTGTCGAGATCCTCGGCAAACCCGTAATTATCCATACGTTAGAGCGATTTGAGGCTTGTCCGGCGGTGGACGAGATCGTGCTGGTTTTGTCGGTCGATGGCTGCCGCGAGTTTGCTAATCTAGGCCACCACGGGGTAACGAAATTGCGTTCCGTATCCACAGGCGGGAAAACACGTGCCGAATCCGTGCGAAACGGACTCAACAAGGTAAACGCGGCGACGGCAAATGTCGTTGCGGTCCACGATGGAGCACGGCCATTGGTCACTATCGATGAGATCACCCGCACTATCGAAAAAGCGGCGGAGACCGGGGCCGCGTGTCTGGTCGCCGAGGTCACCGACACGATCAAGGAGATCGACGGAGAATTTATTTCGGGTACGATCGACCGCACGCATCTGCGGCGAGCTTTGACCCCGCAGGCTTTTAAGTACAATATTCTGCTGCGAGCTTTTGACGGTTCTGACCTCAACGAAGCGATCACGGACGAATGCTATCTGGTTGAGAAACTTGGTGTTAAGATCGCAATTGTCGAGGGCAGTTCGCGTAATAATAAGATAACGCGGCTGGAAGACCTGGTTGTCGCAAGATCTATCCTTGAGTCTGACGCTTTGTCGGTGGCACGAGCAGATGCTCCGGAATAGGTTATATGTGATAAGTGAAAAGTTAGAACCGGATTTACTTATTACCTATTACTTACGACCTATAACTTATTCCGGAAATAATTTTAGGCTAGCCCTATGTTTAGAATTGGTTTTGGCACAGACATTCATAGATTAGTTGCGGGACGTCCGCTCGTCCTTGGCGGTGTTGTCATCGAATCCGAACTCGGTGCCGATGGGCATTCGGATGCCGATGTGCTGCTGCATGCGGCCACCGACGCTTTGCTGGGGGCATTGGCGTTGGGCGATATTGGGATGCATTTTCCAAACGACGAAGAGCGGTGGCGAAATGCCGAGAGCTCGATCTTTCTAAGATACGCCGTTGGACTGATGAAAGAGCGCGGGTTTGTGGTCTGCAATATCGATTCAACGATCGACCTTGAAAAACCGAAGCTCCGGCCGTACGTCGATGCGATGCGAACAAATCTTGCAAATGTGCTTGAGATCGACATCCACCAGGTCAGCGTCAAGGCAAAGACCGGCGAAAAGGTCGATGCGGTCGGAGAGCAGCGTGCCATTCGGGCACAGGTCGTAATAATGATTGAGGCTAAGGGTGAAACCACAGATGGACACAGATGAACACAGATATATTTGATTTCTTATTTGTGTTCATCTGCGTCAATCTCTGGTTTCATTCATATCTCCCCAAACTCCACATTTAAATCTCGCTTTTTCTATGCGAAACTTGAACTAACTTATGCGCCCACAGGAAATAATTGCAAAAAAACGTGACGGCAAGGCCCTGTCGGATGGTGAGATCGGCAGCTTTATCGACGGCGTTTGTGACGGTAGTTGGGCTGACTATCAGATCACGGCGCTTGTGATGGCGATGTTTATCCGGGGACTCAACCGGCGCGAGCAGTACGCGATCACAAGCTCGATGCTCAACTCGGGCACGATCATGGATTTCTCGGACATCGACGCTCCCAAGGCCGATAAACACTCGACCGGCGGTGTCGGCGATAAAACTTCGCTGATCATTGCCCCACTCGCGGCGGCGTGCGGCATTGCGGTACCGATGGTCTCGGGTCGCGGTCTCGGCCATACCGGCGGCACGCTCGACAAGCTCGAATCGATTCCCGGTTACAACGTAAACCTTTCATTCGCAAGGCTTAAAAAAGTAATGAAGGAGTGCGGTTTCGGTCTGATCGGACAAACGAAACAGATCGCACCGGCGGATAAAACGCTTTACGCTTTGCGTGACGCGACGGCGACGGTTCCCTATATTCCGCTGATCGTTGCGTCGATAATGTCCAAAAAGCTGGCCGAGGGACTCGACGCACTCGTGCTCGACGTCAAGACGGGCTCTGGAGCTTTTATCCAGAGATTTGCCGACTCCAAAAAGCTGGCGGAGGAGCTTTGCTCGACGGGCAAAGCGTTTGGTCTTAACACGCAAGCGTTGATCACCGATATGAGTCAGCCGCTGGGCAAGTTTGTCGGGAATGCTCTTGAAGTTTATGAATGTCTGAAAATACTTCGCGGCGAAGCGGACACGACGATGCTGCCGACGCTTGAGCTTTCGCTTGCGTTGACGGCGAATATGCTTATCCAGTGCGGCATCGAACGAACCTTGGATGCGGCAAACGCGAAATTACGCAAAGTGCTCGGCTCGGGCGAAGCGCTTGACCGATTTAGGCAAAACATCGAGTTGCAGGACGGCGATCCGAAAGTCTGTGACAAGCCCGAAACCTTGCTCGCTAAGCGGCTCGCCGAGATTCCCATCCTCGCGGCTGCGACTGGCTATGTGTCCGAGATCGATACATTTGCCGTAGGCCGTGCGGTATGCGACATCGGCGGTGGCCGCGTAAAGGCCGATGACGGCGTCGATCACGCGGTCGGATATGCATGTGAGAAACAAATCGGTGATACCGTGCGCAAAGGCGAGACGCTCGGCGTCGTGTATTGCCGGAGCAAAAAGCAGGTCGACGCAGTTGGCGAAAAACTGCAAAATGCATATAAAATAACCAAGGAAATCTCCAGGATAACCAAATTGATCAAGGCGACGGTCTAAACAGTTATGAAACTTCGTTACTTATTGTTGGCTCTGAGTTTAACGTTAGGAACTCTGCTTATCTCGTCGTGTGCAAACCGCGCCGAGGCCAGGCGCGAAGGCTGCAAGATCAAGGTCGGTATCGTATTTGACATCGGCGGTAAGAACGATCGTTCGTTCAACGCGGCTGCGTGGGAAGGCGTCAAACGGGCGCAAAACGACCTCGACATCTGTCTCTACGACGTCGAGCCGGGCAATCCAACCTCGATCGAACCGGCGATGCGTGCCTTTGCCGAGAAAAATTTTGACCTCATTTTTGGTGTCGGCTTTGCTCAGGGGCCGATCATGCAAAAGGTCGCGACCGATTACCCACACATCAAATTTGCCATTATCGACGGCGTCATTTTTGAGGACGACGGTAAGACACCCAAGAAAAATGTCGCGTCGCTTGTTTTTCGCGAGCACGAGGGGTCGTATCTCGTCGGGATAATCGCCGCTTCGAAATCGAAGACGGGCGTTTTAGGGTTTCTGGGCGGTATGGATATTCCGCTGATCCACAAATTTGAAACGGGTTACGCCGAGGGCGCAAAATCTGTCAATCCCAATATTAAGGTCATAGATAACTACGTCGGCGTCACCGACGGAGCGTGGAACAATCCCGGCAAGGGCAAGGAGATATCGCTCGCGCAGATCGATAAAGGTGTGGATGTGATCTTTACGGCGGCGGGCAATTCAGGCCTCGGGGCGTTTGACGCGGTCGAGCAGTACGGCAAGAACGCGCAGGGCGAGGCCAACAAATTCGTCATCGGCGTCGATTCCAACCAAAACGGCGTTAAGCCCGGCTTTGTGCTGACATCGATGGTAAAGCGTGTGGATAATGCGGTTTACGACGTGGTTAAAGAGGTTTTGAGCGGTAAATTCGAGGGTGGCTTTCACGTCTTCGGCCTCGACAAAGACGGTGTTGCTTACGCGATCGACGACAACAACAGGAGCCTAATCCATGCCGACGTTATCGCCAAGGCCGAAGAAGCAAAAAAGAAAATCATCGCCGGTGAGATAAAGGTTACAGACGCGATGGCGAAGTAGTTCGCATGCTAGAATATTCTTCGGAGGAGGTTTCTATATGTCGGTTTTAACCAAAAAGAAAGGGGCGATCAGGTCCGTCGGAAAGTCGTGGGTAATCGATTTGCCAGATGACTTTGCTCAGGAGAATGCCCTTCAAGCCGGAACGCAGGTATTGATCACCTTCAAAGGGAGCGACGCCGTTACAGCCGAAGTCCTGCCACCACTCTCTGACAAACTTGCGGCGTCTGCACACAAAATTTTAAAAAAACGAATGGGCGCGTATGAGGAGTTGAGACGCATTGGTGACTGATGAGATCGTTATTTGACGGTCGAAGAAGCTATTATTACTCACATCATGCTGATGCGTTGGTGGGATGAGACTTATTTCGGGGTTGATCGCCGAGACTTATTAGAGTCTGCTCTTGCAAGGCCTCAGCAGTCCGCAAATTACGAACCGGCGGATATTCTTCGTCAAGCGGCCTCGCTTTGTTTTGGTCTTGGGAAAAACCATCCTTGGCTAGGTGGAAACAAGCGTTCTGCAACTTACATTATGGAAGTTGTTCTAGACACGAATGGTTTCTCAGTAAATGTGGAAAACTCCGACATCGTCCGGCTCGCGCTCAGAATTGAATCCGACGAATGGAAAGTCGATGAGATAGATGCTTGGTTGAGAGAAAACGCTATACGATTTTGATCGTAATATTTGAGGTTTTGAGTAAGAATTTGTAAATCTTTCAATGAAAGACCTATGGCTCATTCGCCATGCTGAGAGCCTGGCAAATATTGGCGAATCTACATCGACGCCGCGTGAGATCCCTTTATCGGGAAATGGGTTGCGGCAGGCTGACGAACTTTTATCTGCTATGTCCGGTCGCGGCAGACAGCCGAGCCGTTGCTTGAATTGTATCCGGACGTCGCGACGGAAACGCTGCTTGTTCAGGAGTTTACATACCTTTCGGTCTCGCGTTGCCGGGGGACGAACTATGAACATCGAAAGCCCTGGGTCGATGAATATTGGCAGCGCGCCGATCTGAACTATTGCGACGGCGACCAGGCCGAATCGTTTGCCGAATTTATCGGGCGTTGCGACAAATTTGCCTGGCAAATGCGTGAACGCGAATACGAGCTTGCTTTCGTCTTTACGCACGAGCAATTTATCAAAGGGCTGCTCTGGAATTCGATGCGGTTTGGTCGCGAGATGACATCGGACGCGATGAAGGCGTTTCAGAAGTTTATGATCTCGTTTTCGGTCCCGAATACGGCGATCTTAAAGATCAAATTGGACGAAGGCGGAGAGTTTTATTTTGGCAAGATAGACACTTCTTATTCGGAAAAACATCGCTGAAAATGGTGTATAATTAGGCTTATGTCAGTTCAAGTTGAAATTCCTGATCAGATTTTTCGGACGGCAGCCCCTGATATGTCGCGGCGCGTACTCGAAACAGTAGCTCTGGAGGGCTTCAAATCGGGTCAACTGACGTTGTATCAGGTTCGTTTGCTTCTCGGATTCGAAACCCGCTTTGAGGTGCATGAATTTTTAGCAAAGCACGATGTTCCGTGGGTCAATTACTCCGTAGAAGACGCCGAAAGGGAAAGTGTCTTATTACGGGAGTTGCTTGGTAAATGATAGTTGTTTCGGATACGACACCTCTTCATTACCTGATACTTCTCGACCGAGTGCATCTTTTACCGGAGATTCTGGGTAATATTGTCATTCCGACCATAGTCTCACAGGAGATGTTAGCGGAGAAGACGCCGCGAAAGATCAAAGAGTTTATTTCCAAACCACCAGATTGGCTGCGAGTTGCTCCGTCAACTGGCATTTTTGACAGCGATCTAATGGAGATCGATGCTGGGGAGCGTGAAGCAATTCTTCTAGCCGAGGAATTGCAAGCAGATGGAATTCTGATCGATGATCGAGATGGTCGGATAACGGCGGAAAACCGGGGTATTTTTGTTATCGGTACATTAGGCGTTTTAGAAATAGCGGCTTCGGGCGGACTAATCGATTTCAAAGTGGAAATTCGTCGAATCAGAAATGCAGGGTTTTACTTGACTGAAGATTTGGAAAAATTCTTTCTAAAACGGCTTGGTTTGCTTTAGTTATGCTCGAACTAAAAAACATCACAAAAACTTTCGGCAGCGTTACGGCGAACGACGACGTTTCGATCAATGTCACAAAAGGCACGATCCACGCGATCGTCGGAGAGAACGGCGCGGGCAAATCGACGATCATGCGTATCGCGTACGGCTTTTACAACGCCGACAGTGGCGAAATACTGGTTGACGGCCATCCGGTATCGATCAGGAATCCGCATGACGCCATCGCACTGGGCATCGGCATGGTGCATCAGCATTTTATGCTGGTCGATACTATGACTGCGGCCGAAAATATTATTCTGGGGGCTGAGACGGGCTCGGCGGCGAATCTTGATTTGGACAAGGCAAATCGGGATATTCTCACCCTGTCTAACGAGCTTCGGTTGGGCGTAAAGCCCGACGCTTATATCGAAGATATGTCGGTCGGCCAACAGCAGCGTGTCGAGCTGCTCAAGGCGCTTTATCGCGATGCAAAATTGCTGATCCTTGATGAGCCGACGGCGGTACTCTCCCCGCAGGAGGTCGAAGAGTTTTTCGGCATCCTTCGCCGGATGAAGGAGCAGGGCAAGACGATCATTATCATCACGCACAAGCTCGAAGAGGTCCTCGCGATCTCGGATGAGGTAACCGTCATGCGTGATGGCAGATCGGTCGGAAATGTGAAAACCTCGGAAACGACCGCCAAGGACCTTGCCAGAATGATCGTCGGTCGTGACGTTTTGCTTCGCGTCGATAAGACCGACGCCGAGCCAAAAAATACAGTTTTAGAGGTTAAGAATTTATCGGTCAGCGGCAAAAATGGTCCGGCGGTCAAAGGCGTTTCGTTTACGGTGCGAGCCGGTGAGATCGTCGGTATTGCGGGTATCGAGGGCAACGGACAGACCGAGCTGATCGAGGCTTTGTCGGGGCTTGCGAAAACGACCGGCGGCAATATCGAGTTTGACGGACGCGATGTTACAAACCAGTCGGCCCGCAAGCTCAAGGAACTTGGCATCGCCCATATCCCTGAAGATCGCCACAAACGCGGGCTGCTGCTCAATTCGGACCTGGCCGAAAACTCGATCCTCGGCGTTCATTATCGCCCGCCGGTCGAGACTGCCGGGTTTATGAATACCGCTGTGATCAATAAGCGTGTAGCCCAGATCATCGAAAATTTTGACGTGCGCCCGCCAAATCCGGCTCTTCCGGCCAAAGCTCTGTCAGGTGGCAATCAGCAAAAGCTGATCATCGGCCGTGAATTTGATCTAAAGCCAAAGCTTCTGCTTGTTTCCCAACCGACCCGCGGCGTCGATATCGGCGCGATCGAATTCATTCATCGCAAGCTGATCGAGCTGCGCGACGCGGGTTCCGCAGTGTTGCTCGTATCTGCTGAATTAGAAGAAGTTACAGCACTCGCCGATAGGTTGTTGGTCATACGCGAAGGCGAGATCGTTGCCGAGGTCAATCCGAAAACGACATCCGTAGAAGAGATTGGATTGATGATGACCGGCGGATAAGAAAGAGGGGAATTAAGCCACGAATCCACGAATAAGAATTAGGGCAGTTCTTATTCGTGCATTCGTGGCTGACCTTTTCTTGGCCTTCTATCCGAAGATCGCGTTCATCTTATCGACGGCCCGGTGCAGATTTGCCATCGATGTTGCGTACGAGATCCGCAAATAGCCGTCTGCTCCAAAGCCCGCACCGTCGGTGACGACGATATGGGCCTCTTTTAACAGGACATCCGCAACATCGGACGAACTACCGTACCTTTCGCCCAGCAATCCTCGTACATCCACAAATGCGTAAAAAGCGCCTTCGGGCATTGGGCACCTGAAACCTTGGACTTTATTCAACGCCGGAACGAGCCAGTCGCGGCGGCGTTCGTATTCGCTGGTCATGGCGCCCACGGCAGCAAGCGTTTCGGTTGGATTGCGAAGAGCTTTTGCGCATGCGTACTGAACGAACGAGGTCGGGTGCGTCGCCGAATGGCTTTGCAGCTTGACGATTGCTTTGGTCCACGTCTCATTGGCGATGGTGTAGCCCGCGCGCCAGCCGGTCATCGCGTATGTTTTGGAAAAGCTGCCGGCGACGCAGACATAATCGCGCAGATCGTCGGGTAATGACGCAAGTGAGAACGGCTCGGCCGGCGGATAGGCGAAAAACAGGTAGCATTCGTCGGTCAGCATATAGACGTCGCGAGTGACACAGACCTCGACGATCTGGCGCATTTCAGCGGGCGGAATGACGCGGCCTGACGGATTGCTTGGTGAATTGATGATCAGTAGCTTAGTCTTGTCCGTGATCGCGTCTGCAACCTGATTGGCGGTCAAAATAAACTCGGTGTCCTCGGTCTCGATAAATACGCTGTTCGCCCGGCAAAACGTGACGATCTCGGGGAACGTTACCCAGTACGGTTTCGGTATCAGAACATCATCGCCCGGATTTAGGATCGTGCAGGCCGCGTTGAATAACGCCTGCTTACCCCCACATGCCGCCGCGACCTCAGCGACCTTGATATCAGCTCCAAACCGCGATGCGTAAAATTCGACGATTGCCGAACGAAAGTCCACCATCCCGGCGGTTGGCGTATATTTTGTCAGGCCTTTTTCGAGGCCTTCCCAGGCGTATTGTTTGATAAATTCGGGCGTGTCAAAATCGGGCTCGCCGACGGACATATCGATAACATCGATGCCCTGCGCACGCATTTCTCCCGCCATCTGTGCGGCTATGAGCGTCGAAGAGCCTTGCATTGCGGCGACGTTTTGCGAAATCGGGAAAGTTATCATCGAATTATTTTACCGCAGCGATGCGGCGACGCAGAGTCATAACGAACAGATTCTACGATTTAGTACTTCGCGACATAATTAGTGTAACGATCACTCCCGGTATCACGATGCCGCCGAAAAATGATGTAAAGGCGAATTCGCCCGTCTGTGTGTATTTCAGTATTGTCACTGTCATTGATAAAAGAAATGCGATAGCCGCGATGACCACGGCTGCCTTGCTCATGCTGTCAAGTTCGTTAAATTTCATTTTGCCTCCACTAGTTCATGCAAGTTTTTTGTCGCGCATCTTTGCTTCGACAAGTTCGGGGATGAGGCCCTCGACGCGGCCGCCTAGCTCAAAGACCTGTTTCATCAGGGTTGAGGAAACGTAGGAATATTCCTCGCCGGCCATAAGGAAAACGGTTTCGATCGTGGGTTCGAGGCGGCGGTTCATGAGGGCCATTCGCAATTCATATTCGTAATCGCTGACGGCCCGGATGCCGCGAACGATAGCCGTCGCCCCGCTCGTGCGAGCAAAATCGGCCGTCAGGCCCGAAAAACTCTCAACCGACATTTTGCACCCGTCCGTTTCGACTGTTGGCAGGACCTCGCGTATCATCTCGCAGCGCTCGTCGACCGAGAACATCGGCCGCTTGTCCGCGTTGTTTAAAACCGCGATCACCATCTCGTCAAACAGCGGCGCCGAGCGCTTGATGATGTCAAGATGTCCGTTTGTCAGCGGGTCGAATGAACCCGGAAATATGGCACGTCGCATTTATTGAATTGTAGTCGGAAAGCCGCTATTCGTAAACACAAGGTCGGCCCGCCCGGTCGCCGGCTAAAACTTGTTCTTCAACATTTTCTTTGCTTCTTCGACGGTCTCGTTATATTCGGAGACGTAATCGGGATCAGGTTTTATCTGCATTAGCAGGTCCAGATGATGCCTTGCCTCGGCCGGTTTCTTAACCGCCAGGTATGCCTCGGCAAGGCGCAGATGAATGTCAGCATTACCCTTTTCGGTTTGGAGGGCTTTCTCCAGTATCTCGATAGCCTTGTCGGCACTGCCCCCGTACATGCGTGTTTCCAATTCGATTTGGGCAAGAGCGTCATACGCGCTCGATTTTTCGTAACCGGGCAGTAGCTCGATGACCTTGTTCATCGCGCCCCGAATATCGTCGACCGATTTCAGGCCGACGGTGATCGGGTTGATCCGCGAGATCTCGCCGAGATTGGCGGCGTACCAAAAATATCCGTCTGGTTTTGAGGGGTCTAGCGACGAGGCGATCTTGCCGGCGTCACGGCCTTTTGCGAATATTTTCTCCGCTTCCTTGTCGTCCTTGGCAGCAATGCCGAGAAAATAGCTGTACTTGGCAAATTTCCATTCGACGTCAAAATTGCGGTCGTCGGCCCGTCGATAGCCGTCGAGCAATGTTACGGCCTCGGTCAATTTCGCGTTGTCGGCTCGTTGTTTGAACAACGCGTCAGACTTCGCCACGGCCGCGGAAAAGTCGGCCGGAGATGTTTTTACGATTACCGCGTCCTCTGATACCGCATTCGAACAGGCAGCCTGTAAGCACATTGTAATTACAATTGTAAGGAAAATGTAATGTTTTCGTTCCATCATGACGAAATCTGGCCTTGCCGTGCTAATATGCTCTTATAGTCGAAATCGTTTTGGGAAAGTTGCAACTAAAGTAACACGAACGCACCAATGAACAAAAACGGACAACCGGCAGCTTTTTACGATCTCGAGGGAACCCTGGTCAGCACCAACCTCGTCCATACGCTCGCGTTTTACGCTAAGCGTCAGCAGGGGCTGTGGCAGACGGCCAGGAAAAGCGTCGGCACGCTGGCAAAGCTGCCCTTCTTTGGCATCACGGACCTGTATTCGCGAAACGTTTTTAACGAAGTGTTTTTCAAAAGCTACTCTGGCTTTTCGCAGGACCGCCTACGGTATTTTTCCGATGAGCTATTCGAGGAGGTTCTAAAACCGGCGATATTTCCCGGCACTTTCGATTTGATAAAATCGGGAAAAAAGATCGGCCAGCGACAGATCGTGTTGACTGGTGCGCTCGATTTCACCATCGACCGCCTTATGAAGCATCTGGGAATCGACGATTACGTCGCAAACCGGCTCGAGTTCGTCAATGGCTACGCGACAGGCCGCGTCCTCCCGCCGGTGATGGCATCCGCGACCAAGGCCCAATGGATCCGCGAATACGCCGAGCGCGAAAATATTAACCTGTCCGACTCGTATGCATATTCCGATTCGATCTCGGATCTGCCGATGCTGTCGATAGTCGG
>JANYIL010000043.1 GCA_025362075.1 Chloracidobacterium sp.
GCTTTAGTTCTCTCTCGGCTCCTGCGAAATCATAATCATAGAACATTAAGATCTGGCCCAGCGACGCATGTGCTTCCGCCAGATTTGGGTCAAGTTCGAGAGCTTTTTGTGCCGACTGTTTTGCCAGCGGCATATATTCACTTGGCCTGAAATTGCCGTAATACGGCATCAAAGCCAATGTGTCGGCGAGTCCCGTGTGAGCGAGTGCGTAATTCGGGTCAATAGCGATCGCTTGCTGAAAATACTCTCTGGCTTTTTCAAAGTCTTCGGTCTTTCGTTTGTTCCAATGAAAACGCCCTTTTAAATAAAGCTGCTGTGCTTCGGAACTGTTCGTGTTGGTCTTGCTCACTCGCTCCTGTTCGGTCTTCGTTAATTTCAAACGAAGTTTGTCCGAAACAGTTTTGGCGATCTCGCTCTGCAACGAAACAAGGTCGGATTGCTTGCGATTATATTGTTCGCTCCAGATCACATCCTGAGTTTCGGTGTTGACCAATTCCAGACTCAATTTCAAATCATCACCGCGTTGGGAAACTCTGCCAAATAAAACGGCTTGCACCTTCAATTCTTCACCAATTTTCTTTGCCGAGATCTCTTTGCCTTTGTAATAAAAGACCGTGCTTCTTGCCTTTACCGAAAGATTCGGAATATTCGACAAACTGCTAATCAAAGTTTCCGTCATTCCATCGCTCAAATATTCAACATCCGCATTACCACTTTCATTAACAAACGGCATCACGGCGATCGATTCAATCTGTTTGGAGCTGCTGCCTTTCGACAAAAAGCCAAAGTAGCCGAGGGCCGAGATCACGGCCACAAGCAGTACCGCCGCTACCGCAGTTGCGAGTTTATGGCTCTTTGCCTGCGTGACAGCATATTCAAGGCTCGACGAGGATGTCGTGATGTTTTGAGTCCCGCCTTCAGGCGGCTCTTCCTGTGTCGTCGCCAAGAAGCCGCCTGAAGGCGGAACTCCAAACATCGCCGTCGCATTTTCCGGTGACGTACGCGCGGTCTCGCGGTTTGGAACGACCGAACGCTCAAGTTCGCCCTGGATGTCGAGTTCGCGCCGCAGATTCTTGAGATCGATGAGCATGTCGCGGGCCGATTGGTAACGCATATCGACGTCTTTCGTCAGCGATTTGCGAACGATCCGCTGCAATTCTCCTGTGACGTTTTCAAGCAGCAGCGGTTCCTTTTCGAGGATCGAGACAATCGTGTGATTGACCGTTTCGCCTGTGAACGGCACTTTGCCGGCCAGCATTTCATACAAAACGACGCCAAGGCTCCAGATGTCGGTTCGTGCATCGGTCAGATTTCCGCGAGCCTGTTCGGGCGACATGTATGAGACCGTTCCCATGACCATTCCGGGCGTTGTGTTGACCCGTACCTTTGTGGCGTCCTCAGACGACGCATCGTCCGGCTTATTCTCAGACAGCTTCGCCAAACCAAAGTCGAGCACCTTGGCATAACCATCCTTGCGGATCATGATGTTTTCCGGCTTGATATCGCGGTGAATGATCCCGGCTTGGTGTGCCGCAGACAGCGCTTCTGCCACCTGAACACTGATCTTGAGAATCTCGTTAAGCTGGAGCGAATCCTTACGCGACAGATGCTCACGCAAAGTCCTACCATCGATCAACTCAGTCACAATGTAATTTGTGCCATCGTGATCCCCGACCTCGTGGATCGTGAGGATATTAGGGTGATTGAGCGCGGACGCGGCCTTGGCTTCCTGAATAAAACGATTCAGTTTGTCAGCATCCTTACTAAATTCCTGATTCAGAAACTTGATCGCCACCTTCCGGTCGAGCTTAGTGTCTTGAGCGAGAAAGACCTCACCCATTCCACCCGCACCGATAGCGGAGACTATTTTGTAATGCGAAATATTTTCGCCTGATTTTGGCATGTTAATTGTTGGGAATTATAGCATTGAAACGAAAAATACCGCCCCGCTTTTCCGGTTGAAACAGAAAAGGGATCAACACATTATTATTAACCGCAAATTTACATTCAAATGAAAAATGGCTTAATGCTTGTCATTTTTGTTGCCCGTTCTCTATACTCCAATTAGGCGAATGCGCCGGTTGCGGGAGATCAGAGTTGAAAACAACGTTAAATCGAGGTGACATTTCGGCGGCGGGCCTGTCCTTTGCGATAGTTGTGAGCCGGTGGAATGATACGCTTACATCAAAGCTCGCCCATGGGGCTGTCGACGCCCTGACCGAGGTTGGTGCCACACAAGATTCAATAGAAACATTTTACGTTCCCGGCGCCTTTGAGTTGCCGCTCGCTTGCCTAAAAGCTGCAAAAACTGGCGATTTTGACGCCATTATCGCACTCGGCGTCGTTATCCGGGGCGACACACCTCACTTCGATTACGTCGCCGGACAGGCAGCCAGCGGCATCCTAAACGCATCTATGCAAACAGGTATCCCTGTGATGTTTGGCGTCATAACCGCCGACACATTGCAACAGGCGCTCGACCGAACGGGCGAAAAGGGTGATAATAAGGGGTACGAAGCGGCGATGTCCGCCATCGAGATGGTAGTAATGTTCCGCGAAATGGATCGCCGGAATACAGAATTCGACAAAAAGGTTTTGCCGCATGTCGCTTGATAAAACAGAGAAGAGTTCGGGAACCCGGCACAAGGCGCGTGAGTGTGCTTTGCAGATGCTCTTCGCGGCTGACCTCGTGAGCGGCGATTGCGAGACGCTGACCAGTAATTACTGGCACGAGCTCGGCGACACCAGCATCGACGACAAAACCCGCGCATTTGCTAACAAACTCGTCTGCGGAACCCTCAAAAACGTAGCAGCTATCGATGACCTCATCCGGACACGTGCCGAACACTGGCGGATAGAGCGAATGGCCATCGTCGACCGCAACGTACTCCGTCTCGCGGTCTACGAGTTCCTTCATCAGGATGATACCCCGAACGCCGTGGCCATAAATGAGGCCCTCGAAATCGCCCGCAGATTCTCGACCTACGAAGCGACCCAATTCATTAACGGCATCCTCGATGCGATCAAACAGGACCTCGATTCGCAGGCCGCAAAAACCGAAGAAAAATCGCACGCCTCGTCGATCTGACCACCTTTTTTACTGTAAAAATGAGATATACGGTGACAAATGCGTGTCTTTCGTTTTTGATCTTCACGTCCTTGACCATCGGACAGGAACTGCCGTCTAAGATTCGCGGGTATAAGCTCTACGATGCAAGGGTCACGGTCATAAACGCAAACGACGCGGTCTCGCAAAAAGACAGCCAGGACGCGACGGTTCGAATATTGGATCCGGCAGTCACCGGTCTCAGCCTCACCGGCGCCATCGTCGAGGTCGGAGCCGAGATCACGGCACTCAAGCAATCAGGCAGCGTCGATTTTATGACCTGCCGCGACCTCCGCGTCAATGGCATCGCCATCGAGATCGAAGAATACGCATATCCCTTCGCCTTCAAAGAGGGCGAAAAGATCACGCTGCCGACGCCGGCAAAAATCTCCATCAAGATTGGAAACCTTGCAAAAGCCGCTTACAAAGAATTGACCGCCCCAAAAAAGGACTGGGCCGTGACTGGCACGGTATTCGTATTTGGAAAATTCAAGAAATTCGGCTTTAACTTCAAACGCGTCGTGCCCGTCAAAATTAATCTCACGATCAAGAATCCGCTCAACTCAATTAAGCTCGACTCTCAATAATTACGGTTTTTGCGCGATTTGCGTTAAAATTGAAGTTTAAACGAGGCTAAAGAAACAAAGTGAGCGATAAGATTACAAATTTAACGGCATTCATCAACGAAAATTTCGGTTCGAACGCGACGTATGTCGAAGGTTTGCTTGAGCGGTATAAATCTGACCCCAAGCTTGTCGACGAATCGTGGCAGGCATATTTTAGCGAGCTGCTGAATGGGAACGCTCCCGCAGAAGCGGCTTCTAACGGGCAGGCAGCAACGGGTGCTCCGGCCCCACCCCCCTCCGAACCTGTGGCGGTTAAAGCCCCGGCTTCCATTCCCCTTGCAGCCGATACCGAACCAAAACCGATCACCGGGGCCGCCAAAAAGATCGTCGAGAACATGGAGACGAGCCTCACCGTCCCGACGGCAACGAGCTTTCGCAACATTCCGGTCAAGGTCCTCGAAGAAAACCGCCGTATCATCAACGAACATCTCGCCGCTCAGGGTCACGGCAAGGTATCGTTCACGCACATCATCGCGTGGGCGATCGTCTCCGCCGCCAAGCTTTACCCGCACATGAATTTCGGCTTCGGCGTTGTGAACGGCATCCCGTCGCGGCTTGAGCACGGAAATATTAATCTCGGCATAGCCATCGACATCGAGAAAAAGGACGGTTCGCGAAACCTACTCGTGCCTAACATCAAAGGCTCGAACCACATGAACTTTGCCCAGTTTTTCGCCGCCTATAACGAACAGGTTAAAAAGGCCCGCGACGGCAAATTGGAGATCGCCGATTTTCAGGGGACGACCATCTCGCTTACAAATCCCGGAACTATTGGTACGGCAGCATCCAATCCACGCCTGATGTCCGGCCAGAGCGCGATCATCGCGACCGGAGCGATCGAATATCCGGCTGAGTATCAGGCAATGACGCCTGCGGCGTTGTCGCAGCTCGGCATCAGCAAGACCGTCACTATCACGAGCACCTACGACCACCGCGTCATTCAGGGTGCGGAAAGCGGTATGTTTCTCGCTAAAATTCACGAGTTCCTGACCGGCAAGCATGACTTTTACGATTCGATATTCGCTGACCTTGAGATCAATTACCCGCCGCTTCGCTGGGCGGTCGATCATAATCCGGCCCTACTCGGCGGTGACCGCTCAAACGAGCTTGCCGAAAAGCAGGCCAATGTTTTGCAATTGATCAACGCCTACCGCGTCCGCGGCCACATGTTGGCGGACATCGATCCGCTTAACATGACCCCGCATTACTCGGCAGAACTCGATCTTGAAAAATTCGGCCTGACGATCTGGGATCTCGACCGTGAATTCATCACGGGCGGGCTGCATGGCGAAAAGACTGCGACGCTCCGCCGCGTTCTCGACATTCTTCGCAAAGCATATTGCGGCACGGTCGGCATCGAATATCGTCATATTCAGAGCGACGAGCAAAAGGCATGGATTCGCCAAAGGGTGCGCGAATATTTCGTCGATACGCAGCCACTCGCCGTCGAAACTAAAAAAGAATTACTGCAAAAGCTGATCGAAGCCGAGCAATTCGAGCAGTTTCTGCACAAAAAATATCTCGGCCAGAAACGTTTTTCGCTCGAGGGTTGCGAGACCGTCATTCCGATGCTAGATCAATTGGTCGAGGGGGCTGCTGCTCGGGGCGTTGACGAAATCTACATGGGCATGGCCCATCGCGGACGGTTAAACGTGCTCTCGAATATTATCGGTGACCCCGAAACCGGCGCGATGGCCGAGCGGATTTTCACGGTGTTTGAGGGCACGTCTCATCCCGATTTTCCCGCTGACGAAGGCGATGTGAAATACCACCAGGGAGCCATCGGACTTCGTAAAACCAAGTCCGGACGCGAATTGCGTATTCAGCTTTCGTGTAACCCCAGCCATCTCGAAACCGTCGACCCTGTCGTCGAAGGCATGGCCCGCGCGCGGCAGGACGAGCTTCGCGACGGAAAAGGGAAAACAAGACAGGAAACCTACGACCACATCTTACCCCTGCTGCTACACGGCGATGCCGCTTTTGCCGGACAGGGAGTGGTGATGGAAACGCTCCAGTTAGCAGGACTTCCCGGCTACCGCACCGGCGGCACTATCCATCTTGTAATTAATAATCAGATCGGTTTTACAACCTCGCCGGGCCTGAGCCGCAGCTCGATCTATTCGACGGACGCCGCGCATATCACGCAGACGCCTATCTTTCATATCAACGGCGACGACCCCGAGGCCGCGTTTCGCGTGATCCAGATCTCACTCGATTACCGCCGAGTGTTTAACAAAGATGTCGTGCTCGACATGGTCGGATTCCGCCGTCTCGGACACAACGAAGGCGACGAGCCGAGCTACACCCAGCCGGTCATGTACGCCCGTGTCAAGGCCCATCCCGGCACCCGTCACCTCTACGCCCAGCAGCTAATTCGCGAAGGCGTGATCACCGAGGAAGATCTGACCGCGATGACCGATTCGGTCGTTGCCAAGTACGAAGGCATCCTGACCCGGGCCAAAGACATTGCGGCAGCCAAACCAGCAAGAGCAAAGTTGTCAGCCCCTGCGGGTGAAGACGACGGCTCAACGATCCTGGAAACAGGCGTCTCGGCAGTCGTTTTGAAGCAAGTTGCAGACAAGATATCTCTTGTTCCGGACGAATTCCACATCAATCCCAAAATGGTCAGCCAGCTTGCCCGACGCGCCAAGATGGGTGAAGGCGAAGTGCCGATGGACTGGGCGTTTGGCGAGGCTATGGCGATGGGCTCGTTGGTGCTCGACGGTTATCCGGTCCGCTTTAGCGGCCAGGATTCTGGACGCGGCACGTTCTCGCAACGCCACGCGAACATGTACGACACGATGACTGGCGACCGCTGGGCTCCGCTCAATGAACTCGTCAATGCATCGAATCCACAGGCCCGCTCGTACGTTTTTGATAGCTCGCTTTCTGAGTACGCGGTGCTTGGTTTCGAGTATGGCTATTCGGTCATTTCGCAGGATCAGCTCGTAGCATGGGAAGCCCAATTCGGTGATTTTTCGAACGGAGCCCAGATCATCATCGACCAGTACATCGCTGCTTCCGAAGATAAATGGCAGCAAAAATGCGGCCTCGTGCTGCTGCTGCCGCATGGCTACGAAGGCCAGGGGCCGGAACATTCAAGCGCGCGGCTTGAGCGTTATTTACAGCTTTGTGCGGAAAATAATTTACAGGTCTGCTACCCGACGACACCGGCACAATACTTCCATCTACTACGCCGTCAGGTCAAACAAAAGATCGTCCGTCCGCTGATCGTCATGACGCCAAAGAGCCTGTTGCGTCTGCCTGCGGCGACCTCGGCCATTGCCGAACTCGAAACCGGCGGCTTTCGCCCCGTCATCGATGACGCCGATATCACCGACCATTCGAAAGTAAAACGCGTCGTCATATGTAGCGGCAAGGTCTACTACGATCTCGACGCTGCCCGCGAAGAGTTGCAGAAGCCCGCGCGTGAGCAAGGGCGTAACACGAACGCTGATGACCTCGCAGTCGCCATCATTCGGCTTGAGCAGTTTTACCCGTTCCCGGCCGAGGCACTCATCGATATTTTTGCCTCATATCCAAACACCACCGAGATCGTCTGGACGCAGGAAGAGCCCCAAAATATGGGCGGCTGGACATTTGTCGAGTCCCGGCTTCGAGCGATCACGCCTGCTGGAGCGACGCTCCGCTACATCGGCCGCACCGCTTCGGCGTCGCCCGCGACTGGTTCGTACGCGATTCACAATCTCGAACAGGCTCAGCTGGTCAATGATTCTCTGGCGGTCGGGGTCAGCAGCACGTCAGCGACGCCTTGAGTTTGCATAAAACCCATTTGGTGCGAAAATCTTTTCATGAAACACATTCGGAATACGTCGATCACTTTTGCGTTCGTTTTCTCTCTGTATGCCCTGTTGGCATGCCAGCCCAAGATAGTCGGGAGCGAAGTGCCGCCCAATGCAGCGCCCAAGGCCGAGGCCACGCCAAAGAACACGGAACCGATCACGATCGCGGCGGTTGGCGACGTGATGCTCGGCTCGCCCTATCCGAACGAGACCCGAATGCCGCCCAACGACGGTGCCGACCTGCTCAAGGAGGTCACGCCCATCCTCTCAGCCGCAGACATTGCTTTTGGCAATCTCGAGGGGCCGATCATCGATGGCGGAATGTCGGGAAAATGCGGTGCGAGCCACGGCAATTGTTTCGCGTTTCGCGTACCGACGCGTTACGGCAAATATCTCAAGGCTGCCGGGTTTGACGTCATGAGCGTCGCTAACAACCACGCCGGCGACTTTGGCGAAGCGGGCCGCGCGAGCACGCAAAAGGTGCTCGATGAACAGGGCATCAAATACGCCGGCAGCCTACAGCCGCCAGCCACGACCGCTTACCTCGAAGTAAAAGGCAAACGCGTCGCCGTCATCGGCTTTGGCCACAACAACGGTATGCCAAGCGTTAATGATCTGGAAGGTGCCCGACAGCTCGTGCTCCAGGCAAAGAAAAAGGCAGATATCGTGATCGTGTCGTTTCACGGCGGCGGCGAGGGCACCGACCACCAGCACGTCCGCAACCAGTCAGAAATATTCCTAGGCGAAAACCGCGGCAATCTGCCCGCCTTTACCCACACCGTCATCGACGCCGGAGCCTCGCTCGTCCTCGGTCACGGCCCCCACGTCATGCGCGGGATGGAGCTCTACAAAGACCACCTGATCGTCTACAGCATGGGAAATTTCTGCACCTACGGCTGGTTCGTCCTCGGAGCCGAGACCGCCCTCAGCGAGATCGTCGAGATCAAGGTCGGGGCCGATGGTAAATTTATCAGTGGCAAGATCAACGCCGCCAAACAGGAAGGCCGCGGCGGCCCGCTGCTCGACAAAACCGGCCAAGCCATCCGCGTCGTCCGCAGTCTATCCGTCACCGACTTCGGCCCCAACGCCCCAAAGATCGCCGACGACGGCACCGTTACGCCGAAATAAATCGCTCCCAGCCGGGTGCGGCTACGATGTCGGCTGTGCCAGGGGTTTGGCGCCGGTCGAAGTGGGTAAGGGGGTCTGCGTTACCGTGACTCGCTACCACTTCAAATCCTTCTTCATATCTTTTGGATTCGCTGGTTTTGTGAAGATCGAATCGGGGACCTGTTTGTTGTAATCGAGGGAATCGTAATTGAGGCGGGACGAGGGTTTGCCGTTCGTCCAGCGGTCGATTACGAAGGGGGATTTGACGCCCGCGATGTCGATGAACTGGGCGTAGCGGTCTTCTTCGGTGACCTCTTCGCCGTCACCTTTTACGGTTTTGTACGTGGCTTTTTGCGGCAGGCCGTCGTCGGCGGCAAATTCGAATTCGACGGAAAAGCCGTCCTTATACGTGACCTTGACCACATCGTTACGCTTGCCGAGAGTCGACCGGCGTTTGCCGATATAGGTCAGATCGGCGTTGCCTTTCCACGCTCCACGCAGCAGATTGTCGAGGCTCGTCCGGATGCCCTGCTTAAAATTTGCCACCTGGCCTGCGGTCTGGACCTTGATCAGCTCCTGGGCACCGTCAAAGACCCAGCCGGTATCGCCAGTGTTGGTCTGGACGGTTTTGACGCCGTTTTCCTTGAATTCGGTACGCTCTTTATCAGGAAAAACGAGGACATCGACGAACATCTGAAACGAGACGACCGCCCCCTCTTTGATAACGCTAAATTTGCCACGCCCGATCTGGGTCTTTATCTGCAGATACGCATTGCCGCCGAGGGTCTGGATTGCCTTGGCGATCACCGCCTCGGCCTTACCGGCTTCCGCAGGGGCGGGCGGAGCGGTGTTTGGGGCCGACGAGGGGATCTGCCACCCGCCGTTCCACGTGTAAAAATACTGAATCTCCTTAACGACCGTGACGGGCTTGCCGTCTTTCTTTTCCGGCTCGAATTTTATCCTCTTCGCCGCCGCTATCGCCTTTTCAGTAATACCGCCGGGCAGCTCTTTGACGCGGTTGATCTCACCGATCTCCCCAAAATTGAGAAACTGGATCCGCAGCACGACCGTCCCCTGTACGGTCTGCGTCGAGTGGTTCTGCGGCAGCTCGGGCAGCGGCTGCTCGATGATCCTGAGGGGCGTGTCCTGGGCAGCTATTCCGAGACACAATGCTGATACGAAAAACCCGGCGATAATCAGTCTTGAGATGGTGCCGTATCCTCGAAAGGATCGACGAGTGAAAGCGAAGTTATCCATTTAAAGTCTCTTGTGTTTCGCGTCGCAAGCGTCAATTTATGTACAAGGGCAGTCGCAGCTACAACTGCATCGCCCAGACCCATCTTCCTTTGCTGTCGCAGCCAGATTGCTCGCTCGACGACTTCTGAAGTAATCTCAAGAACGAGGATCGAGGCAAAATAGTTTTCAAAGTCTTTTTCTTTGTCTTGCTCTAGCGAGTGATAACCGAGTACCTCGATCCGGCTCACCGCCGAAGCAGCCAAGTCAAAACTCGAATACTCCCTCCGATGATCGGCGAAGCCGGGAGAAGCGAAATAAATTATCGTGTTGCTGTCGAGCAGGATCATTCGCGTCCTGGAAGTGGTCTATCCTTTCTGATCTCTCGCTGCCAGGCAACAGGATCGAGAATTGACTGAATTCCCCCTTTTTCCGCAATACGCTCGAGAGCCGCCATCGCTCGCTGGCCGTTGGGTACTGCGTTAATAGTTTCACCGACACGCGTCACATAAACTTCCATGACGCCATCCTTTGCCACTTCGGCAGGAACATCGCCATCCCAACTTATAGTATCGCCGTGTATTGTCGCTCTATATTTCTCTAACATAATGCCCTTTCCAAAAAGCCAAAAGGCTTGGTGACATAATATTATCACCAAAGCCTTAGATGCATGAAATTTCTGCCGGGTCTAGTTAAGACTAAAAACCTCGCCCGGTTTTACGGTGATCTCGCCGTCGGCCGTGTCGACGATGAATTTTGTCGAGACTTTCCATTCGTTGGTGATCGGCAGCTTGACCTTTTGGTCGATGTGACGTTTCAGGAATCGGGCGCCGTAGGCGGCGCTGAATCCTTTCTCGGTCAGCAGGTCGAGGGCCGGATCGGTGATCTCGACTACTTTGCCCTGACGTTCCATGTTCCGCTGGATCTTGGCCAGGTAGAGTTTGGCGATCTCTCGAACCTCTTCCTTGGTCAGCGGCGAAAAGATAATGATCTCGTCGATACGGTTGCGAAACTCCGGCGAAAAACGCGTCTCGGCCGCTTTCATCACATCGCCCTTGATCTGCTTGACGCTGCCCAAGGCTTGCTGGCCGAATCCGAGCGGCGATTCGTATTTCTTAAAGTTTTCCGAGCCGAGATTCGACGTCATAATGACGATCGCATCCGACAGGTAAACCTTCTTGCCGCGTCCGTCGGTGATCCAGCCTTCATCAAAGGCCTGAAGGAAGATGTTCATCAGATACGGCGAAGCCTTTTCAACCTCGTCGAGCAGCAGCACGGTGTACGGATTATCCCGAAGTTGTTCCGTAAGTATGCCGCCGCGTTCCGAGCCGACAATGCCGCGCGGCATGCCGATCAGTTTTTCGATGCCAATCGTGCCGTCGCCGTATTCGCTCATGTCGATACGAACCATCTTGCTCTCGTCGCCAAACATAAATTCGGCAACAGCCTTGGCAAGCTCAGTCTTTCCCACACCCGTCGGGCCGAGGAAGAGCAGAACTCCATCCGGGGCGTAGTGATTTTCCTTGAGCGGGCCTTTGTTGAGTCTCAGACGCTCGGCAACGGCGCGCACGGCATCTTTTTGGCCGATGACACGCAGTCCGAGATCGGCTTCCATAGCGGAGAACCGGTCTGAGGTGTCGCGGTAGATCATATCTTTCGGAATACGCGATTCCTGAGAAATGACATCAATAATATGCTCGGGCCGCACGATCATCTCGCTTAGCTCACCGATCTCGACCTTGACCGAAGCAGTGTCGAGCCATCCGATTGCCTTATCCGGCAGATGGAGATTGCGAATGTATTTCGGCGACATTTCGAGCGCGGTATTTATGGCCTCATCCGAGATCGTCACCGAGTAATTTTTCTCTAAACGCGGACGAATGCCCAAAAGGATCTCTTTTGTCTCGTCGATCGTCGGTTCATCGACTTTGACCAGCCGGAAGCGTCTCGCAAGAGCTTCGTCCTCACCGATATACTCCTTATATTCGGTGATCGTCGTCGCACCGATGATCCGCAGTTCACCGCGAGCAAGCGCCGATTTGAACATGTTGGCAGCGTCGGAGGTCGTTCCCATTGCCGCTCCAGCGCCGATGATCGTATGAGCCTCGTCGATAAAGAGAATAAGGTTGTCCTTTTCTTTAACCTCGTCGATGATGCCTTTGATACGCTCTTCGAACATGCCGCGGAGCATCGTTCCCGCAACAAGGCCCCCCATCTGTAGCTGCACAATGTGAGAATCTCGCAGACGCGCGGGAACCTTTTCAGGTTCGAGTTCGATCAGCCTCGCAAGTCCCTCGACAACTGCCGTTTTGCCGACGCCGGGTTCGCCGACGAGCATCGGCGAATTTGAACGCTCGCGATGGGCGAGGATTTCGATCATCTGGCGGATCTCTTTTTCGCGGCCGATTGTCGGCGGAATCTTGTCCTGCCGGGCCATTTTATTTAGCGAGACGCCAAAATGCCGCAGGAATGAGGGCAATTCGTATTTTTGACGGACGCGTTCCTCTTCCTTTTCACGCTTGCGGATGCGGGTGCGGGCGCTCTGCGCGACCTCGTCGGACGGCACTCCCAGATTTTGCAGAACGTCGTTAAGGACGCTTCGTTCGTCGTTTGAAAGAACGTAAAAAATGTCGGAGGCGTCAATCACGCGGCGCCCTTGCGAACGTGCGCGGTCCATCGCCCGTTTGAAAAGCTCGGTTGTCTCCGGTGCGATGCGATAGCCCTTGCCGCTGTGCTGGCGGCCATTCTCCATCCGCTTTTCAATCAGTAATTTTACCGAACGCGGGTCAACGGCTAGATCACGCATGGTTGACGTAAACAGCTCGTCTTCTTCGAATGCGATCGCGTGCAGGATATGCTCGATCGAGACATAATTCTGATCGCGCTTCTTGGATTCGCCCAAGGCGGTTTCCAATATCCGCTGCCCACTTTCGCTAAATTTATCTTTGTATGCGTCTATATCTGCCATAAAACCTTTTATAAGAACCTGGACTTGGATGCCGGCGGACGGGAAGCGATATGCCTAAAAGCCATAATATCATTTTGCGTCAAACACGCGAAAGATAATTCCGTGCCGAATCCTTAAAAATCATTCACCTGTTGAATCGGCCATTGCCTTCCCGACCTGAACCCGAGCCGGGCGAAGCAATTTGCCCGCAAACCTGTAACCACGGGCGTATTCGGCAACGATCTTGCCGTCATCTTCCGCGTCCGCCGGAGCCGTGTCGACTGCCTCATGAATTTCGGGGTCGAAGACGACACCGACCGAATTGACCGGCTCGACGCCGACATCGATCAACGCCCTTTCAAAACTCCTTGCCGTACCAACCACACCGTTCCTTAAATGCTCGACCGACGGGTCGGACTCGCTGGCGTCCACCGCAAGATTGAGATTGTCCAAAACGGGCAGCAATGTCGTCAGAAAGTTAAATTGTGCCTGTTTGCTCCGATCTTCCAACGTTTTCATCAAACGTGAACGCATTTCAGCAGTTTCTTTTTCAAGATTTGCCTTCGCTTCGTCGAATTTTACCTGTACGCTGCCGAGTTTAGATTCGGCTGCCTCGCGGCGTTCCGTCTCAGCCCTGAGTTTGGCCTCAAGGGCGACTTCCATAGCTGACCTAAGCGGTTCGGCGGGTTTTTCGTCTTCGATTACCTTTTTGCCATCGGCGTTAAATCGACGTTTATCATTGACCGGGACTCTTTCCTCGCCAAATTCGTCGATCGTTATTTCTTCGTCGTTCATTTTCTTTCTCTTAAACACTATATCTAAATAGTAATCCTTTCGCGGCTATTGCAGAAGCCCGCGTGTAAGCAAGGGCGTATCATTCGACTTGCGTGTTACGCCCTTACTTACGTGCGGGCTTCTGCATCCGCTATCTAAGCGCGAGCTTCTGCACCGCTTTCCAAAGGTGCGAACTTCATTTCACCGTTTTCCGCCGTGACCCTGACCGTTTGTCCGCTTGCAATGTCGCCTTTGAGCAAGCTGACGGCAAGCGGATTTTGGAGCAAACTCTGAATCGCACGTTTTAAGGGTCGAGCACCATACACTGGATCGTAACCCTCGGTCACGATTAGCTCGCGGGCGGAATCGTCGAGTTCGAGAGCGATGCCGCGTTCGTCGAGATTCTTGCGTAGCTTTTCGAGCTGCACGTCGACGATCTGTGCTATCTCGTCCTTACTCAACTGTTCGAACACGACAATGTCATCGATCCGATTGAGAAACTCCGGCTTGAAATGATCCCGTAGCACTTGAAGAACGTCGTTTCGGATATTCCGGTCGGCTAAAGGATTTTCGACCGCCGACTGTATCTCGCGAGAGCCGAGATTCGAAGTCATTATCAAAACGGTATTCTTGAAATCAACCACGCGTCCCTTCGAATCGGTCAAACGTCCGTCGTCCAAAATTTGCAGCAGCAGATTGAACACGTCAGGATGGGCCTTTTCGATCTCGTCAAAAAGCACGACCGAATAGGGCCGCCGCCTGACGGCCTCAGTCAACTGTCCGCCTTCCTCATAGCCGACATATCCGGGCGGCGCGCCGATCATGCGGGCGACGGCGTGCTTCTCCATGTATTCGGACATGTCAAGCCGCACCATTGCCCGCTCGTCGTCAAAGAGGAATTCGGCGAGGGCACGAGCCGTTTCCGTTTTGCCGACACCGGTCGGGCCTAAGAAAATAAACGAGCCGACCGGGCGATTTGGGTCCTGTAAGCCGGCACGCGCGCGGCGAACGGCGTTTGCGACAGCTTCGAGAGCCTCGTCCTGACCGATGACACGTTTGCGAAGCCCCGATTCCATCTCGACGAGCTTTTGCATCTCACCTGCTAGCATCTTGGTCACCGGTACGCCGGTCCATTTGGCGACGATTTCCGCCACGTCCTCTTCGTCAACCTCTTCTTTAAGGAAAACGCCGTCTTGCTGAAGTTCGGCAAGATGCTCCTGTTCGGATTCGAGCAGCTTTTCGAGTTCCGGAATGCGACCGTATTGTATCTCCGCCGCCTTGGTCAGATCGCCGGCCTGACGGGCCTGCTCAAGTTCAAGCTTGGCCTGCTCAAGCTTGCCCTTAGCGTCACGCATCTTCTCGATCTCTTCTTTTTCGGACTGCCATTTAGCCTTCATCGCGGATGATTGTTCGTTGAGATCGGCTATTCGCTTTTCGATGTCGTTGAGCCGGGCTTTGGATTTTTCGTCGGTCTCACGAGTCAGTGCCTGCCGCTCGATCTCAAGCTGGAGGATCTCGCGTTCTAAAACATCGATCTCCTGAGGCAGGCTATCGATCTCGATGCGTATGCGCGAGGCGGCCTCGTCGATTAGATCAATCGCCTTGTCCGGCAAAAATCGGTCAGTGATATATCGATTTGAGAGCGTCGCCGCAGCCACGATCGCCGCGTCCTTGATGCGAACACCATGGTGGACCTCGTAACGCTCCTTCAAACCGCGCAGTATCGCGATCGTGTCCTCAACCGTCGGTTCGCCGACATAGACCTGCTGAAAACGGCGTTCGAGGGCCTTATCCTTTTCGATATATTTCTGATATTCGGCTAACGTCGTCGCCCCGACCGCCCGCAGAGTCCCGCGAGCAAGCGCCGGTTTTAGCATATTCGAAGCGTCTATCGCGCCCTCAGATGCGCCTGCTCCGACCAGCGTATGCAGCTCGTCGATGAATAGAATTATCTGGCCCTCGGCCTTTTCGATCTCGTTGAGGACAGCTTTTAAGCGGTCCTCAAATTCGCCTCGGTATTTCGCACCCGCAAGCATCGCTCCGAGATCAAGCGAGACGAGCCGTTTATTTTTAAGCGTCTCAGGCACGTCGCCTGAAACGATGCGCTGTGCCAATCCCTCGACGATTGCCGTTTTGCCAACGCCGGGCTCGCCTATTAAAACCGGATTATTTTTCGTTCGCCGCGACAGAATTTGTATCGTCCGGCGGATCTCGTCGTCGCGGCCGATCACCGGGTCGAGCTTGCCTTTGCGGGCGCGCTCGGTTAGGTCCTGAGCGTATTTATCGAGTGCCTGAAAATTTTCTTCCGCGTTCTGGTCGGTGATTCGCGATCCACCCCGCATGTCGGTGACGACCTTTTCAAGATCTTCTTTGGTGATGCCATTCGAGCGTAAAATGCGTCCTGCATCCCCGTCCTTTTCACCGGCGATAGCCATCAGCAGATGCTCGGTGGACATGTACTCGTCCTGCATCTTTTCGGCCTCTTTTTGCGCGTCCTGAAAGATGGTGTTGGTCCGCGAACTAAAAAACTGCTGTCCGCCGCTCACCTTTGGAAATTTTGCGATCGCCGCATCCACCTCGGTTACAACGCTCTGCGCATTGGCACCGATCTTACCCAAAATAGGCTTGACAACGCCTTCTTTCTGCTCGAGCATGGCCGCCAGCAGATGCTCGGGCTCAACCTGCTGGTTCTCGCCTTTCTCGGCGACTGTGATGGCTTCCTGCACCGCCTCCTGGCCTCGTATCGTAAATCTGTCAAATCTCATAATCTAAATAAGGACCATTCAATTAGTCTATATGCATAATAAAATATGAGTGTAGTGTTGTCAAGTATGTCAACAGAAACTTTCTACGGTCAAAATAGCCATTTCGGTGCTTTTCAGGTGACACTTTCACGCTTGTCGGGTATATTTGTTGACGCACCTTTCTAATTTAGATTGAACTGTAGAGACGACGTGGCAAGTTTGCTACCGAAGAAATGAAGAATCTTTTTCGCGAAGTTCTCTGGCCGCTGGTCGCGGTATTTGCGGCGTTTGTCGTCGGCGGGATCATCGTCCTGCTGATCGGCGACAATCCGTTTACTACCTTTTACCAGCTCATCGGTAATTCTTTCGGCTCGCTTAACGACCTCGGTTACACGCTTTTTATTGCGACACCCCTGATATTTACGGGCCTTGCGGTGGCGGTCGCGTTTCGCTGCGGGCTGCTCAATATCGGGGCCGAGGGCCAACTTTATGTGGCGGCGTTTGCGACCGCATGGGTCGGTATCAAGTTTGGCGGGACGGTAGTCACCATTTTTGGCAAGCAGGAAGATTGGTCGTGGTACAGTCTGCCGTCCGTTTTGCTCGTGTTGGTTTGTATACTCACTGCCATTATCGCCGGTGGCATTTGGGGAGCGATCCCTGGCATATTAAAGGCGAAATTCGGCTCGCACGAGGTGATCAACACGATCATGCTGAATTTTATTGGCATATCGCTCGTCAGCTATTTTACGCAGTATTACTACAAGATCCCGGGCGATCCGATACTACAGACGGCTGAGATAGGAGCAGGTGCCCATATCCCGCGAATTAGTCAATTGATCCCCGGCATGCCGCCGTTTATACCGCTCAGCGTCGCGTTTTTGATCGCCGTTTTGATGTGCGTGCTTGTCTATGTCTTTTTGTGGAAGACAAAATGGGGTTACGAGCTGCGTGCCGTCGGTGAGAACGCCTCCGCCGCCGAATATGGCGGTATTAGCCCGAAAAAACAGATCATCATCGCGATGACGATCTCGGGCGGATTGGCCGGAATGGTTGCGATCGGCGAGGTTTTGGGTTACCGGTATAATTATTACGACGGTTTCTCGGACGGCTGGGGTTACTTAGGCATCGCGGTTGCCCTGCTCGGCCGCAATCATCCGCTCGGGATATTTCTGGCCGCAATATTCTTCGCGGTGCTAAAACGCGGCGAGATCTTTGTCGATATCGAGACAAAATATGTCTCGAAAGACCTGGTCGAGGTTTTGGAGGCGATCATTATTATTTTTGTCGCATCGTTGCAGAGGTTTACGAGGAGATAGTATGAGCGAGTTTTTTACACCAGCATTTTTGCTCATATTGATCTTCTCGACGATCAGGCTGGCGACGCCGTTGATATTTGCCGCCTTGGGCGGAATGTTCTCGGAGCGTGCCGGGGTGATCAACATTGCCTTGGAGGGCCTGATGCTCGCGGGGGCGTTTACAGCAGCGGTTGCGACGTACGAACTCAATAACCCGTATCTTGGCTTTCTATGCGGCATCGCCGTCGGAGGGCTGGTAGCGCTGGTCTTTGCAGTCGCTGTCATTAAATTTGAAGCGGATCAGGTCGTGACGGGCTTTGCGGTCAGTTTGTTGATGCTCGGGCTGCCGGCCGTTATCAGCAGCCGCCTTTATGATTCAGCGGGTTCGACCCAGCAGATCCCGCAGGAACATCTCCTTCCGAATTTCTATAATCGCATTTCTATCGCCTCGATTCTTGCCTTTCTATTGGTTCCAGCTTGTTGGTACGTGCTGTATAAAACGCCGTTTGGCCTACGTATCCGTGCCGCCGGTGAAAATCCGGGAGCGGCCGATGCAGCGGGTGTAAACGTCATTCGCCTACGGTATATTGCCGTCGTACTTTCCGGTGTTTTGGCTGCGGCGGGTGGTGCATATCTCTCGATCGGGCAGTCATCGCTATTCACACGCGGGATGACGGCCGGCCGTGGTTATATTGCTCTAGCCGCACTGATCCTGGCGAAATGGAAGCCGATTCCGGTTCTGCTTGCGTGTCTCTTCTTCGGCTTTACCGAGGCTCTCGCGATCCAGATGCAGGGTGTCATCAAGATGCCTTCGGGTGAAGATGTACCCGTCCAGTTTATCCAGATCATTCCATACGTCCTGACGATAATCGTCCTCGCCGGCTTTATCGGCCTGTCGAGGGCACCAAAGGCGTTGGGGATACCGTATAGGAAGGAGAATTGATCTTTAAAGCAAAGGCGAAAAGATTTTTGCCACGAATTACACGAATATCACTAATGTAATATCTTTTTATTTGTGTAATTCGTGGCTATCTTTTTTTACATTTTTGTAGCTGCAAGATTTATGTCATACGAAAAAGCCGCCGAGGCGGCTGCATTTATTAGGTCAAAATACGCGGGCGAGATCAGCACGGCGATCGTGCTTGGCAGTGGTCTCGGTGCATTTGCGGACGAACTTTCAAATGCTGTAAGAATTCCGTATGAAGAAATTCCCGGATTTGCCAGATCGACAGTCGAGGGACATGCGGGACAGCTTGTTTTAGGTGAGATCGGCGGTGTTGCGGTTGCCGTTCAGCAGGGACGCTTTCATTATTACGAAGGCTACGATATGGAGCAGGTGATGCTGCCTGTTCGAACGTTCGGCTTGTTGGGAGTCAAGAATCTGATCCTGACAAACGCCGCCGGCAGTCTTAATTCGGATATGCTGCCGGGCAGTTTGATGCTTATCTCCGACCACCTCAACTGCATGGGCGTCAATCCGCTGCGCGGGCCGAATGACTCTCGTTTCGGGCTGCGGTTTCCGGACATGGGCGAGATTTACGACCGCGAATTTCAGAAAATTGCCGAGAAAGAGGCAGATGCGATTTCGCATGAGCGATTTGAGACGGGGATTGATGCGGCTCACACGGATTTCTTAAATCGCGGCATCTATTGTGGCCTGTCCGGGCCGACGTACGAGACACCCGCCGAGATTCGGATGTACCGGCTACTCGGCGCCGATGCAGTCGGCATGTCGACGGTGCCCGAAGCGATAGCGGCGCATCATCAGGGGACGCATGTACTCGGGATATCATGCATCACAAACCTTGCGGCGGGCATGAGTGGCGAGCCGATCAATCACGAAGAAGTTATGGAGACCGGAGCCAAGGTCGCCGAGGTTTTCAAGGAACTGCTAAGGCGTATAGTGACAAGGATAAATTGAACAGGATATACAGGATTGACAGGATAAGAGAACGTATCTTGGCTTCATCCTGCATATCCTGTTTATCCTGTTAGAATTAACTCTATGATCATCGGAATTTGCGGCGGAACTGGATCGGGGAAAACGACGATAGCCAGAGCTATTGTCGAATCGGTCGGTGCGAGAAAAGTGGTGCTTGTCGAGCAGGATTCGTATTACCGCAATCTTGCCGATATGCCGCTCGACGAGCGTAAGCAGGCAAATTTCGATCATCCGGACTCGCTCGACAGCGACATGCTTGTTAATCATCTGCTGCGTTTGAAGCAGGGCCTCGCGGTCGAGATGCCGCTGTATGATTTCAAGACGCACACGCGCAGCAATAAGATCGAGGTAATCGAACCTCGGCCGGTCGTCATTGTCGAGGGCATCCTGATATTTGCCGAGCCTCGCGTGCTTGATCTGTTGGATGTGCGGGTCTACGTCGACACGCCTGACGATATTCGCCTCATCAGGCGGCTAAAACGCGATATTACGGAACGCGGACGCACCTTCGAACGTACGCTCGAACAGTATGAGCGGACGATCCGGCCGATGCATTTTGAATTCGTCGAGCCGTCAAAACGTCACGCCGACATCATCATCCCCGAGGGCGGGCAGATGGGTGTCAGCGTCGATGTGCTGTGCGGCCTCGTGCGGGAAAAGTTAGGGAAAGAACTAGCCACGGATTCACACGGATAAAGAGGGATCTATTTATCCTGCTTAACTTGTCTATCCGGTTCGAATGTGGCTTTAGTTTTACGATAATTTCATGGAAGAAAAAGAATTAATTGACGCCGCGACAGCTGTTCGAAAGAATGCGTACGCTCCGTTTTCAGAATTTAAGGTCGGCTCGGCTCTCGAAACTGATGACGGCGAGATAATCGTTGGCAGCAACGTCGAATCGGCGAGCTATGGCCTGACAGTCTGCGCCGAGCGCGTCGCCGTCTGGAACGCCATCTCGCAGGGCAAGCGTAAGATCGTTAAAATAGCCGTCGTCGCCGACACCAAAGCCCTAACCCCTCCCTGCGGCGTCTGCCGCCAGATAATATGGGAATTCGGCGGAGACATCCCCGTCGTGCTCGCCAATCTACACGGCGACATCGAAACCGTACAAATGAGAGATTTACTTCCGAGGGCGTTTGATACTAAGTTTTTGAAGTAGATTTGAGGTAAAATAGATGTAATGAGTAAGTTTAGTGACATTCCAGAACTTCGATTGGACAGGACTAAAATCAGAGTCTTTTCTGGATTTGATGATTCTGATGAGATTGAGTATTGGCGAAATGCGTCCGTTGAGGAGAGGTTTCAGAACATAGAAAGGCTTCGGAGACAAAACTATGGACCTAGGGCTACCGAAAGACTTCAGAGAATTATTAGGGTCGTTGAACGAGAGGGACGTTAGATATCTTTTGGTTGGTGGATATGCAGTTGGCCATTATGGACACTCTCGCTCAACTAATGACATCGACTTTTTCATTGCGGGTGACGATTCAAACGCACAGAAAATTGTTCTTGCGTTGGAGGATTTTGGGTTCGGCACCGGCGAGTTGACTACCGGCTTGTTTACAAAGAAGGATAGTTTGGTCGTAATGGGCGTGGAGCCAATGGCCGTTGACATCTTGAACTATTGTCTGGGCGTCGACTTTGAGGAAGCATATTCGCGACGCGTGGTAATCGATGACGATGGCTTAAAGGTAGATATTATCGCTTACGACGATTTAATGGTGAACAAGCGGGCAGTCGGTAGACTAAAGGATCAGGCTGATGTGGAGTATTTAGAACGGATACATAAGACTTGATGCTGGCCCTCTCTTCGATATAGGCTTAACCTTATCAATCAAAAACAAGATGCACGCCCGTTTTCTCTACCGGGATAAACGTCGTTTCAACCTGAAATACCTCTCGAATGCGGTCGGCTGTGAGCACCTCGGTCGCGGTTCCGCTTGCCACGATGCGGCCTTGACTTAGTAATACTATCTGATCGGCAAAGCGGGCGGCGAGATTCAGGTCGTGGACGACGCCGACCGTGACGACATCACTGGTATCGGTAAAGTCGCGGATCTTGTTCATAAACTCGATCTGGTGATGTATGTCGAGGAATGTCAGTGGTTCATCCAAAAACAGATACCGGCAGGAATTGGACAACGAAGCGGTATCGTGCCGCCAAAGCTGGGCCAGGACGCGGGCGAAATTGACGCGTTGGCGTTCGCCGCCGCTTAGGGTCTGGTAATTGCGGTCCGCAAATTCGGTCACGTCAAAAAAATCCATCATTTCGTCCACAATGCTTGCGTCCGTGGCTCCCGGCCGGCCGCCGAAGTGCGGGTAGCGGCCCATCATGACGACTTCGCGGACCGTGAGCGGAAAGGCGATCTCGACCGCCTGTGACAGGACGGCCCGGCGTTTTGCCAGCTCTGACCCGCGTGAGTTTCTAATGTCGAAGCCGTCATATTCGACCTTGCCGATTTGCGAACGCAATGAGCCGGCCAGCAGCTTGATAAGAGTGGATTTGCCGGCACCGTTCGGGCCGATCATTAGATGGAGCTTTCCGGGCGCAAACGATATTGACGCCTCCGAAATGAGGGTCTTGGCACCGATACGAAAACTGATGTTTTTGGCTTCGAGCACAGTCTAAAATACGTACTGCCGCCGCCGCAGCAAGAAAAGGAATATCGGCACGCCCACCGCCGATGTAACGATACCGATCGGCAGCTCTGCGGGCCGCAGCACGACCCTTGCGAGCAGATCGGCCAGAGTCAACAGGGTCGCACCGAGCAAGGCGCTTCCCATTATCAGGTAACGGTTATCCGCTCCGCCCATCATTCTCAGAATGTGCGGGACTATCAACCCTACAAAGCTGATCACGCCCGTAAACGCGGTCGCTACCGCGACGATCAGGACGTTGATCGAGAGGACTGTCCATTTCAGGCGGTTCACGTTTACGCCGACGTAGCTTGCCTCTTCCTCGCCGATCATCAGAGCATTGAGCTGTTTTGCGTAACGCAGGGCGACGAGCGTCCCGCCGACCGTCGAAAACGCGACTATCTGGACCGCCCGCCAGCTTGCACCCGACAGCGTCCCCAGACTCCAGAACGTGATCGAGCGAGCCTGCGGGTCGCGGGCGATGTATGACAAAAAGCCGATCGCACTCATAAAAATGGCGTTGATCGCGAGTCCCGTCAGCAGCAGCATCACTACCGAGGCACGTGCGTCTTCGCGTGAGCGGGCGAGGACGAAAACGAGATATGTCGACAGGATGCCGCCTAGACACGCGGCGAGTGGTAGGCTCCAGAAGCTCGATCCAAAATCAAAGACTCCGCCGAGGACAAAGAAAAAAGCCGAGCCGAACGCCGCTCCGCTCGATGTTCCGACAAGACCTGGCTCGACAATCGGATTGCGAAACAGTGCCTGCATCAGCGTACCGCCGACGCCGAGGCTCGCCCCAACCAGAGCGCACAGAACGGCCCGGGGCAAACGCAATTCGAGAAATATGCGCTGGTTCAAAGTCGCCTCCGGTTGTCCCGGAAACAAGGAAGCCAAAGCATGACCAATATCGGCAAG
>JANYIL010000060.1 GCA_025362075.1 Chloracidobacterium sp.
CGGCGATGAGGTCAGGCCCGCTATCGAGGCGATATTGATGATCGAGCCGCTGTTTTGTCGGAGCATCTGGCGTCCGGCGGCTTGTGCAAATAGGAAACACCCAGTGAGGTTAACATCGATGACCTGCTGCCATTTTTCGAGCGGCATGTCCTCAGGCATTGCTCCCCACGAAGTGCCGGCATTATTTACAAGTATGTCCACCGAGCCGAATTTGGCGACCGTCTCATCAACTACCCTTTGCACGTCCTCAGATTTTGCAACATCGCAAACCGTCCCGGCTACGGCAAAGCCTTTTTTTTCAAATTCTTTTACGGTCTCATCGAGCAACTCGGCACGGCGGGCACAAAGCATCAAACACGCACCAGCTTCTGCCAATCCCTCCGCCATCTCCCTGCCGATCCCGCGTGAGCCGCCGGTGACGATCGCAATTTTTCCTGTTAAGTCGAATAAATCCTTTATATTTCTGCTCATGATCGCTGACAGAATAACATGAGTAGCTGACTGTAGCCGCAAGCATCCGTGCTTGCCAGCCGCGTCAACGGCTCAGAGGATCTCTCTGTCTGATTGCAAACTAATTTTCGTGCTTTCGCACTTAGGGAAGCGGGGATGCTTGCATGTCCGATCCTTGCACCTGTGGTTGCCTTTTCGTTTAATTGACATATGTCGAAAAACCAAAATGAACTCGCATTCCTGAGAGATTTGGCCGTCGATGGTGAGTGGACCCAGCGATTTGTAGATCTTGTCGATAAACATCTCGACCTTTCGGATTCCGAAAACTTGCTCTACATCAACGCCGGTACCGGCGGACACGCTCTTGCACTCTATGAAAAGTTTGGCGAAAAAACCAATATCTTTGCGACCTGTGAAAACGAAGATATTTTAAAGATCGCCCGCGACAAGGCCGCCGCGCTCAGAGCAGACGTTGATTTCGCGACGCTCCGTTTTGAGGACGATTCCTTCGACACCGTATTGGCGGACGCAAGCCTGGTGCGGTTTGCCGAGACAGAAGAATTTATTGACGATGTCGTGCGTGTCGCTCGCACAGGCGGCGAAGTTGCCGTATTTTTGCCGATGGCCGGGAGCTTTGGCGAGGTCGTCTCGCTGCTGTGGGAGGTCCTGTTCAACGAAGGCCTTGGCGAACATGGTGCGGCGGCCGAAAAACTGATCCGAGATCTGCCTACCGTTTCGCGGCTCGAGGAATTTGCCACTCGTGCTGGCCTCGTGAACGTTCGTACCGAGACGGCCATCGAGGTATTCGAGTATGAGAACGGCACCGAATTTATCACCGCGGCGCTCGTGGCTGATTTTCTACTGCCGCTTTGGACGGAAATGCTGGACGAAAATGAAAAAGAGCAAGTCCCAGAGAAACTTGCTCAATTGATAGACGCCGAAGATGCGGGATTAAGTTTCAGATTCTCTGTGAAAGCTACACTTTTGACAGGCGAGAAAGAGTGAATGGGAAAAGCCGGACAGGCCTTTTCACTTTTCTACTTTTTACCTTTCAACTTTTAGGCTTGCTTTGCTTCGACGCGTTTCTGCATTTCAGCTAACAACGCTTCGTCGCTCATGTTTGTGATTTGCGGAGCGGCCGTGTTTGATGCGAGCTTTTGTTTTTCGGCAGCCTCATCTTCCTCAGCCTCACGAAGGCCTTCTTTGAAAGCTTTTTTCGATTGGCCGAGCGATTTTGCTAGCTGCGGCAGCTTGCCGGCTCCGAATATCAACATGATAACGCCCGCCACCAATGCGATCTGGACGGGGCTGTCGAACATAAATATAAAAAATTGCATTATCTTAATCTCCTTCGAAATGAATATATTTTCCAACTTTCTGGAAAACTCTTAGGTCTTCGACTCTGTACGACGTTTCATTTCCGCCAATATTTCTTCATCGCTCATCTGCGAGATCTGCGGCGTAGCGGGTGTTGACGATAGCTTTTGAGCATCGCTCTTTTCATCTTCCTCAGCCTCACGAATACCGTCCTTAAAGGCTTTTCTCGACTGTCCGAGCGATTTAGCAAGCTGCGGCAGACGAGTCGCGCCAAAAAGCAAAAACAGCACGGCCACGATCAATAAAATTTCTGTTGTTCCGAAATTCATACTATTAATTCCTACATATCAGACGTAATAAAAGCTCAAATAGACTATAAGACACTTCGTTTCTCATAATACGCCTATTTGCGGCAAGATTCACGCGAAATTTCACCGCATGGTCTCAAACCTGTCCATCGCCCCGACCAATGCCGACGATATTCCCGCTTCCGATATCGAGTGTCCTGCGTCAGGGACGACGATCAATTCGGCCTCGGGGAAGGCTCGGTGCAATTCCCAAGCCGACGTGATCGGGCAAACAACATCGTAACGCCCCTGGACAATGACCGTGGGAATGTCGCGTATCTTGTCTACATTCTCAAGGAGATAATTTTCGGTTGGGAAGAATGAATTGTTTACAAAATAGTGACATTCAATGCGTGCAAGACTCAGGGCTTCGTGTTCGCCTTCCCAGTGGTCCATGAGATTTTTGTCTGGATACAGCTTAGACGTCGAGCCTTCCCAGACACTCCATGCACGGGCCGCCGAGAGACGTACATCTTCGTCGTCGCTCGTCAGGCGTTTGTGATATGCGGCAACAAAGTCGCCCCGCTCGGCCTCGGGGATCTCGTCGCGGTACCGCTCCCAGAAATCAGGAAAGATCTCGGACGCTCCGTACTGATAAAACCAGTCAAGCTCTTTTTTCCGCGTCAGAAAAATTCCGCGCAATATCAATCCCAGACACCGATCCGGGTGCGTAACACCGTAAGCCAGGCTAAGCGTGCTGCCCCATGATCCGCCGAAGACATGCCATTTTTCGACGCCAAATTTGCCTCGCAGCGTCTCCATGTCCTTGATCAGATCCCAGGTCGTATTTTCGCGAAGTTCGGCATGCGGCGTCGATTGGCCCGATCCGCGTTGGTCAAACAATACAACATGATAAACCGCCGGATCGAAGAATTGTCTATAAAGAGGGATCAAGCCCCCCCCCGGTCCGCCGTGTAAAAACACGACCGGTATGCCGTCAGGATTGCCGACTCGCTCGTAATAAATCGTGTGAATATCGGAAACCGCCAACATGCCGCTGTCGAACGGCTCGATCTCAGGATAAAGTGAAGCCATATTAAAATGATAACTGAATTGAGGGTAGCATTCTATGTGACTCGGCTCAGTGCTTCAAAAAATTGTCGTACCAGAGCTGGAAAACTAGGAGTGTCCAGAGCTGCTTATGGTGGCTGGCGATTCCTTTCTCATGCTCGGCTATCAGCGTTTGAACAAACGCCGGTTCGAATAAACCCTGATCCTTTAGTCTCGCAGGACTGAGGAGGTCGTGCACCAGCGGATTTAAGCGGCCCTTGAGCCATTCTGCTATCGGGATGCCAAAGCCTTTTTTCGACCGCGTGAGGATCGTTTTCGGCAGCAGGTCTTTGACGGCTTGTTTCAGTATGTATTTGCCTTTATTACCACGCAATTTGTAATCGAGCGGCAGCGACGCCGCAAACTGGCCGACGCGCGGATCGAGAAACGGAGCCCGCGTCTCAAGCGAAACGGCCATTGAAGCCCGGTCGACCTTGGTCAGGATGTCCTCAGCCATGTAAAAATTCATGTCGAGATACTGCATTCGCTCGATCTCGTCGGATGCGTCGCAGATTCCAAGCAGATTCTTCGGCCCGGCGTAAATATCGCCCGAACCGTTCGCCAACACATTTTCCGTCAGCAGCGGTAACTGCTCGTCAAGAGAAAAAGACCCAAACCAGGAGTGATGCCGCATGACAGTTTCATAATTTGCCGATTTTACAAATCGTTTGGCCTTGTAATCGAACGAAAGATTTTTGGTCGAAACCGGCAGCATTCTCACGATCGGTTCGATCACACCCGAACGCAGAAACTGTGGGATCGAACCGTACGCACCCGCGACCTTATGGCCGTAATACATCGGGTAGCCCGCAAAAAGCTCGTCGCCGCCGTCACCGCCGAGGGCTACCGTCACGTGCTTTCGCACAAACCGCGAAAGCAAATACGTCGGTATCAATGATCCGTCCGAGAGCGGTTCGTCGAGCCATGTGCCGATGTCGCTGATCAGATCTCCCGCCGTCACCGCACTGAGTCTTTCCTCGTGATGATTTGTGCCGAGATGGCCCGCGACCTGACGGGCAAATTTGGTCTCGTCAAAGGAATCTTCCTCAAAACCGATCGAAAACGTTTTGACCTTTTCCGTCGCGTGCTCGACCGCAAATGCCGCCACCGCCGAAGAATCGATGCCGCCCGAAAGCAGAATACCGAGCGGAACGTCCGCCACGAGCCGCATCCGCACCGCGTCCGAAAGCAATTCTCGAAGCTCAATAGCTGCATTTTCAAGCGAAGGGGTGTGACCGTTGTTTTTTGCGAACGTCAGATTCCAGTATCGCCGGGTTTTAACTTCTCCGTTTTCGACCGTCAAAATGTGGGCGGCCGGAAGTTTTGAGATGCCTTTGTAAATCGACTGCGGTGCCGGAACATAGTCGAAAGATAGATACTGGCGAAAAGCGTCGAGATTCAACTCAGGTTTTACCGAAGGATGTGCGAGCAACGCTTTCGGCTCAGATGCGTAGATCAACTTTCCGTCGAAAACGCCATAATACAGCGGCTTTTCACCAAAACGGTCGCGGGCGATCACAAGCCTTTTCCTTCGCGTATCCCACAGCGTGATCGCGAACATCCCGTTGATATGATCGACAAAATCATCGCCGTATTCCTGATAGAGATGCGGGACGATCTCGGTGTCGGTTTGCGTGACGAATTTGTGCCCACGTTTCTCAAGGTCGGCACGAACCTCGCGGTAATTGTAGAGCTCGCCGTTCATCATTACCACGACCGATTTTTCTTCATTAAAAACAGGCTGGTCGCCCGTCTCGAGATCGATCACCGACAGCCGCCGCATGCCCAACGCGACCGTATCGTCCATCCAAATCCCTTCGGAATTAGGTCCGCGATGCACGATCCTCTCACACATCGAATGCAGGACGGCCTCGGTATGATCTTTCCGGCCGGATTGTTTCAGGTTTACCCAACCTGCGATTCCACACATATGATTTTTAACAACGGATTAACACAGATTGAAACGGAAAAAAATATAAAAATATCTGCGTAAATCCGCGTTAATCCGTTGTTACATTAAATCCGATTTTCTCCCGCACGGCATATATTGCCTTGTTCTGCGATTCGTGATAGGTGCGGACCAGGAGCTCGGCAAGCAGGCCCATAAGGAAAAACTGCATCGAAATCGCCAGCATTACGACCGTTATCACCGGCAGCGGGGTCAAAATAAAAGACGTTCCGTAAAACTTGAGTACGATCGCCCACACACCGGCGATCATCGAGAGCAGGAACGCGATCATCCCGAAGGTGCCGAAAACATAGATTGGTTTTGTGTGATATTCGGCCATGAACTTGATCGTCATGAGGTCGAATACCACCTTTATCGTGCGCGAAATGCCGTATTTCGATTTGCCCATCGTGCGGGCGTGGTGATCGACCGGGATTTCGGCGACTCGTGCTCCGGCCCAGCTCGCGTAGATCGGGATAAAGCGGTGCATTTCTCCGTAGAGTTTGACATCCTGAATCACGTCGCGGCGATAGGCCTTTAAGCTGCATCCGTAATCGTGCAGCGGTACGCCCCCGATCCAGGAAATGATCTTATTTGCGATCTGCGAAGGTATTTTGCGTGAGATGAGCTTGTCCTGACGGTTCTTGCGCCAGCCAGAGACGACATCGTAGCCCTCATTGAGCTTGTCAAGGAGCCGGGAAATGTCCGCCGGATCGTTTTGCAGATCGGCGTCCATCGGGATGAGAATATCGCCTTTTGCGGCGTCGATCCCGGCGGACATAGCCGCCGTCTGCCCATAATTTCGCCTTAGCGATATCACGCGAACGCGGTCGTCACCGGCCGCGATCTCACGCAGTATTGCCAGGCTTTTATCGGTCGAGCCGTCATCGACGTAGATCACCTCCGCAGTCTTGCCGAGAGCATCGAGCGCCGCCGCGATCTTCGCATGCATCGGCCGCAAGTTTTCTTCCTCGTCCAAAACCGGAAGAAATAATGACAATTCAGGATTTTCGGTAACTTTTTGACTCATAGATCAAACGCAAAATTAAACCACAGATGAACACAGATTAACACAGATAGGCTATCCATTCTTATCTGTGTTCATCGGTGTTTATCTGTGGTTTCAGTCCTTTCTCGCGACAACGACGATCGATACGCCGAACGGGAAATTAAAATTCTTCAACCAAAACCGCTCGGCGCCAAAGAGTTTGCCAAAAACACCGTTTAGGGCCGAGACGGTGATGTTATTCTCCGACTCGGGTTTGATACCGGTGAGCTTCATGATTGTCCGCCCGGCAAGAATCGGAGGGAAAAACGTCCAGTTGGCATAGGTCGCCCGCTCGATCTCATAGCCGACCGTCTTTAGACGCTCAACGATCTGCGTTTTTGTATAGCGTATGCGGTGATTAGAAACATCATCCTGTACGCCCCACAGCCACATAAACGCTGGAACAAAGATCAGCGAATATCCGCCGCTTCTCGTGACCCGATACATCTCTTTCAATCCGGCAATGTCATCATCCAAATGCTCTACAACGTCGAGAGCGGTCGTCAGATCGAATGTTTCGTTTGCAAACGGAAGCGTCTCGGCCAGGCCTTTCTGAACCTTCAAACCCTTGCGTCGGCAAAACTCGAGTGCGTCGTCCGAAACATCGACACCCTCAGCCCCGCCGTATTGCGACAGCATTTCGATGTTCGCACCCGTTCCGCAGCCAACGTCGAGAATGCGGATTGCGGATTGTGGATTGCGGATTTTCTCAACTATACCCTTGAGAAAACTGTCGAGGATCGAGCGCCGCCCGACAAACCACCAGTGCGAGCCCTCGACCTCGTCCATGATGGCGTATGTATGCTGCTGCATTTCCTGCGGTAAAGTCGCGCTCATAAAACCATTTTGCCACGAATAGCACGAATGACACGAATAAGCAGCGATCTCAAATTCGTGCCACTTGTGTAATTCGTGGCTAAAAACTTCTTATACCCTTATCCCCAACATCTCGCTCGCCGTGCTCCCCTGATTGCCGTCGATGACCAGGCCGTAACTGTCGCGGAGGCGTTGGCGGATGCCGTCGTCGCTGACAAAGTACGACCCGTCCGCATTTTGGCCGAGGATCATCAGTTGTAAGCCTTCGTCCAGATACTCTTGCTTGTTGATCTGGAGCATATATTTACCGGCTGTCTGGTGAGCTTCCCACTCAAGCTCATAGAGAGTCGGATTAAAGACGCCGAGCGGATTAACATCGCGGTTCGAAATGCTCTCGATCGTCTGGGCAAAATCGTATGCATGACGGCCCTCGTGGACAAACGTTCCTTCGCAGCCCCGCTGCCCGCCCGTGTCGATCGTTTCTTCGGCAATGGCGATGTAGACCTCACCGAGCGCCTCGCGCAAGCTCAGCCGCGTCGATGCCAGCCTTAGATTCGTCTTTATGACGTTGATCGCCCCGGTGATGCCCGAGGCGTTGATCTCGGAAACCGGCTTAACGCGGACAGTCATGTCCGACTGCACGATCGCGTTCATGTAAAGACGCTGTAGATCGTTGCCTTTGTCAAGGATCGTCGCAAAAGCATCCTCGACCGATTGCCGGTATTTTTTGTTGATCCCTTTATCAAATTTCATATGCGTTTTTTGCCACAGATTACAGGGATTGACACAAATAAAGAAGCCCTTGATCCGTCTTATCCGTGAAATCGCTAGCTTATTTTTCCAAAGCCACACCAGCTATTTTCATTATGCCACGTTATCTCAACGTCCTCGGCTCCGATCTCGCTCCACCAGCCTGAAAAATCTTCCTTTGAGACGTAAAACGCGGTGGGGGCCACCAGATGGTCGAACACAATGTTGTGCTGCTCGCGCCAGCCGAATGTACCGAGATGGTTGAGGTATTCGTTGTAAAAAAGCTTATCCGCGACGCCTTTTGAGGCGGCATTGATCGGGCGATACACGAGTTTTGTCGTCAGAAAAACGCCGAGCGTCGGCAGCTTTGACAGTTGATACAGCATCGGTTGGCTGATCTGTGAAGTAAAACTTTCACGAACGGGGTTGACGTAGCGTGTGATCCATTCGTTATTTTCAGCACCGTAAACCCACGTCGAAATATGCCCCCCCTTTTTCACCTTTGACGCCAACGAAATAAAAGCATTTTTCGGATCGGGCGTGTGGTGCAAAACGCCGACGCTGAATGCGTAATCGAATGCTTTTTTAAGCGGCAATTTGAAAATATCGCATTGGACGACGTGAGCATTCGGCATCTCGCGGGTGAGTGCAAAGGCCGATTCGACGCCGTCACCGAGGTCGATACCGACAACCTCAGCCGCTCCCCAGGTGGCAGCAAGTTTTGTGTGCCGCCCCTTGCCGCAGCCGCCTTCGAGGACAACTTTTCCCTCAAAGAACTCTTTTTTTACGGGCTTTAGCCAGCCGAGAAATTGATCGTTGTATTTCGGGTCTTCCTGCGTAAAATGTGTCCATTGCCAGCCAAAATTCTCGGCCGTCTCGGCCTTGTCCTCTTCGATTTTGTCCAGATCCGCAAAACGCGGCACGCCCCGCACAACCTGGTATTCGCGGTCACACTTTTTGCATGTCAGCACCGCCTCAATGATCTCTTTGCCGTCATATTTGCTGGCGTACGCTAGTAAAATATCGCCTCCGCAAGTCGGACATGCCAACAAGTCTAAGAGTTTTTCTTTCATTAAGAATTAATAAGGATTAACCACAGAGGACACGAATGGCACCAAAAGTTCCCATTCGTGCCGTTTCGTGTTATTTCGTGGTTACGAATCTCCTAAATTCCTTGTATTCACGATACGGAAACGGCTGCCGCCAGTTAAACTCAAATTCGTCCGTCTCGCGATCGTTATAGAGCTGTTCGAAAGTCTTCGCAAAAGCCGCGCAGACCGCACTAACCGTTCCTTCGTGTGAAAAAATAAGCTCCCGTTCGCTCGATTCGCGATCCTCGGTCGGATATTGATAGATTTCGATCGTCAGCTTTTCGCCATTTCGCAAAAAACGGAAATCGAACTCCTCAGGATCGCGATTCCATTTTAGCGAGTATTCGTTTGCAACCGTCTTCCAATCCGCCAGTGCCGCCAGTATTTGCATTAGTTCCGGCAATGCCGCCGCGTGCGGAGCATGTGCCGTCGTCGTATGAAATTCCGAGACGCCGTCCTCAAATCCGATGGACATCCATCCGCACTGCGGGCTGTTAAAACTGACTTCCAGGTTCTCCGGCATAAGCTTTGTTTAGCCAATGAAGTCACGCAGAAATAATACGGGAGTTCTAATGGTTTCAAATAAGTAGATATGGTAACTTTTAGGCATAAAATCCACAACACGATAACTTAAAACAGACCACTAACGGAGGAGCTTATGAAACGAAAGTTAAAGGAAAACGGTTCATTCCGAAGTTCTGATGCAAATAATTCCTCAGTGAGGTTCCTTGTCGTCACAATGGCTATCTCTCTTTTTCTTCTTTTTTGCGTAATTAGCACAAACGCGCAGAATCGAAAACCGTCTAAAAAGCCGGGGAAACCATCCAAAAAGTCGTTAATATTAACCCCGCTTGAACCTCAAATTCCGTTGGACCTTATACAAAACTTATCGGTTTGCGTTCCCCAAAAGAAGGACACGCTTTCAATTCTCGTTCTCAATAGCGATTCGAATCTCAAACTAATAATCCAAACTAAAGATTCTTCAAAAACTCTCATTGAATCCGCTCCCATTAGTTCTTTGGAACAGGTTTTGACTAAAATCGAAAAAAACTCGACCGTTATCCTGAGATCCGATCCAGGATTGACATTTTCGACAGTCGTCGATTCACTTTACACAATACGAAAAACACTCGATGAGTGCGTCAATATTGAGGCTTCAGTTAACAAAAAAGAGTCTTATGTTTATATATTGCCGGAACCGAAACCATTAACCAATTTGAATGTTAAGCCCAATCCTCTTACCTTATTGGTTACAGTTAAAGCCAACAAATATTTAGCTTTAAATAATGCCGATGAGGGAACATTGTCTGATTTATCTAAAATCAAGAAACATTTGAGAAGCATTTTTCAAGCCCGAATCGACAACGGAGTTTTTCGCGAGGGTACGAATGAAATCGAATCAACCTTATATGTTAAAGCAGACCGCTCATTGCCTTTCAACCAAGTCGCACTATTGATCGACGCCTTAAAAGAATGTGGGGCTTCGCCAATCGGCCTAATAATTGACACTTTGGAGCAATGAATCAGTACCACGATCTCTTAAGACACATTCTCAACACTGGCACACGGCACGATGACCGCACCGGCGTCGGTACGATCTCGGCTTTTGGCTATCAAACGCGGTTTGACCTCCGCGAAGGGTTTCCGATCGTGACCACAAAACGCATTCCGTTTCGCTGGATCGCCGAAGAGTTGTTTTGGTTCCTTTCGGGAGACACGAACGAGAAAGGTCTGAACGAACGCGGCGTCGATATATGGGCCGAATGGGCAACCGCAGAGCAAACCGCGAGATTTGGCCGCGAGGAGGGTGATCTAGGACCGGTCTACGGATACTTATGGCGTTCGTTCGGAGGCGACTACCCCCGGCTGAACGGTGTTGATCAGATCGCCCGGCTAATCCGCGAGATCGAAACAAATCCGAATTCACGCCGTCTGATAGTTTCAGGCTGGGACCCGCGAGTCTGTGACGCCGTCGCATTGCCGCCGTGTCATACGCTATTTCAGTTTAAGGTTGAAGAAAGCGAAGAGGGCGGACAAGAGTGTCCGCGTTCCGCGTCAAAACTCCACTGCCAGCTCTACCAACGCAGCGCCGACGCATTCCTCGGCGTGCCGTTTAACATCAGCAGCTATGCCCTGCTAACCCATCTGGTCGCACATGTTTGCGGCCTCGAGGCGGGCGATTTTATCCACACTTTCGGCGATCTGCACATCTACAGCAACCATCTCGAACAGGTTAACGAACTGCTCTCCCGCGAGCCGATGCCGCTGCCTAAACTGGAATTTGTAAATGCCGACACTTTGAAAGGTCTCGACGGTTTGCTCGATTTCAAATTCGAAAATCTGAAATTGGATAATTACCAGTCTTGGGGCAAGATCGCGGCCCCGGTCGCGGTTTAATTTATACGCGGCGGCCTAGTTCCACGCCCGCTACAACGCCTACGAAGCCTATGAGAATACTCAAGAACAAGTAGAGAAAACCGGTTAGTAGCTCGCGTTCGCGGATGAGGCCGAATACTTCCATTTCGAATGTTGAGAATGTTGTAAACGCACCTAGAAATCCGACGATAACGGCCATTCGGACATTTTCGCTGACGACGTATTTGTCGGCGAAGACGATCATCAGAAATCCGATCAAAAATGACCCGGTAATATTGATTACAAAGGTCGGCAGAGGGAACTTACCAAAGACGGAGGCGAGCGGTGAGATGTTGATTAGATACCGTGCAACGGCGCCTACCGAACCGCCCAGAGCAACGGCGACTATCTTTAGAGCAGTTTCCATTACGAAAAATTATACAATGTCGGCGTGTGAAATAGGCGGTATTAATGCCACCGGAATTAACAAAGTTGGGCCGCTCGCGCGTAATATCCTAAGATATGCAAAAAATAATACCAATCTTAGCCGCAGTGTTCGCGATCGTCGTATTTTTCATGCCCGTCGGTGCCCAGACGCGGCGCGTCATTCATAAAAGGCCCGCCGTCAGAAAACCGACAGCCGCCTCGGCGGGTGCGATCAAAACACCGTCCGGCCTGACGTATCTCATCACGCACAAAGGCACCGGGGCACTGCCAAAGGTTGGCCAGACCGTCGTCGTACATTACACCGGGACGTTGACCGACGGAACGAAATTTGACAGCTCACGCGACAGTGGCAAACCCTTTTCGTTTCCGTTGGGTGCGGGGCCGCGTTATCAAAGGCTGGGACGAAGGCATCGCCAAGCTGCATGTTGGCGACCAGGCGATACTAGTGTGGCAACAAAGTAATTATGGTGCGTAGTATTTGGATAATTTCTTGTCGGCGTGTTGTTTGGTGAATTTCCAAATAATTGTTTTCTTGAGTTTGTTTCTTTCTTTTGCCCATGAGTTTATTTGCTTTTTCAACACG
>JANYIL010000080.1 GCA_025362075.1 Chloracidobacterium sp.
CTCGTCCAGTACCTCGGCGAACTGGGGGCGGAGATGAAGGTCGTGCGCAATGACAAGGTAACCGTCGACGAGATCGAAACCGATCTAAAACCCGAGCGAATATTGATCTCGCCGGGACCGGGAACGCCCGATTCGGCCGGCATCTCGCTCGGTGTTATCGAACGATTTGCCGACACGCTGCCGATCCTTGGTGTATGTCTCGGCCATCAGGCTATCGGCCAGCATTTTGGCGGTACGGTCACGCGGGCACCCGAGCCTGTTCACGGCAAGCCGGTCGAGATCCGGCATGACGGAAAGACGATTTTCGGCAACCTGCCGGACACATTTATGGCCGGACGCTATCATTCGCTGATCGTCGAACGTGAAGGCCTGCCCGATTGCCTTGAAATCTCAGCTACTTCGCCCGACGGTCTCGTGATGGGCCTTCGTCATCGAACAAAACGGATCGAAGGCGTGCAGTTTCACCCGGAGTCAATCCTCACCGAGCACGGGAAAAAATTATTGCAAAACTTCCTCGAACTCTGACATAGTAGATATGGCGGCGTGCTCAAGTAAAAAGGCAAAAGTAAAAGTAAAAAGTGTTCTGCGTTTTGCCTTTTTACTTTTTACTTTTGCCTTTTACATGCCCGCCGCTCGTGTAAGTTACACAAACTAAATATGCCCGGAACCAAATCAGATTGGCTGCTGTCAGCGCCCGTTACCGCGACCAATGCAAAGGCCGACACGCCTTTGTTTCCCTACCTCGCGCGTCTGATGCGGGGCGAGGATCTCGCGCGCGACGAGGCGGCAGATTTTTTTCGGGCGTTGGCGGTCGGACAGTGCGGGTCGATACAGATGGCCGCCGCGCTGACTGCGCTGACCGCGAAAGGCGAGACGGCTGACGAACTAGCCGGAATGGCCGCCGTAATGCGCGAGCTGGCCATCAAGCCAACCGCCCCTAAAAACGCTGTCGACATTGCCGGCACCGGCTCGTCCTCCGCCAAAACATTTAACGTCTCGACCGCCGCCGCGCTTGTCGCTGCTGGCGCCGGCCTGATAGTTGCAAAACAAAGTAATCGCGGCGTTACCACCAAATCCGGCAGCGCCGATGTGCTCGGCGAACTCGGCGTCAAGGTCGCCAGCGAGACGGATATCGCCCAAACCAGCCTCAACGGTATCGGGCTGAGCTTTCTTTTCGCTCCGAAATTTCATCCCTCGCTCAACCGGCTCGCGGATGTTCGCGGGCGTCTCGGCATTCGCACCTGTCTGAACGTGCTCGGCCTGCTCGCAAACCCCGCAATGGTTTCGCGTCAGCTCATCGGCGTTTGGCACCCGTCGCTGCTCGAGCCGGTCGCCAAGGTACTCTCGCTGCTCAAAGCCGATCTGGCATGGGTCGTCCACGGTGCCGACGGCCTTGATGAAATATCCATCAACGGCAAGACCCACGTAGCAGCGGCTGGTGGCGGTGAAGTTCGGGCCTACACGATCTCACCTGAGGATTTTGGCTTAAAGCCGGGCAAGACTGAACATCTGAAAGTCGCCTCTGCCAAAGAGAGTGCTCACATCATCCTCGATGTTCTCGCCAGCCGGCGACGCGATGAGGCGCGTTCGCTGATCGTTATCAATGCCGCCGCCGCTCTGGTGATCGGCGGCATAGCCCGCGATCCGATGCACGCCGCCCGCCTCGCCGAACAAAGCATCGACAGCGGCCAGGCACAGAACAAGCTCGAAAGGCTGATCCAGGTGACGAATAAGAAAGTAGTCAGTAGTCAGTAGTCGGTGTCAGAGAAGTCTTTGAACTTTGAACTTTGGACTTTGGACTTTGGACTTTGGACCCCAAATCTGGACAATTGACTTCATGTTGTCGCTTCTCGCTCTGATTTATGGAAAGATAGTCGATCTCCGCAATCGCCTGTACGATCGCGGCGTATTCGAAACCTTCGACCTCGGCGCACGGACGATCAGCATCGGTAATATCACGACCGGCGGCACCGGTAAAACGCCGCTTGTCGCCTACGTGGCCGACATACTTGCCGAACGCGGCGAAAAGGTCTGCATCCTGACCCGCGGTTATGGCCGCAAAGATCAACAAAACAGAGTTCTTGTCTCGGACGGCAGCCAAGTCCTGGCATCGGTTCGGGAGGCGGGCGACGAACCTTTCGAGTTGGCGCAGAAGCTCATCGGAAAAGCTATAGTCATCGCCGACGCCGACCGAGTGGCTGCCGCTGAGTGGGCCAAACGCCGATTCGGCGTGACGGCCTTTGTCCTCGACGACGGCTTTCAGCACCGCAAGGCAAAGCGTGACTTAGATATCGTCTGCATCGACGCGACAAGCCCATTCGGAAGTGGTGAAATGCTGCCCGCAGGCCGTCTGCGTGAGCCGCTGCATAATCTGGACCGCGCCGGTGCGATCGTCATCACGCGTGCCGACCTTGTGCACAACCTGCGGGACGCACGCGTCAAAATTGCCGAGCTGGCCTCCGCTACCCCCGTATTTACCGGACACAACCACATCGTCAGGCTCGCGTCATTCGAGGGCGGTAACGAACTCCCCATGAACACACCCTCATTCGCCTTTTGCGGACTCGGGAACCCGGACAATTTCTTTATGCGGCTGAGACCAGATGAGATCAACGTGACGGACACAAAGGCGTTTCCGGATCATCACGTGTATGTCCAAAAAGACATCACGGGAATTGAATCCCTCGCCCGCAAAAGCCAGGCCGAAGCCCTCCTGACCACGGCAAAAGATGCTGTGAAATTATCAAATTTGACATTTGAAATTCCGCTTTATGTCGTTGAGATTGAGATGAAGCTTGACGACGAAGGCGCCTTCGCGGCTATGCTCTAGTGTTTTTTGGTCGGCGGCTCTTTTTTATCGCCCCAGTAAAATGCCCGTACGACGAGCACGTACACCAGAATGCTCAGGAACAATAATATAAAAAAGAAGGCAATTAGCCAGCCTAACGAGGACATTTTACGCCTTCTCCTTGCGCCCAGCCGGGGTAGGCGGATCGGTTGACGCGGTGACTTGTACATCCACATTCACTTCGACTTGAGATTCCGCTTCTTTTATCAAGCCAGACACCAGCCCTCGAGGTCCTTGATGTTCCTGGACGTGCCGGTAAATCACGCCCGCGATCGCTACAATAGGTATGGCGAGAAAAACACCCGGGATGCCGGCAATCTGTTCACCCGCGAGAACGGAAAGAATTATCATAAGCGGATGCATGTGAATGCCGCCGCGAACTATTCGCGGATAGGTAACGTAATCATGAACCACCCGCTGAACAATCAAAAAGATCGCGACATACAATGCCTTCCACGGTTCGTCGGAAAAAGCTGCCGTCAGTATTACGATCGATCCGATCGTTACCGGGCCCAAAAGCGGTACAAACTCGAATATACCCGCAAGTATCCCCAGCAGCAGAGCGTATTTTAATCCGATAAGATAAAATCCGGTCGTACAGATAAGGCCGATCAGGATGCAAGAGATCAATTGCGCCCGCGTGTACGCTGCCAGAGTTGTATTGACGTCCTGTAAAACCGCTTCGGCACGCAGCCGCCAGCGTCCGGCAGGGAACACCCGTAAAACTCCGAGCCGGAAAAGATTTACATCTTTTAGAAAGAAAAACGCCAGTATCGGGATCAGGAGCAGCCATGGCAGAAACGTCACCGAGCTTAGAAGAAAAGCTCCTACAGCCGACGTGACCTCGGTGCCGAAATCGGTCACCTTTTTATTGATCTCCGCCTGCACCTCGTCCGGAACTTTTAGTCGGTCGAAACGGCGAGTAAGGTCCTTGGTCCGTTCCTGAAATGCTTTGCCGTATTCAGGCAGATTCGCTCCAAAATCCTTAGCCTGGTCCGCAACCCGCGGCGCTATATACGCAATACCCAGCCCAAGAACTATAAAAACCACTGCATAAGCAATAACGATCGCTATCGGGCGCGGCATTAGCCGTTCGAGATTGTATTGCTTAAACGGCCGGCGGATCAGCTTTACCAGCGGATCTATTAGATAGGCAAAAAAAACGGCCAAAGCGACGAGAAAGGCAAGATTTACTATCGAGCTGATAATGCTCTGCACGGAACCCGCCACAAAAACGATAATCAGCACAATGATCACGACTCGAACGATCGAGCGGGCCGAGGGCGACGACGGATCGAGATAGACGCGGCGGGCCGTCTGCTGGCGCTCACGTATCGTCTGCTTGTTAGTCTTGGCTGCGGTTTCCGGTCGGTTTGGTTCGTCCATGTCTCTAGATAATATACGCTATTTGTTCGCGTTCGCGTTCAAATTAGCCGGCGGCGGCGGAGAATAATTGTCTACCGCAAAACGCTGATATAGTGCGGCCATATTTTGCGGCGGGATGGCCGTATTTGTCCCTATAATAAAGGCCTCGTCGTCATCGGCGGCGACACGGCGGTTGGCGGTGGACGTATTCACCTTGATCACCCCGCGATCCTCCGCGTCGATCTTCCCCCCGTCCTTACGCCGCAGCACATAAACAAACTGAAAATCCGCCGTCCGCATGGCATCGAGGTCCTTTTCAAACGGCGTCGCACTCTCGGCATTCGCCTGCGGCGACTCTTTGCCGGATTTGAGAATGCTTTCGTTGGCACCACATGCAGAGTTGATAACCCACGCTAAAAGCAGAAAAAGTCCCCAGGCAAAACGAAATGCCCGTGCTCCTTTTCTCCTCTTTTCCTCTTCTCCTCTTCTAGTTCTCATCATTGTCGTCCGAGTTCACATTCAGATTTCCGCGATCCTTGCGTTCCTCGTCGTCGAGAATTTTTTTCTCTTCCGGAGTCTCGTTTTGCTCATCTTTGGTGGCAGCGGGAGCGTCGCCCTTTTGGGCACGGATCTTCAGTATTCGAGCCTCGTCGTCCTCGTAAACGGTTTCAACCCAACCGCTTTCGAGCGCCTTTGCGATCATGTCGGTATTTTCTTTAGAGTCAGTAAAAATGTAATTCGCACCAAATTTCTCGTGGATCTGCGGTGCGGGATCGTCGACCTTGCCCTCGGTTATGTCCTTGAGCAGCTTATAGAGATCCGGGTTTTTCGTATACAAATAATTCGGGTCGAGGCCGTAGACGTAGGTATGCTTTGTATCCAAAAAGAACAGCTTTGGAAAGTCATCCCAGTTGCAGTTAAATATCCGCTCGCCCTTCGGAATGTTGTCGGCACCTGTTTCATCAAGGCCGGTCGCCCACTGCATCGCCCGGCGATATTTACCGTCATTCTCATTGGTGACAATATTGTCGATCATTCCGGCCTCGTCAAAGCCAAATTTATGCAGGCCGACGAGGTTGTAAAACCAAAAAAGAAGCAATGCGATACCAATAAACCAGACGGACCCCTTACGCACCAAATTCCACGTCGCCTCGCGCTCAGTCGGTATCGCGGCATCGAGATATGGGTCGATGTCGCGTTGAAATTCGTCGGGCAATTCCGCCGCCTTCGGCTCGGTAAACGCCGACCACGCAAAGGCCGCAAACAGGATCGCAAACGGCGGAAAATACTCGGCAAACCGCTTTGACCTAAACTGCGCCGCAAGCAGGATCGTCGTAAACGCCAGGAAAAACGCCGCCTTTTCAGGCAGCTTGCTGCGGCGCGGGACAAATAGGATATAGCCGATGAGCATCGCCAGCATAGCGATCGGGAAATTCATTAGCAATTCCATCCCCGTGTACGGATACCATTCGCCCCCGACCGCAACCACAAAATCGCTGCCGATCTTGAATTTTTCGGTAAAATGCTCGGTAAAAAGATACAGATTATTCGGAAAATACGGATTTATGATGTTGCCCAGGATGATCCCCGCCCCGGTGTAGGCAAGCGGCCGCCATTCGAAACGCCGCTCGTTCCACGCGATGATCAAAACCCAGATCATCGCTGCAAAAAATAGCAGCGGAAACAAGCTGTACGTCCACACAAAGGCAAACATCAGCGGGAGCAGCCAGACGTATTTTCGCTGAAACAGCAGATGAACCCCGAGCACCGTGATGATGATCGTCAGCGGCGGGGCCTTGCCCATATTCATACGGTAAAAGAAGGCGTTCGAGCACGTCATGATCGCCGCCAGCCAGATCAATTGATGCTTGACGCCGTAGCGATAGAGCATCCAGTAGAGCGAAAAAATCGCAAGCGTCGCGTAAACGACAGTCGCAACCTTTGCCGCCGTGACCGGCGGGAAAAACCACAAAAACGGGATTTGCAACAAATGAAAAAGAAAATGGTGATCCGCATAATCCGCCGGATTGAGGACGGTCAGCGGCAGCCATTCAAAGGTCGGTAACCACTTGAAATGCTTAAAGTTATCCCACAGCATCGACGACCATTTGATATGGTAATACCCATCCCAGTCGCCACAGCAGATCGCATCCGTCCGCGTCTGCAAAAACGACATCACCATCAGGATCGCCAAAAACCCAAAGATCAGATATATAACCCGAACAGCCTGCTCCGTCTCGAGAAATTGGCTCCAGCTTTGCTTTGTTTGCACAGGCTTTTCGGCTGGTGTTTCGGGTATTTCGTCTATGATTTCTTCCATCAAATTGAATGATTCGTCAGAACCGGGAACGGTAGTGACCGGCTGATTTTATATGAAAAAGTATCACGAACGGTCGCATTTTAGCCACATCAGACGCTCGCGAAGCCGCCAATGTATGTCCTTTACGCGGACATTCGCGCCGTTTTGACACATATTGCCGAATTTCCGCCGAGATGTCGGTGATGTCGCAATAGCTGATAGCGGTAATAACCAGACCGCCGCACCGCATTGTCAGTCGAAAACAAAGAGCTTGATATTTTGTTGCATTTATGCAATACTGTGCCACGTGAATAAGGAAGGTAGCAATGATAAGACACTGGACACCCTGGAATCCTACAGCTTTCGTTTTTCCGTACAATCGGTTATAAACAGAGAGTAAAATCGTTTACTCCACACAATGTCGAAACAGTTAATCAATACCTATTACAACGAACTGCATCGTGATAAGCAGTTTGGCGGTTCGCATAACGAAGCGTCGATTCGCGGAGCTTTTATCAGACTCGTTAATGCCTACGCCGAACGTCGCCATCTGCTGCTGGTTCCTGAGATCTATGTAAAAGGAAAAAAAGGCAATAACGTCCGGCCTGACGGTGTTTTGAAAAACGCCACGCGATTCGAGTTTGGATATTGGGAATCAAAGGACACAAAGGATGATCTCGATGTCGAGATAAATAAAAAACTTAACATAGACGGCTATCCTGATTCAAACATCCTGTTTGAAGACACCAACGAAGCGGTCCTTTTTCAGGAGGGTAAGCTCGTCCAGCGCGTTCCGATGAAAGACGCCGAGGCGCTCGATTCGATCCTCGGCCATTTCATCAATTACGAGCCGTCGATCGTAAAGGATTTTAACAAGGCCCTCGAAAAATTTAAGGAAGATATTCCGGCGATTGTCGCGGACCTCCGCGACCTGATCGAACGCGAGACCAACAGCAATCAGGTATTTCTTGAGCGGCGGGACCGCTTTCACTCGCTTGCACAGATTGAGATAAACCCGGAGATAACTCTCGAAGACGTTCGCGAAATGCTAATCCAGCACATCTTGACCGAAGACATTTTTAACAACGTCTTTGGCAACGCGAATTTTCACAAATTTAACAATATAGCCCGCGAGCTGGTCGAGGTTCTCGACACGTTTATGACCTATGCTGTGCGTCAGCAGCATCTGTCGGCGATCAAATCGTATTACGACACGATCCGCGACGCGTCGGCGGGGCTTGCCGACCATCACGAAAAGCAGAAGTTTCTAAAGAACATTTACGAAAATTTTTACAAGGTCTATAACCCAAAGGGTGCCGACCGTCTTGGCGTGGTTTACACGCCAAACGAGGTCGTCAAATTTATGATCGAGAGCACCGATTGGCTGCTCGAAAAGCATTTCGGCAAGTCCCTGGGTGATAAAAATGTCGAGATCCTTGATCCCGCGACTGGGACGGGTACATTCATTGCTGAGCTGATCGAACATATTAATGTCCACGATCTGCCGCACAAATACGGGAATGAGCTTCATGCAAATGAAGTAGCGATACTGCCGTATTACATCGCTAATCTTAATATCGAGTTTACGTATCAACAAAAGATGAGCGAGTATGTCGAATTTAAGAATATCTGCTTTGTCGATACGCTCGATAACACCGACGGCCTAAATTATTCGGGACAACAGATGTTGCTCGGCGGCATCAGTTCCGAAAACGCCGCCCGCATAAAACGCCAGAATGAAAAGAAGATCAGCGTGATAATCGGCAATCCACCGTATAACGCAAATCAGGCCAATTTTAACGATTTCAATAAAAACCGTGATTATAAAGAGATCGACAAGCGGATTAAGGACACGTTTGTCCGGGAATCAACAGCGCAAAAAACAAAGGTTTATGACATGTACGCCCGGTTTTACCGGTGGTCAATGGACCGCATCGACAAAAACGGGATAATCGCCTTCGTCACGAACCGCTCGTTTATCGATTCGCGAACATTCGACGGTTTTCGCAAGATCGTCGAGGATGAATTCGATTATGTTTACATCGTCGATACGCGCTCCGATGTCCGGGCAAACCCAAAGATCGCCGGAACGTCGCACAATGTTTTTGGCATCCAGACGGGTGTCGCGATAATGTTTTTGGTGAAGAAGGAAAGAGATGATTTGTGATGTCCGCTTCGCGGCTGTGCCGCCTGCCAAGCGGAAAGGCTCTGCCTTTTCGGAAATAGGGAAATTAGATTTGCGGCTATGCCGCCTCCGAAACACTATGGTAAGAATCTCGAGAGACACCCCGTTCTATTACCTAACTTCTGTCACGAAAGATCGGCTTCCCATTTTCCGGACCGACAAGGTCAAAAACGTAGTAGCGGACGCCTTTGCGGAAGCCCGGATCTCGGCTCAGATTCTCATTTTCGCTTACGTCATTATGCCCGACCACACTCATTTGATCACCGATGGGTCGAGAACCATTTCCGAAGTCTTGCGATACTTGAACGGGATATCCGCAAAGCGCATTATCGATTATCTCAAGGAAAATAATTATGAAACTTCGCTTAAGAAATTGGGGCAGGAACAGAAAGAGCGAGGTTACAAACACTCAGTATGGCAGCACCACCCGGATGCGTTCCGTCTGACGGCGGAAGACACACTTATGCAAAAGGTAAGCTATATACATCAAAATCCAGTCCGCGCCGGATTCGTTGAGCGGGCTGACGACTATCTCTATTCAAGTACTCGAATATGGCGGAACACTCCTCTGGAAAAGGAACCGCTCGAAATGGACTGGAAGCAGATCGACTGGCGGGCGGCGGCGTAGCCGCGAAAGCAGGGGTCGCAGACGGAAAGGCGGAGCCTTTCCGCTTGGCAGGCGGCGAAGCCGCAGAAAACCAATGAAACGCAAAGCAAAAATATTTTACGTGGCGATGGACGATTTCTGGCGCAAGGAAGAAAAGCTGGCGTGGCTGCGCGACAATCCGATCTCAAAAATTGCCTTCGAAAGCATCACGCCGGATGAGAAGCATAATTGGATAAATCAGACGGATAACGATTTCGATACTTTAATTCCAGTAGCAAGCAAGGATTCAAAATCCCCTCGACAGGATAATACGGCCATATTTAAACTATTCTCGCTCGGTTTTATTACCGCGAGGGATGAATGGGTTTATGATTACGACCGTCAGAAACTAGAGAGTAAGATTCAACATTTCATTGAGATTTATGAGATAAAACGCTTAGCGTTTCATGGACTATCTCAAGCTGATCGCGGAGAAATTTTAGCTAGTTCCGATCAACTCAATCAGTTTTTAAATACGGAAATCAAATTCTCGCGAGAGTTAGTCTCAAGGGACTTCTTGAAAAACAAGCAAATTCGGTTCGATCGTCAGAAAATCATTAATGCAGCCTTTCGACCATTTACGAAAAAGTACAATTACTTTGACAGCGAGCATAGAATTATTCACGAGACGTATCAAAATGTGCAGTTATTCGGGAAATTTGGAACCAACGAAAATAGGCTAATCTGCTTTAACGTGAACGGACTAGATACCAAGGCTTTGGCAACGCGAACAATACCTGATTATCATTTTGTTGGCGATTCTCAATGTCTTCCGCTTTTCCGCTACGACTCCGATGGAATCCGCCAAGACAACATCACCGACTGGGCGGTCGAGGAGTTTGCCCGACGCGGGGCTCGCGGGCTTACCAAAGAAGATATTTTCCATTACGTTTACGCCGTGCTTCATTATCCGCCGTATCGCGAGAAATACGAGCAGAACCTGAAACGCGAGTTTCCGAGGATTCCGGTTTATGAAGACGCTCTGGAATGGGCAAGGCTCGGTAAGGAATTGATGGAGCTGCATCTGAATTATGAAACGGTTGAGCCATTCGCTCTTATCCAAAAAGAGGTCGAACCGATGCGACGAAAGGCGGAAACACGACCGGTAGGGAGTGTGCCTCTTTTCCAAGTTGACCTCTCGACAAGCAAAGACGACACACTTACTACCGCGCCTGTTTCCGCCTTCATACCTAAACCGACAACTAAGCTCCGTGCCGACAAAGAGGCGGGCGTCATCGAGATCGACTCGCACACCAGCCTCGAAGGCGTTCCGGCTATCGCCTGGGAATACAAACTCGGTAACCGCTCGGCCCTGGAATGGGTCCTCGACCAATACAAAGAACGAAAGCCAAAAGACCCGACGATCGCCGAAAAGTTTAACACCTATAAATTCGCGGACTACAAAGACCACGTCATCGATCTCCTAAAACGCGTCTGCACCGTCAGCGTTAAAACAATGGAGATCGTCAAATCAATGCCTGAAGACCCAAGTCAGAACCGGGAACGATAGCGACCGGGCTTCGACATTTGACTCGACAGCCTTTAGTTGTCGATACGGCTGTGACGTAGGTTAAAAACAGGTTATGGAAAGGACGGATGAGCCAATTCAAGGAGAACTGATACTCTACAAAACCCCGGAAGGCACGGTGAGGGTCGAGGTTGCGTATGAGGAAGAGACGTTCTGGTTAAATCAAAGGAAAATGGCCGAGCTTTTTGGCGTGGACGTTCGAACAGTCAATGAGCACCTGCAGAATATCTACGCGTCCGGTGAGCTAACGCCGGGGCCAACCATCCGGAAAATCCGGATAGTTCAAAAAGAAGGTAATCGTGATATTGCTCGCGACATAGAATTTTACAATCTTGACGTTATTATCTCAGTCGGCTATCGCGTAAACAGTGTGCAGGCTACGAGGTTTCGCATATGGGCGACACAGACGCTTCGCGAATTCATTACAAAGGGGTTTGTGCTCGACGACGAGCGGTTGAAGTTAAATAAACGGTTCGGCAAGGATTATTTCGACGAATTGCTCGAACGCATTCGCGAGATCAGGGCCAGCGAACTGATTATCAAGAGAAACATGCACCGGTCGCCACCACTCGCGGCTTTGACAACGGAGCGGGTTTCTCGTGCTTGCTTCGTCTGATTGCAGCGCCTAGAATCAGAGATTCGCGTATGTACCCAAAAGGCAACCTATTCATACCCGCGTCGCACGGCCAGCTTGAGGCGATCGTCAAGGAACCTGCGGGTGACCGGCGCGGGGTCGGGCTGGTTTGCCATCCGCATCCGCTTGGCGGCGGGACGATGCATAATAAGGTGGTTTTTCGGGCGGCGGCGGGGCTGGTCGATGCCGGTCTGACGACGATTCGGTTTAACTTTCGCGGCGTCGGGGCTTCGACGGGTGAGCATAACGAGATCGAGGGCGGTATTGAAGATATTCGCGATGTGCTCGATTACATCAGCTCGAATTTTCCCGGCGAGGATGTGACGCTGGCGGGGTTTTCGTTTGGTTCGCGAACCGGTCTGGCCGTTGGCATTGACGACACGCGCGTCGTCCGGCTTATCAGCATCGGCACTCCGGTTGATAAATACGTTGATTATGAATTTTTGGCCGGGCTGCGAAAGCCGATACTTTTTGTGCATGGCGACCGGGACGAGTTTGGCTCGGTCGAAAATCTGCGCCCGCTGGTTGAACGGGTGTCGCAGAATACGGACGCCGAACTCGTTATATTCGAAAACTGCGGTCATTTTTTTGACGAACACCTGAACGAACTGCGGGAAGCTATTCGCGATTGGACGGAAAGAAAGCTAACCACAGATGGACACAGATAGATACGGATGAAGCAATTTGGGTCATAGCATATCGGAGTTCATCTGTGTTTATCTGTGGTAAAAACTCTTATGGAACAAGAATCAATTCGCGACGCGGCGATCCGCTTGACAATGATGCCGCGTGACACTAACGCTCACGGGACCGTTTTTGGCGGCGTCATTTTGAGCTACATCGACGTTGCCGGCGGCGTTGAGGCCGTGCGGCATACAAAACACGAGCGCTTTGTAACCGTCGCCATGAAAGAGGTCATCTTTCACGAGCCGGTGTTTATTGGCGATCTTGTGAGCTTTTATGCAACGACTCTCAAAGTTGGTAGGACATCGATCACCATTCACGTTGAGGTCGAGGCCGAGCGGTTTGGCAATAAGGGGCAGAAAGTGCGGGTCACCTCCGCCGACATTACTTTTGTTGCGATCAACGAAAATCGTGAGAAAGTAAACATTGGCTAGGTAATAGTTGCAGGTAGTTGTGGTAAGTTCCAGAAAGTTGCAGAAAGTAGTGCTCAAATGGCGTCATTCAGGAAATTTGAGGATATTACCTCCTGGCAAAGGGCATATGAGGTTACCGTCGTTATTTATCGAATAACCTCAGACGGAAATTTTGCCAAAGATTTTGGACTTCGTGACCAGATACGTAGGGCTACAGTCTCAATTATGGCCAATATCGCAGAAGGTCATGGGCGGCGATCTAATATCGAATTTGCCAATTTTCTTAACATTGCTCGAGGCTCCGCAGCCGAAGTCCAATCCCACCTGTATATTGCTCTCGAAATTGGGTATGTCGACAAGGCCGTTTTCGATGAACTATACTCAAAGGTAACGGAGATTTCTCGAATGTTATTGTCGCTGGCTCAGTACCTGCGAGAACACAATGATAGGAACAGCTAGGTAAGTTATATAGCAACTTTCTGTAACTGCCTGTAACTTTCTAAAACTCTCTGTAACTATTGATAGGAGAATTATTGATGCCAACAATTACGGCTCACACAGCCAATGGAACGGTCACTTTTGAGGCCGAAGACGGTCGCAAACTCGTGCTTGCACTTGAGGATAACGGCGTAGACATCCTGC
>JANYIL010000082.1 GCA_025362075.1 Chloracidobacterium sp.
CGCCTACGGTATTTTTCCGATGAGCTATTCGAGGAGGTTCTAAAACCGGCGATATTTCCCGGCACTTTCGATTTGATAAAATCGGGAAAAAAGATCGGCCAACGCCAGATCGTCCTTACCGGCGCCCTCGATTTCACTATCGACCGCCTGATGAACCATCTCGGTATTGACGATTACGTCGCAAACCGGCTCGAGTTCGTCAATGGCTACGCGACAGGCCGCGTCCTGCCGCCCGTGATGGCATCCGCGACCAAGGCCCAATGGATCCGCGAATACGCCGAACGCGAAAACATCAACCTGTCCGACTCTTATGCATATTCCGATTCGATCTCGGATCTGCCGATGCTGTCGATAGTCGGGCATCCCGTCGCGGTTAGCCCGGATTTCCGGTTGAAACAAACGGCGTTACAGCATGATTGGGCGATATTGGATTTGAAGTGAAAGCTATTGAGTTATGAAACGATGTCCTGAATGCAGACGCGATTATTACGACGACACCCTGCTGTATTGTCTCGACGATGGAAATGCGCTGCTCGAAGGCCCGGCGTCTATGGACGAGCCCGCCACCGCGATCCTGCATTCGACGGCGGCTCCGGGTGAGGCTCCGACGCGTGCTCAGATCAATACGACCGACCAGACCGCAATTCTTCGCACGGGAGCGGAGGCTGAGCCTCAAAAGAATTTGGGTGACTCATCGGAACGGCAGAGCCTTTCCGCACATCGAGCGGCGGAGCCGAAGAAGTTTGATAAACGATTGATCCTCGCACCGTTGGCTCTGGCGGTCATCTTGCTCGGCGGTTTCTTTGGCTATCGGTATTTCTCAAACGCTAACTCAAAACAGATCGAGTCCATCGCCGTAATGCCGTTTGTTAATGAAAGTGGCAATGCTGATGTTGAATATCTCTCCGACGGAATGACGGAAACTTTGATCAGCAGTCTTTCAAATTTACCAAATCTCAACGTAAAACCGCGTTCGTCGGTCTTTCGTTACAAGGGCAGAGAGACTAATGCACAGGCTATCGGCAAGGAATTGAACGTGCAGGCGATTTTGAACGGGCGTGTCGTTCAGCGTGGACAGGATATTTCGCTTTTTGTTGAATTGATCGATGTCGCTCTCGATAAAGTCGTCTGGAGCAAGCAATATAGCCGTAAACAATCGGATCTGGTGACGCTGCAATCTGATATTACCCGCGATGTCTCAAACAAACTGAAATCGCAGCTTTCGGGGGCGGATGTTGCCAAAGTCGAGAAGAATTCTAAGGTGGATCCGGAAGCCTATCAACTTTACTTAAAAGGACGTTTTCAATACAACAGGCAGACGAGCGAATCGCTCAAACAGGCGGAGGATCTCTTCAAGCAGGCGATAGCAAAAGACCCAAACTATGCGCCGGCATACGTTAGCCTGGGATACACGCTCGGCAGTTTTCCGTTTTGGAGTATTGCCCGGCCCAAAGACTGTTTGCCGCAAGTAAAAGCTGCCGCTGACCGGGCTTTGGAACTTGACGACTCTCTTGTCGAAGCCCGCAACCTTTTCGGAGTGTATCTAAGGAATTTTGAATGGGATTGGGCCGGAGCAGAGAGAGAGTTTAGGCGAGCGATCGAGCTGGAACCAAATTATCCGGAGGCTTATGATTCACTCGGATTTTCGCTCACCTTTCAAAAGCGCCATGATGAGGCAATTGCCTTGCAGCGACGCTCCGTTGAGCTTGACCCGTTATCCAAACGCGGAGATCTCGGTCTTGCGCTTATTGCAGCCCACCGATTTGACGATGCCATCACCGAGTTGAGATCGGGGGTTGCTATCGATCCTAATTATGCCGACACCTACTATTATTTGGGCATCGCGTATATGGGAAAAGGGTCGTATCAGGAGGCCGTCGCAGCGTGGAACAAATATTTGGAATTGGACAATGACCCTATCAGCCGGGCATTCCTTGCTCTCGCATTAGCTAAGGCCGGGAACCGCGAACAGGCAGTCAAGGAATTGGAGCGGCTGAAACAGGAATCTTCGTCGCACTACGTCGCCGGAATTGCCTTTTCACTTGTCTATCTAGCTTTGGGAAATAAGGACGAGGCATTAGCGTGGATGGAAAAAGAGGCTGATGAGCATTCCAGCTGGGCAGTATATTACACCATTTATCCAACGTTTGACGAGTTGCGGAGCGAACCGCGATACAAAGCGATGGTCAAACGGATGAATCTGCCGGAGTGAGTTTGGGAAAGTAATGCAATTTTCCGACGAATCGCGTAGCGATAAAATGAGTTTAGCCGTGGGTTTCAACCCACGGAAAGTT
>JANYIL010000170.1 GCA_025362075.1 Chloracidobacterium sp.
GATCGGGGCACCGTTTGAATTCACAAACATCTTGTCGATTTCAATATTCTGGATCTTTCGGCGGACAGCCAGATAACTCTCTAACCATCGTAGCGCTGTTGAATAAACCGGAATTCGCCGCGTCTTTGCGCCTTTTCCCACGCATTGTAATATCCCCATATCAAGGTCAATCGCGTTCAAAGGCAGGTTCACAATCTCCGAGACCCGCAATCCACATGCGTACATCAATTCGAGAATTGCACGATCACGAAGCCCTGTTTCCGTTGAAGTATCGGGCGTCGCGAGCAGCATCTCGATCTGGTCACGGAATAGAAACTTTGGCAAATACAAGCCTTTCTGCGGAGCGACAAGATCCGCGGAGGGATTTTTTGTGACGTGGCCATCAAACATCAGGAACTTGTAAAACCCTCGCACCGCGCTGATAAGGCGTCTCCGCGAATTTTCCGACAGCTTTTCCGAGCCGAGATCGATCAGCCATTCGCGAAGATCCTGCCGAGTCAAGGTCATCAGGTCGAGATCATTCTTCCCCGCCCAACCGCTCAGACGCGCTAGGTCGGTGGAGTAGCTCTCGATCGAATTGGCCGCGAGGCCTTTTTCGACGCGACAATACGATAGGTATTCGCGGATCAAGTCGCGTTTGAGTGATCGATCTTGGGACATAATTTGTAAAAAAGTAGCTCCCCACGCATGGTCGACGCGTCTTAAGACTACGAAAATCGTCCCTGTAAAAGCAAGAAAAATAAGTACTAATGGAGATCGTCGTATCGCGGATACAAATATCTATCCCCATCACACTGGCCAAAGGTCATGAAATCTGTTTGGTGTTCACTGAGGACACCGGTGGCTAGCCAGCGTGAATAGTTCCAGCCTCGCAGGTCGCTCTCGGCCTGCTTGTCGCAGTAGCGTTCACCGACCCGCATGAGGACCTCCTTTTGATCGTCCGATTTCAGGTCGGCGAAGGAATCCATCAAGACCGGCAATGCATCGTCGCTCAATGAGGCATTGTATTTCGCATCGAATTCGCGGCCGCGTTCCATCAGCGCGATGTTGGTCTTAATAATAAAAGCGTCAGGGTTTAGGACGTGAGTTGCCCCCAGAATAAGAAACGCAGACCACAGGGCGCCCCAGGCAAATTGTTGACGCGCTCCGCGCAGGACGGTCACGCCAAACCATACAAATACGATCGCCAGCCACGTCATAAAAATCATCGGGTAGAGCCGAATGGTCGTCATTCCATAACCGAGGCTGCCCGTGAGCAAAACCAGTCGCTGGACGGCGGAGGCCATTATTACAAATAGAAGTATGATCTGCGTGCCGGCGAGAACGCGAAAGAGCTTTCCCGCAAACGGATTTTCTTTGCGGATAAGCCAGTGTCCGATGAGCAGCGTCGGCAAAACGAGTGCGGAAACCGCTACCAATTCGCCAAAACCGCGGCGGGCGTATTCGGCGAGTTTGAAATCCGGTGTGTTCTGCACCAGTTCCATTCCGCCAAACAGATACGGCACCTGGACTATACAGAAGCTCAGGAAAAGCAGGTTCATGAGACCTAAAATGACGCCGACCTCGACCGCTCCGAGTGTAAAGACTGGTGGGAAGAACGAGTTGTCGAAATTGGCCCAGCTCCACGGTTTGCTCCCGTCAGGTTGAGTGGCTTCGGATTCCTGAGTTGAGTGTTTCGCCCTTGCTGACGCGCGGGCTTCTGCATCCGCGTCGGCATTTGGCGGGTCGGAGATGTTTAGGTGTTCGGTAACGGAAAGGTGGTTGGGCAGCGTGACGGGATATTCTCCTGATTCGGCCCGGACGCCCGCCATCTTGCTGGTGGCTGTTTCACCAGTTTTTTCGTGGATGGTCGGCGGCGGGGGCACGACATTGACGAGACTCTCGGGTTTGATCAAAATACCACTCAAATAACCGGCTGTCATCCACGAAAACATGGCGAATAAGAGGACGTGGGTAAAGACGATCTCGGGCCGGATATTAAAGACGCGTTGGACCAGGCCCTCGTAAGCCGCGTCGGCCGCTACGAAAAGAGCTCCGAATATCAGGATGAGTGGAGCTGCGATCGCCGCTCCACGGGCGACCGCGAAGGCATGTTTTCGCCAGCCGGTACGCGAAATTGTTTTCCATTGTATGTCAGACAAAACCAGCAAAAAGGGTGCTCCCACCGCGTGGAGGCCCGACCAGGAAAATCCCACTATGTAATGAAAGACACCTGCCAACTGCGCTGGGACCTTCAATTTTGGCAGAAAGAGTACCGATAAAACGGCAAGGATCGCAAACGCGTCCGCCACCCGCAGCTCGACCGAATCGCGCCAGACGAACATCGAGGCAAAAAATATCAAAGCGCCAAATAATGCGTAGGTCTGCCGCGTCAGATATTCCGGCGCACGGCGCCTGAGCAGCATTATCATCCCCGCCGCAAAGGCCGCGTTAAAAACCAACACGTTAAGCCCCCATGGCGTGACGCGCAAAAAAATATCGCCGATTACCCCGAGGACGATGGCGACTTGTATGATCTCTAAACCTGTTTTAGTGCGTTCGTTCATTTCCTTTTAAAACCTCTCCAAGCTTTTTTAATAAACCACCAACTTATGAATCCGAAAATTATGGCGGCCAGCGGGAACGCGATAGCCCCGATCAGCATTCCACCGGTGCGTGACCTACCATGTCTTCCTTCGCATTTACGTAAATCAGCCGCACGGTGTACCAGGCGAAAAATAGGCAGGGAACGCCGAACATAAACCCGCAGATGGCATAAACGATTTTGTCAGGTGTTGCTGAGTACATGAATCTTACAATCCCGCCGTCGTGTTTTGTTCCTGAAGTTTGAAAAACGTCTGACCGTGAAACAGACTGTCCTCGTCGCCGACCAGAACGTGCTCGATGTTGCGGTCAATGCCGTAACCTTCTGTGATAAGAAGTTTCGGATCGCCGGGGCCGGAGGGCAGGTCGAAAACTATCTCTTTTTCGATGGTCGTACGGTTGTCCATGTCGGTGTCGAGGCGGACGTTGGCCGTTGGCAGGAGGGCTTCGGCGGCGGTGTCGCGCTCGATCTTTGTTTTGTCAGGCATTACGACGCAAGCCTTCGGTTCGAGCAGCCGCAGCTTTATCGCCGGATTTCTGGCGTCGCTCGAAACTTTTATATTAACTATATAAAACTTGTCTTTTGCCGTCGCGGTGCCTATCGTCTTCGCGGTTCGTACGCTGGTGACCGTCGTGTGCATGTGACAATCAAGATAAAACCCGCAGTATTCCTTCGCCTCGCCCGCCGCCAATACCTTTTCGGTGCTCGTCAGCGAAAAACCCAACAGCATGATTACGTAGAAAACAAACCAGACCGCCACGCCGCCCGCCACGAACTTCGTCAGCCACCTCTTTTTAGTAAACAGCGAGACCGCCAGCAAAACCATAGCAACCACAAGCCCGCCGATTGTCATTAACATTAAAGGTACGCCCATTATTATTCCTCCATTTTCTTGGCCGCTTAGCGGTTGCTGAATTTAGCCGTCGGTGCAACCCACTGTTCCCTGTTACCAATTTCGTCGTCGCATTAGCGACGAATGATTGATACGTCGCTAACGCGACGTGATCTTTGTTCTTGCCTTTCCGTGGTTTTCACCCACGGCTAAATTCACAGGTCGCTACGCAACAAGACTCTCGTTCATACCTTTTTCATCGCCTTAATCAGAGCTTCCATATGATTCAAATATCTTTCAAGAGCCTCACGCCCAGTCTTTGTAATCGCGTATTCGGTCAATGGCATACGGCCCTTGAACGATTTTTCGAATGTCAAATAGCCTGCCTCTTCGAGCTTGCGTGTGTGGACGCTGATGTTGCCGTCAGAGGTCGCGAACAGGTTTTTCAGCTCGGTGAAGCTGAGCTTTTCATTTGCTGCAAGCGCGCTGATGATTCCGAGCCGCAGACGCTCGTGGATAATCTTGTCGAGTTCGTTCGATACGTTCTCGGCGGCACGCGCGACCCGCAAGCCCTGCTTTTGTTCGTCTTTCTTAACTGCTAGATTCTTTGCCATAACTTAAAACCTTTTTGCCCGCGAAACACGCGAAAGAACGCGAAAGGAGGGCTATTTGAAAGGATGTTTTGGAATGAAAAATTAACTCGTATAAATGAGGGTATTTTTTCGAGTCCTTTCGTGTATTTCGCGGGACAAATTTCTCATCCGCCGTAGCGTCGTGCGATGATCGCCCCAAAAACTATGTGCAGTCCGCCAAAGCTCGCGCCCATCATGGCGTTGCCGTAGTTTGACGGCAGCAAAAATGCTGCAACGCCCAAGGCGATAAAGCACCATCCCATCACCGGCACCACCCAAACCGAAAACGCTCCGCCGCAGACGACCGCCGCTCCGTAGCAGAGCATGCATATCGCCGGCATCGCGTAATAATCACCGTATCGCCACACGCCAAGGACCGTCGCGACACCGACGATCAAGGGCGGGGCGAAGCTCATGGCGAATTTCTTTGAAGGCACAGAGAGTAGCGATTGGCCGCCGATCTTCGACTTTTGCCGCATCGCGAGCAGGCCGATCGCAAATGCAAGCATGGCCTCGATCAGCCATGTCATCAGCGAATCACGCAGCGTAATTTGGCTATTCGCGATAAACGCCGCCGCGACCGCTGTCACGCCCATAAGCATCCCGCCGTAACCCGGAACCGCCGTAAAGTGCGTCGAGCGCTCCATCGTCTCGCGGATAAATTTGAGATTATCTATCGCCCGGTCGCCAAGATTTACTGGCTCGTTTGGCTGTGATTCGTCCCGCCGCATTGCACTCGTTTTCGCCATAGTAGAATCAAGTTACATCAAGTAGTATTATCTGTCAAGTACTTTTGTTTACAAAGTAAATTATTTTGCGACTTTCCGTGCAATTACCGCGTCTTATCCGTGTAAAGAACATTTGATATGCTCAGACGGATCACGGTATTTGTTGGTCTGACGCTGCTTTTGGGCGTCGGGACTTTGGGCGCGCAGAACAAACCAGCTGACGATACGATCAAGGTCGAGACTAAGTTAGTAAGCATTCCGACGATCGTCAGCGACCGTGACGGTCGCTATGTGCCGAATTTGACGGCAGCGGATTTCACGGTTTGGCAGGACGGCGTCAGGCAAAACGTCGAGTTTTTCGCCGCGACCGAAGAGCCGATCTCCGTCGCCCTGCTGATCGACACGAGCCAAAGCACGCGGCCCGTGTTGGGCGATATTAAGGACTCGGCCAAATCGTTTCTCAAGCTTTTGGGGCCGCAGGATAAGGCGATGATAGTGAGCTTTGACTATGAAACGCATATTTTGAGCCCGCTTACCGCCGATCAGGATGAGCTAAAAAAGGCTATCAAGAAAGCCGAAATACCATCCGGCCATGTCGGCACGACGCTTCGCGATGCAGTATTTGAGACGGTTAACAAAACGTTTAAGGGATTGTCGGGGCGCAAAGCGATCATCCTTCTGACCGACGGCAAAGATCACGGCAGCGAAATATCTACCCGCGATCTGCTATACCGGCTTGAGGAAACTGACACTCTTATTTACACCATCTTTTTCAAAACCGGCGACCAGCCACGGCAGATATTTCCGCCGATCGGCGGCGGGCGAAATGGCGGCGTTTTTGGCGGAGGGCGATTCCCTGGCAAGGGCGGGCGCAATCGCGGTGGCTTTCCGCCGATCTCGGTCCCGAGGCCCCGCGACAACCCGCAAAGGCGTGAGCGAATCGAGGAACAAAACCTCGAAGCCGCCGAGTTGCTGCAAAAATTATCCGACTTGACCGCCGGACGTTTTTATTCGACCAAGAGCGGCAAACTTAAAGATCGATTCGCGGAAATCGTCGACGAACTCCGTTTCCAGTATCGCCTCGGCTTTTACCCGCCCGAAGACACGAGCGCGAAGACTGTCCATTCACTAAAGGTCAAGGTTTCGCGCCCCGACGCCGTTGTCCGGGCTCGGGCGAGCTACCGAAACAAGACTAACTAGATCTCACAACCTTTTTCCCATTGATTTTTTTCGTATTTATGGAGTACCATGACCGCGAACTCACCCAAAGTGAATACCCATGAAGATCAGATTGGCGGTTATTGCCTGCGTCGTGTTTGTCTTCTTTTCGAAGGTCGCGGCCCAGGATAAACCGTCGGAGGAGACCATTAAGATCAACACCGCGCTTGTTAGCGTACCGGTGATCGTTAGTGACCGCGACGGACGACGCATCTCCGGTTTGACGAGTGCGGATTTTGACATTCTCCAGGATGGCGTCCGGCAAAAGATCGAGTTCTTCGCAGCTGCCGAAGAGCCGATTAACATTGCGCTGCTAATAGATACGAGCGAGAGTGCGCGACCGGTGCTCGACGGTATCAAGGAATCTGCCAAATCTTTTGTAAAGCTGCTGGGGCCGCGCGATCGGGCGATGATCGTGGCGTTTGATTACGACGCCCACATATTGAGCCCGCTCACATCCGACCATGATCAGCTTAACCGAGGGATAAAATTGGCCAGGATCGGTGAATTTCTGGGTACACAGATGCGCGATGTTGTATTAAGGACTGTAACCGACACCTTTGGTGGACTGACCGGCCGAAAGGCGATCATTTTGCTCACGGACGGTAAGGATACCACCAGCCAGATAACGATTCCCAATTTGCTTTATTCACTGCAGGAAACCGATACGCTTATCTACACGGTCATGTTCGAGACTGGCGGCGGCGGCTTCATTCTCATGCCCAGACCTGATCGCGGCATGGCCGACGTACGCTATTCGAACAGTCTTCCACAGCCGCCGCATTTACGGTTACCGCTTACCGGTACCCGTCAAAATGCGAGAGCCCGAGTATTTTTGCAAAAACTGTCCGACACAACAGCCGGACGATTTTATTCAAATAGCGATGGAAAGCTCGATAAGACCTTTGGATTGATAGTGGACGAGCTTCGATTTCAGTATCGCCTCGGCTTTTACCCGCCGGAAGAAATTGGTGAAAAAACCCTGCATGAACTGAAGGTAAAGGTTGCCCGCCCGGAAACGGCGGTTCGTGCCCGCAGCAGTTATCGTACAAAAAATACTCCCAACTAAATAATCTACTTCCTGGTGGATTTCTGCGGTGCGTTGACCTTTTCGCCCATGTTTTCAATGGCTGCGGCGTTTGGGTTGGCGGTTTCGCAGGTGAGGCGTTTGCCCTGCATAAGGAAATTTTTGCCGTTCCATTTGTAGTAGGAACGCGTGAAATACGTCGGGCAGCAGAGTTGTTCGCGGTCGTCGCCGATCTTGCCTGTTTCCATCTGGCCGAGAACAAAACGATCCTGGCCGTAGAGTTCGACGAGGAGTTGGCCGTTTTCGGCCCGCAGATCTTTCAACCCGCCGTCGGCACGGTCGCCGGTGCGAAAAGGCCAGATCAGCTCGGGCTTTCCATCTTTCCACGTAAAAACATAGACGATCTGTGGTATCGCCGACCCGCCGGTCTCGATCTTGAGTATGACCAGAGCCTCGTCCTGGGCGTCGCCCGTAACGTCCATGAATTTCGTCGTGACGAAGGTCATGCCGATGCGACGGTTGGCCTTTGCATCGGCTTTCTCTTCGTCCGTCATATCGCCTTTGGCCTCGACACCGACCGGCTGTAGGCGACCGTTGACGAGTGTCGCATCGCTGCCGTCCGGGTTTTCCCAACCGTGCGGCAGCGGATAGTCGTGGTTTTTGAAGTCAAATGTGCCGATCGGCGACTTAGTGGTCGTATCGCGAACATCAAGGAGTTCCGCCTGAAGATTTGGGATCGACGGCGTCGGGACTGCTGTCGGCGGCGGAGTTGACGGAGCCGAACGCATAACCGGAGGAGTGACATTTTGGCTGGTTTCGACCTTTGCCGAACATGACAATGCGGCAAAAAGCGCAAGGGTGAGAAGGATCGAGATAATGCTTCGAAAAATAATTCTCATCAATAACTTTCCTGACGTACGACAGACTGCCGAGTCTGTCGGTCAAGCCGAGGTTGCATTCGACTTGATGGTAACCAATGTTAATGAACAGGCTCGGCAGCCTGTTCTACGCCCTTGTCAGGCTCCGATACTTTATCCGGTGCGGCTGATCGGCGTCGTGGCCTAATCTCCGCTTGCGGTCCTCGTCGTACTCGCTGTAATTGCCGTCAAAATACTCGACGTGGCTGTCACCCTCAAACGCCAAAATATGCGTCGCGATACGATCCAAAAACCAGCGGTCATGACTAATTACGACGGCGCAGCCCGCAAAGTTTTCGAGGGCCTCCTCAAGCGCACGCATGGTGTTGACGTCGATGTCGTTGGTCGGCTCATCGAGCAGCAGGACGTTAGCACCGGTCTTGAGCATTTTTGCCAAATGCACGCGGTTGCGTTCGCCGCCCGATAGCTGACCGACAAACTTTTGCTGATCGGCGCCTGAGAAGTTGAATTTTGACACGTATGTCCGGGCGTTCATTGTGCGTGTCCCGAGCGTCACATTGTCCAGTCCGTCGGCTATCTCGTCAAAAACGGTCTTTTCCGCGTTCAGGCTGTCACGCGACTGGTCGACGTAGCCGAGCTTCACGGTCTCTCCTACCTTAAAAACACCGCTGTCGGCGTTTTCCTGACCGGTAATTAACCGAAACAGCGTAGTTTTCCCCGCGCCGTTGGGGCCGATGACACCAACAATGCCGCCTTTTGGCAGGGTAAACTCGAGATTTTCGAACAATACCGTGTCCCCGTAAGCCTTTGAAACCTTGTGTGCCTCGATCACCACATCGCCAAGACGCGGGCCGGGCGGGATGTAGATCTCGAGGTCGTCGGCATGCTTTTCAGACTCGGTCGCGAGCAGGTCTTCGTAATCGTTAATGCGGGCTTTCGACTTGGCGTGGCGGCCCTTTGGCGACATGCGTATCCACTCGAGCTCGCGTTCGAGCGTCTTTTGCAACTTGTCCTCGCTGCGGGCTTCCTGCGCGAGACGCGTACTCTTTTGCTCAAGCCAGCTCGAATAATTTCCCTGATAGGGTATTCCCTGCCCGCGATCGAGTTCGAGTATCCATCCGGCAATATTGTCGAGGAAATAACGGTCATGTGTGACGGCGATGATCGTGCCTTCGTATTTTTGCAGATGCTGCTCAAGCCAGCCCACGCTCTCGGCGTCGAGATGGTTGGTCGGCTCATCAAGCAGCAAAATATCGGGTTTTTGCAGCAACAGACGGCACAACGCGACGCGGCGTTTTTCGCCGCCGCTCAGATTTTTGATGATCGTGTCCGGCGGCGGGCAGCGAAGCGCGTCCATCGCCATCTCAAGCCGCGAGTCGAGGTCCCATGCGTCGACGTGGTCGAGCTTTTCCTGCACCTCGCCCTGCCGTTCGATAAGCGCGTTCATCGCGTCATCATCCATCGGCTCGGCGAATTTCGCGTTGATCTCTTCGAATTCTTTTAGGAGGTCGACAGTCGATTGCACCGCCTCCTCGACGATCTGCTGAACGGTTTTCGATTCATCGAGCCGTGGCTCCTGTTCGAGATGGCCGACGGAATAGCCCTTCGAAAAAACGACCTCGCCGTTAAACTCGGTGTCCGTGCCCGCAATGATGCGGAGCAGCGAAGACTTACCCGCTCCGTTCAGCCCAAGCACACCGATCTTCGCTCCGTAAAAGAAAGAAAGATAAATGTCCTTAAGGACAGGCTTTTTGTCGTAAAACTTACTGACCTTGACCATCGAAAAGATGATCTTGTTTGGTTCTGTATTGCTCATTAACTCCTTTGCCGCAGAGCGGCCCGATGAATTTAGCCGTGGGTGGAACCCACGGTACTTAACTCGTCTCAAAAAAATGGACGAGGGGAATATTGATCTCGGTAAGCTCTATGGATTTGATCTTAAGCATTTCGACAAAACTAAAGATTAGTAATTGTGGGGGGGAATTGCAACGTAGGACAGGCTGCCGAGCCTGTCCATCAACTGTGCTTTCACTCAAGCTTTGCCAACACCTAACTTGATCGACAGGTTCGGCAGGGCGGTCGTACTACGGAACGACCTCAAACTGCACAAACTGCGTCGCTACCTGCTGCTTTGCCTTGGCGAGAGGGTCGGTTACGATGACTTGCAGTATGTAGTCGCCGGGCTGCATCTTGTCGCCGATCGAGATGGCTCCGGCGGTTTTGAGGTGTTCCATGTCGGTCTGGGCTCGCAGATCGAGCGGTGTTTCCTTACCGTCAAGGACGATCTTGCCGTCGTGAAACACACGAATTCTCGTCTTGACCGCCGGGATATGCGACTGGTCGAGTTTGGCATTGTAAATCTCATACCCGTACCGCAGCACCGAACCGACATGGGTTCGCCGGAGAGCAGTGTCGGACATCGGATTTGACTGAACCTGCGGCATCGCGGGGTCGATAAACTTCTGCCACTCGGCCTCGGTCAGGCTTTCGATAACAATGCTCGACGCGATAAGGCGATTCTTTTTCACGTCCGGCACCTCGATAAACTGGCTTGCCGAACCGACCTTGCCGCCCTGCTCGTCGCGGATCGCGATGCGATATTGGTACGCACCAGGCTTTTTCACCGGGAAAGTAAAATGATAGACAAAGCCGTCCGCCATCACCCGTTTGTATGCATCGGGGCTGACGGTCAGCGTGTAAGATCTCGAAATCTGCTCGCCCGGCAGGCCATTGTCGCCAAAGCTCATCGCCAGCACATCAAAAATCGCCTTTTTCTTGTTGTTGGAATCCTCAACAAATTTCAAGTCGGTCGCATTGATGTGCAGCAGCGAGCGGACAAACGTTCCGGCCTTGGCGTCAGTTCCAAACAGGGCGTTGAGATGCAGGTCGATGCCGTTGACGGCAAATGGCGAGACGAGCGCGGCTTCGAGTTGGGCCATGGGCGTCGCGGCAACCGGTGCCTTTGCAACGGGTTTGTCGGCAACATTAAAAAATCCGCTGCGATACCGCACCTTTGCTCCGGGGCGTTTTACCCTGACCTCGAGCTTGTTGTATTTGCGTTTCGCCGGATCAAATGTATCGGAATCCGGTTCGTAACCGACCAGATAGTAGCTTTGATCGTCGAGGATCTGTCGCACACCGCCGGCCAGGTCGTTGTTATTTTTGATATCAAATCCGCCAGTCTCGGCGGCCAGCAAACTCAGCCCCGCCTGCGTGTCGAGCAATTGGTCGCGGCGGTCGGACGATATTTTATTTAGGGCGTCGGGACTCGTGTCCGCAACGCTGTCGGCGGCGGTGATCCCGGTAAATTGCAGTCCGCGGGGGTCGATGGTGTAGAAAACGACCGAAGAACGATTGGCGTCGTCCACCAACTGCTTTAAAAAATCAAACACGCGGCCGTTTTCCTGAAATCCGTTTTCGTCCGTTTCGAGCAGCTTGAATCCATCGGAAAAAAGTATTACCGATTTGCGTCCCGGCAAATCGCCCATGCCGTTAACGATATATCTAAGTGCCCCAAGCGTGCCGGTCGCAAAGACACTGCTTCTAAATTCGTCCAGCGCTTTGTTCGCCTCCGTTATGGCCGCGTTGGGGTCGCTGCCGGAGCCGTCATCACCTGAACTTCCTAAAGGCGGCGGCTCGATCGGGGCAAACGCGCTCACGCCGCCAGTTCCCAAAGGATTCCATTTAACTTTTTCGATCGCAGCGTACAGAATGCGTTTGTCCGCCGTAAATTGCTGCAACGCCCCGATGCCCGCTCCCGTCCGGATGATCGCGACGAGATCGCCGGGCTGGACCTGTTCGTCAACAAATTTCTTTAGTGCCCGGCGTGTTTGATACGCGCTCTCAAACGACAGCGACAGGTCGTCAACAACCAACGCCAATGTTCGCCGTATCTGATCGGGCCTTAGAGCGGCGACCGGCACCGGAACTCCACTTTTATCAGCCGCCACCGGCTTTTCCACCACAGCCCGTGCCGCCGCAATGAACGAAAAATTCGTTACCTTTTGCTTCTGCCCGTTTTCATATATCTCGATCTCGTCCGGCTTAATATCGCCGATAATTTTTCCTTTCGGGTCGGTAACGGTGACATCGACCTGAATGAGGTTGGTCGATATCCTGACGACCTCATCGGTCGGCGGCGTGGGTTGAGGCGACTGTTTTGGAACCTGTGCAAACCCGGCCGCGGCCGCGGCCGTGCAAAACATCAGGGCGAATAAATACTTCTTCATCTTCAATACTTCTGACACCCTATTTTGACACAAGTCCCTGTCAAAAAGCCGGAAACTATTTTTCAGTTGACGACTTCGAATTGGATAAACTGGCTCGCGACCACGCGTTTTTGCTTGCCGCTGCTGTCCGCAACGATGATTTGTAGAATGTATTCGCCCGGTTCCATCTGCGATCCGATAGCCAGGCCACCCAGGAATCTCAGATGCGCCATATCGGTCTGGCCCGTGGCGTCAAACGGCTTTGGCGGGCCGTCCGTAATAAGTTTGCCGTCGCGAAAAACGCGAATCCGCGTTTCCACATCGGGCCGTTTTTGGGTGTCGAGCGGGGCATTGTAAATCTCGAGCGAATACCGGTAAACCCGTCCGACCCGAATCTGACGAAACGCCGTATCCCTCATCGCGTCGGTCTTGACGGTGGGACCCGCCGCAAAAGAACCCTGAAATTCGTCAACCGACATATCCTCAACCACTATGCTCGAAAGGCCGAGCTTGCCGCCGCGAAGATCGGGCACCTCAACGAACTCGCTGGCCGCCCCGATATTGCCGCCGACCGCATCCCGAATGGCGACGCGGTATTGATACCCACCCGCTTTTTTGACCGGAAACTTAAAATGGTAAACGATCCCCTCGGCTAATATGCGTGTGTAAACCTCATGCGGCACGGTCACCGTATACGTTTTGCCGATCTGATCCACGAGTTGGCCGTCTGTTCCAAAGCTCGTCGCGAGTACCTCAAACGAACACGTCAATTGCCCGTCTTTTTCGACCTTAAACCTGAGATCGTTCGCATCAATATTTAGCAATGAACGAACATAAAGATCGTTATTACCGCTGCTTCCAAATAATGAATTGAGCTTCAGGGTGATGCCGTTGACGGCAAACGGCGAGAGAAGAGCATTTCGTAGCTGCGCGACGTAGTTGGTCGTCAGGTCCGGCGGCGGTGCCGATATTTTTTTTGCGTCAGTCACACCAAAAAAACCGCTGCGATAACGCACCTTCGCACTCTTGCGAAGCACTCTCACCTCAAGCTTATTATACTTGCTGCCTTTCGCATCGAACGTATCTGAGTCGGGCACGTAACCGACAAGGTAGTAGCTCTGATCTTCGAGTACGCGAGCAACACCCTTGGACAGGTCGTTCTGGTTAAAAAACGCAAACCCGCCTGTCTCCTCGGCCAAATAATTGATGCCATCCTGACTGGTCCGCATCTCATTGAGCCGCCCCCTTACGCCTTCCATCGAGGAGCGCTCGGTCTTTCCCTTTACATTGTCGCTGGCCTGAAGGAACCCTACCTGCAGCCCTCGCGGATCGATCGGATAAAAAACAACCGCGGCCCGGTTTGCCTCCTCTATGAGCTTTTGCACCCTCTGCATCGTTATTCCCGAGCTGAGCATATCGAACTTGTCCCGTTCAAAAAGCTGAAATCCGTCCGAAAATAGCATGACGGATTTTCGGCCGGGCATGTCCTTCATCCCGCTGACGATATACTGCATTGTACCGATAGCGTCAGCCGACCTAAGTGCCTTGCTCTTTGCCTCCGCGATAGCCATAAAGGCGTCCACCTCGGCTCCCAATCCGGGTGGCAGCGTTCCGGCTTGTTGGAGCGTTTCGGTTCCCGTGGGCTCGATCCGTTTCATGGCCGAGATGCCGCCCGTGCCTAGCGGATTGTATCTGATTTGTTGGATAGCGGAATAAAGGATTCGTTTATCGGTGGTAAACCGCTGCAGCGAGCCGATGCCGCCGCCGGTTCTGAGTATCGCGACGAGGTCGCCATCCTGCATCTGCTCATCGACAAATTTCTTAGCCGCGCGGCGAGCGTAATAAACGCTCTCCCATGACATCGAGAGATCGTCGATCACGATGGCTATGGTTCGCCGGACGCCGGCCTGGGTCACCGCCGCTGTCTGCGGTGGCGGTGGCAGCGGAATTTTATCTCCGCTTTTGGTAGAGGTCGTCCGCTCATCGGCCGTCGCCCGGCCTGACGAAACAAAGGATAAATTCGTGATCGGCTGTTTCTTTCCGTTCTCGTATATTTCGATCTCTTCGGGCTTGAGGTCGGTGATGATCTTGCCGTTGGCATCGGTTACGGTGACGTCGATCTGGATCAGGTTGGTCGAGATCTTGACCACGCCTTCGTCGATCGGCGGTCTGGGCGACGGTTTAGAGACCGGCGTTTGGCCAAAACTATTCAACACAACAATCAAAGTGACGATCAAAGTGACGAAAAACAAGAGGGAATATTTCTTCATTGCGAGAATCTTCGTAAACTGGCCGATATTGTTTGTTATGATATAACGGATTTACGTACGACAAAAGAATTTTCTAGGTAAGCTCTTTAAAATCGTTCGATACCCGAGATAAGCCGATTTTTCGGTATAATAATTAGGATGTATTGGGAAATGAATATGCAGCACCATTTGCCGCATTTTCACGCTTATTATCAGGATGCAGTTGCATCGTTTTCGATAGATCCGGTCGAAATGCTTGCCGGCGAACTTCCTCGAAAACAGACGCGACTCGTCGAAGCATGGGCGGAACTGCATCAGGACGAATTATTGGATATATGGTCGCAGATGAAATCGGGCGAACCGTCCCAGCCGATTGCGCCTCTAAAATGATGGTTATGGAATTTAAGTTTCACCGTGTCACGGCTTTCGAAATAGTCGCCCCACACGTCCTGCAGGTTTGGTTCGAGGACAAAACGTCACAGCAAATAGACTTTGCTCCCGTTTTATACGGTGAAATGTTTCGACCGCTGCGTGATCTCAAGCTGTTTGAGCAGGTAAGTATCGACCCAGAGGTTCACACGCTTGTCTGGCCTAACGGAGCTGATTTTAATCCCGATATGCTTCATGATTGGAATAAACATGCAGAAGAAATACACCGCAGCGCCGCAAAATTTGAGACCGTTTCTGTATAGAATTCGTCTCACCCGACAGATGCAGGAATTAATTTCAAAACTCGTTTTGAGTTTGGTCTGTTTGCCACTTTTACTAACCGTGGGCTGCTCTGCCCAGCAAAACGAGCAGCAGGCCTTGAAATCGCTGCGCGAAATGACGCGCGACGGAAAACTGCCACCCGAAAATGTCGTCGCCGACATCGAATCGCGTTTTGCCGGGAAACAGACAGGTGCTCTGGCAAAACTGCTCCATGCCCGCATCCGATTTGAAAACAATGATTTTGCGGGGGCCGCAGCGATACTTAATTCGGATGTTTTTCGAAAGAAGACAAAGGTGGCCGATTATGCTTTGTGGCTCCGGGGCAAGGCGTTGCAGGGTGCGGGCAATCACGCCGAGGCGTTAAAGGTATTTGCGGAATTGCTGAAGGAATTTCCGGATTCGATACGGACACGCGACGCAAAATTGCTCTGGGCAACATCCGCTCTTCAGGTTGGTAAGGCCGTCGAAGTGCCGCCGATGCTCGTGGATCTGAGTGAAAAAAATGACGCCGATGCACTGCTGCTAACAGCAAAAGCTTACGATACACAGAATTCGCCGGGCGAGGCTTTAAAATATTATCGCCGGACATATTTTTACGGAGCCGGAACCAACGCCGCCAAAGAGGCCGAAGCAAAGCTCACATTTCTGAACCAACCGCTGATCCCCCAATCGGGTGAGGAGCAACTGGCCCGGGCGGATAAACTCTTTAGTTCAAAGAATTACGCTGAGGCAGCAACGGCCTATGCCGAGCTGTCGGCTAAATTCCCTGCGGCCGTCACACTTCAATCGCAGGTCAGGAGAATTACGGCCCTCGCAAACACCGGACGCACGCCGGACGCTCAGAATGTGTTCAATGCTCTTCCCGTCGCCGCACGGGAACGCGAAGAGGCCTATCGCCAACTCATTCTCGGCTACGCAAGAGCCAGACTATGGCCGCAGGCCCGCTCGACCGCCGCTGAGATGCGGCAAAAATTCCCGAGCGGGACGCACGTCGCAAAAACATTGATCGACGCGGGCCTCACCGCTCGCGACGCTCGTAACCGGACCGACGAAGGCTATTTCCTAAATACCGCTCTCGCTGCGTACCCGAACGCGATCGAGGTCGCACAGGCTCAGTTTGAGGCGGCGTGGTTTCAGCACGAGGGCAATAATTACGTTCAGGCGTCGCAGATGTTTATCGAGCATCTCGCCCGTTACGCCGACAAGGACACGTCGAATCGCGGCAAGGCTGGTTACTGGGCGGCTCGCGACAGCGAACGCACCGGCCACACCGCCGAGGCATGTGCGCTTTACGAGGGGGTGGCATATCGTTACGGTGCAAATTGGTACGGCTATCTCGCTCTCAGTCGCCTGACCGCGATGAAAGCTCAGGGCAATTGCCGCGTGACGACACCGCCAAATTCCACGATTGCAAAAGCCGTCGCGAACCTCCGGATAGTAAACGTCGCCGCCGAAACGTCCGGTGAAAAAGAATTGAACCGCGTCGAAAAATCGGACGAGCTTTCGATAGTAGGTCTCTTCGATTGGGCAATCGACGAGCTCAACGAGGCGAAAAAGTCAGCTAACAACAGCCCAAAGATCAACCTCGCCATCGCCCGCCATTACCGTTGGAAAGGCGACAACACAGCAGCATTTCTGGCTCTTAAAAGCAGCTATCCCGATTACGCACAGATGTTTCCCGAGGAAATGGGCCGTGAGGAATGGGACATATTCTACCCGCTCAATAATTGGGATTCCGTTACAAAATGGGCTCAAAGCCGTGGTCTCGACCGGTATCAGGTTGCAGGCCTTATCCGTCAGGAATCTGTATTTAGCCCGCGTGCAAAGTCACCGGCAAATGCCTTTGGGCTGATGCAATTGCTGTTGCCGACTGCCCGTTCGATCGCTAAGAAATACGGCTCTACGGCCGCTATTAACTCCGCCGAGGATCTCTACCAACCGGCTGTTAATATTGAGCTAGGGACGGCGTTTTTCAAGGACCAACTCGACAAATTTGGCCGCCTCGAATACGTTGCGGTAGCCTACAACGCCGGCCCAGGCCGCGTCCCGCAATGGCGCGCGACCCTGCCCGCCGAGATGGACGAATTCGTTGAAGCCATCCCATTCAAGGAAACAAAAACCTATGTCCAGGGTATCATCCGCAACACCGCCCAATACCGCCGCCTGTACGACGACAACGGCAATTTCAAATCAAATGTCGGCTCACGGCCGGTACGCGGCGAGATCGACACGCGTCCGCGTGAGGAATTCATGGCTGAGTTCCCGGATGTTATTGTCAACGACCACACTAGCGAATGAACGGTTCTCGGGCTTTAGGTATACTTTCTATATCTTTTTGGTATATATTTGATAATAATTAGCATGGATTTTGAATACGACCCGCAAAAGAGCGAGGCGAACAAGATCAGTCATGGAATGGATTTCGAAGAGGCGAAAGCTCTCTGGAATGACGATGAATCTATTGAAATTCTTTTACCATTTGGAGCTGAACCGAGATATATGGTCATCGGGGTGATTGAAGAGCTATATTGGTCAGCCGTGATCACCTACCGCGAATCGTCGATTCGAATTATTTCGGTTAGACGATCTAGACGTAATGAGAGGGAATTGTATGATAACAACAAAAGAGTTTGACGAAATTTTTGATAAGGGAGAAGAAGATATTCTTCAATATGCAGATCTTTCAACAATAAGGAAGATTAATGAAAAGCCCCAACGCGTAAACATTGATTTCCCCCGGTGGGTTGTAAGTCGTCTCGATCAGGAATCGAAGCGGCTTGGCGTGTCGCGGCAGGCGCTCGTTAAAATGTGGATCGCCGAAAGATTTGAGAAAGCTTAATTGCTAGTGCGAGAACCCTTAAACTCGCTTCCCGGTGGGGCCTACGCGACTGGAACCGATCAAACCGATATTGGAGAAAACAAATGGCTTTTGAAGAAAATGATGTCGCCTTAGATGCAGATCAGCAGATGACCGCTGACGAAGAGGCCTTGCTCGACGAGCTTGGCATTTTCGGCGAGTCGCGGCGTAAGTTTTTAGGCCAGTTGGGCGGCGTAGGACTTGGCGCGTTGGTCTTGCAGGTGCTCGCTGAGGAAAAGGCACTGGCGTTTAGCGATTCCGAAACGGCTTATGTCGCTCCGGCGGTTGAAAATCCAGTTACTGTCTCGTTCACCGTCAACGGAGCGAAAAAGAGCCTTGAACTCGACTCCCGCATGACGCTGCTCGACGCTCTGCGTGAACGCCTGGGCCTTACCGGCTCGAAAAAAGGCTGCGATCATGGGCAATGCGGAGCGTGTACCGTGATAATCGACGGCCGCCGGGTACTCGCCTGCCTTACGCTGACTGCACAATGTGAAGCTAAATCGGTCACGACTATAGAGGGCATTGCGAAGGGCACCGACCTGCACGCGATCCAAACGGCATTTATCAAGCACGACGCTTTTCAATGCGGGTTTTGTACGCCTGGGCAGATATGCTCTGCCGTCGCCCTGATGCAGGAAGCTAAGAACGGCGAGGCGAGCTATTTGACCGCGAATGTCCGGCAAAAGACAGGCGCGTTGCAGCTTTCGGACGACGAGATCCGCGAGCGGATGAGCGGCAACCTCTGCCGTTGCGGAGCCTACCCAAACATAGTTGCCGCGATCCGCGAAGCACATACCGGTAAGGCGACCGATCCGATGGCGATCAGCCAAATGGAGGTACACGATGCGACCGTTTAAGTTCACGCAAGCCGCCGACGCGGGCTCCGCCGTGCAGGCCGTGTCGTTCAACGCCGGAGCGAAATTTATTGCCGGCGGATCCAACCTCCTCGACCTGATGAAAGAGGGCGTCGAAAACCCGACCGAATTGGTCGACATCACTCGTTTAAATCTGACACAAATAAAATCTGCGGGTGGCGGTGTCTCGATCGGGGCATTGGCAAAAAATACCGACACGGCAAATCACCCCCTGATCCGTCAGGACTATCCACTTTTGACACAGGCGATCCTTGCCGGGGCGTCGGCGCAGATCCGCAATATGGCGACCAACGGCGGCAATTTGCTTCAGCGGACACGTTGTTCCTACTTTTACGATGTCGCGATGCAATGCAACAAACGCGAGCCGGGAACGGGCTGTGCGGCTATCGGGGGCATCAATCGAAATCACGCGATTTTTGGGGCCAGCGACAAATGCATCGCGGTCAATCCGTCTGATATGAGCGTTGCCCTGGCCGCCCTCGACGCGGTTGTCAAAGTTCGCGGGGCGGACGGAAAGGAACGCTCGATTCCCTTCACGGATTTTCACCGGTTGCCGGGCGACGCTCCGGAAAAGGACAACAACTTACAGCACGGCGAATTGATCACCTCGATTGAGCTGCCGAAATCTAACTTTGCCTCCCATTCCTATTACCTAAAGGTGCGCGACCGGGCGAGTTATGCGTTTGCCTTGGTTTCCGTAGCGGCGGCACTGGAACTGAGCGGCGGCAAGATTAAACAAGCCCGGATAGCAATGGGCGGCGTCGCCCATAAACCGTGGCGAGCGACTGAGGCTGAAAAAGTTCTAATCGGCAAAGCCGCGACGGAAGAAAACTTTAAAGCAGCAGCGGATGCCGCCATGAAATCGGCAAAACCATTGGAGTACAACAAATTCAAGATTGAACTTGGCAAACGTGCAATCGTTCTTGCTCTAAGACGGGCGACTGGAAAGGCTTGATTGCGGAAGCCCGCGCGTAAGCAAGGGCGTATCAATCAAGTTGAATGTATCGCCCTTGCTTACGCGTGGGCCTCCGCATTTCTGACACGAGGAAAATATGGCGAGTGACACAAAAGTTATAGGTGAAGCGATTAGCCGCATTGACGGGCTTCTGAAAGTGACGGGGGCTGCGAATTACGGGATGGATTGGCCCATCAGGAATGTCGCCTATGCCTTCATCGTAAAAAGCACGATCGCGGCGGGTACGATCACCGACATCGACACGGCCGCAGCTGAGAAAAGCCCCGGCGTCATCGCCGTCATCACGCACAAAAACGCGACGAAAGTTGTGGCCTACGATCCGATGCGTGGCATTGGCATCTTGCAGGACAACAAGATCAATTTTTACGGCCAGAATGTCGCGGTCTTAGTCGCGGAGACTTTCGAGCAGGCGCGGGCAGCCGCGCGGTCGATAAAAGTCAGCTATCAGAACGCCGACTCCAAGACAGATTTTGAAAAATGTGTCGCCGAGGCCGTCAGGCCCGCGAATAGGAACGATGCCGTTCGCGGCGATTTCGACGCGGCTTTTAACGCTGCGGAGCATAAAGTCGACGCCACTTATTCGACGCCGATCGAACATCATCATCCGATGGAGCCGCATTCGGCGATCGCGGTGTGGGAGGGCGATAATCTCACGCTTTACAGTGCGACGCAGGTCGTTGGCGGCGTTCAGAGGGGCGTCGCGACGGCCTTTGGCCTTAAGCCCGAACAGGTCCATATCATCTCGCCGCATGTCGGCGGGGGTTTTGGCTCGAAAGGCGGGGCTTGGACAAATGTTATCCTCGCGGCAATGGCAGCAAAGGTAGTGAACCGCCCCGTCAAGCTCGCTGTCACCCGGCAGAATATGTTCAATTCGGTCGGCCTGCGGCAGCAAAACCGTCAGCATCTCCGGGTCGCGGCGACCGCCGAAGGCAAGCTCAGTGCACTCGGCCATGACACAACGCAGTTTACGACGACGACAAATGAATTTGCCGAATCGTGCGGCATTCTCGCGACCATGATGTATGAGGTCCCGAATTCGCGCGTGGGCTATAAATCCGCTGCGATGAACGTGATCGCACCGACGTTTCAACGCGGGCCGGGCGAATCGACGGGCAGTTTTGCCCTGGAATCCGCAATCGACGAAATGGCTTACGCGCTGAAAATGGATCCGGTCGAGTTTCGCATTAAGAACGAGCCGCCGAAAGATCTTTCAAACAATAAGCCGTGGTCGTCGCGAGCAACGGTCGAGTGTCTGAAACGCGGCGCCGAGATGATCGGCTGGAAAAACCGAAAACCGGAACCGCGTCAGAACCGCAACGGCGACAACCTTGTTGGTTACGGTGTGGCGTCCGGATCATACCCGTCACGGCAGAGCCCGACATCTACGCTTCTAAAATTAGCCCGCAAAGGCGACGACGTAACGGCGAGCGTCGAGCTTGCCGCCAGCGATATCGGCACCGGAGCGCATACGATCATCGCTCAGACAGCCGCCGAAACGCTGGGTCTGCCGATGAGTAAGGTCGCGGTAAAGATCGGTGACTCGGCTTTGCCCCCCGCCGCCGGTTCCGTTGGGTCGATCGGTGCCGCAAGCTTTTGCAATTCGGTCGCCGACGCCTGCAATCAGGCCAAAACCGAATTACAGGCAAAGACCGACCGAAAATGGCTGATCGCTCCGACTGTTGCCCAGCTCATGGACGCCGCCAGTCTCAACGAATATCAAACCCGCGTAGATGCGAAGGCTCCGGCGGACGCGGCGAAATATTCGTCCCACGCCTTTAACGCCAATTTTTCCGAGGTATGGGTCAATGAACTGACCGGCATGGTCCGGGTCCACCGCCACGTTGCTGTCACCGGTGCCGGACGTATCATGAACGCCAAGACCGCTCGCTCGCAGGTCATCGGCGGCTGCGTCTGGGGCATCGGCATGGCCCTGACGGAAGAGTCGATCATGGACCCCCGCTGGGGAAATTTTATTACGCGTTCATTTGCCGACTATCACATTCCGGCTAATCTCGATGTCGGCACCATCGACGTGGCTTTCATACCGGAAGAAGACCAGTTCGTCAATAAATTGGGCATCAAGGGAATCGGCGAGGTCGGTATCGTCGGCGTTGCTGCCGCCATCGCCAACGCCGTTTTCAACGCAACCGGCAAACGCGTCCGCGACCTGCCCATCACGCCGGATAAACTTTTGTAATCAGTAATCCTGATCGTAAATTTGCCTCAATTATTGAATGAAAGAAGTTAGCGAGATCCTTCGGGTTGTATCCGGCTTTCGCGCGGGTGAACGTGCGGTTTTGGCAACCGTGATCGACGTTCAAGGGTCGGGCTATCGCCTTCCCGGTGCCCGGATGCTGATGCTTCCCGACGGCAAGACATTCGGCACCGTTTCGGGCGGCTGCCTCGAAGCTGACGTGCTCGAACGAGCAAAAAAAGTGCTCGAAACCGGTGGTCCGGAGGTATTCACATACGATACGACCGCCGATGAGAATTCCGTTTTCTCGCTAAATATGGGCTGCCGCGGCGTGATCCAGATCAGGCTCGAACCGGTCGGCAAAAACAGTGACGTGATCGCAAAGATGAGGGCCGCGTATGAAGACCGCTTGGCCGCTGACGGCTTTGAGCCGCCCGTGGCGATATTGCTTTTCGGGGCCGGGGCCGACGCCGTACCACTCGCCCGGATCGCCTCCGAGCTCGGTTGGCCGATCACAGTCTACGATCACCGCCCGGCGTTCCTGACCCAAGAGAGATTCCCGTCCGCCCAAAAGCTGGTGCTTCAAGCCGTCGACGAGCCGCCCGGAGAGATCGCCGCCGACAGCCTGACCGCCGCCGTAATAATGACGCATAATTACGCTCGCGACCGCTTCGTCTTACCGACATTGCTGCGCTCCAGCGTCTTTTACATCGGTGCTCTCGGCCCCAAACGCCGCACAGAACAACTGCTCGAAGATCTCGCTGCCGGCGGTGAGACATTCGACGAAAAACGGCTCACAGATCTTTATTCGCCAATTGGCCTCGACATTGGCGCCGACACGCCCGAAAGTATAGCTCTGGCTATTGTGAGCGAGATCCAGAGCGTCTTAAAACATCGCGGCGGCGGCCCGCTGCGCGAGCGTGACGCACCAATCTATGACCGGAAATGACACGGCAAAAATAGGGGGTTTGCTGCTCGCGGCCGGTGGTTCGAGCCGTTTGGGCCAACCCAAGCAGCTTGTCCGATTTGACGGGAAAACGCTTATCCGTCGGGCCGGCGAAATGCTCGCCGCTTCTGTGTGCGATCCTATCGTCGTGGTGCTCGGAGCGGAATTGGAAGAATCACGCCGCGAACTCGAAGGTCTGGATATTTCAGTCTGCGTCAACGAGTCTTGGAATGTCGGAATCAGCTCGTCTATCAAATCCGGCCTTCGTCATCTGGTCGGTATCGAGCCTGACCTTGACGCCATCGTCATTGCCCTATGCGACCAACCCTATGTTACGTCCGCCGACATCGGCAGCTTGGCAGCAGAATTCCGGCGCGGCGGATTGTCGATCGTTGCCTCCGGGTATGACGGCGTGTCGGGTGTCCCGGCTCTCTTCTCTAAAGAAATGTTTGATCAGTTATTAACCCTCGAAGGCGACGAAGGAGCCCGTTTTCTGGTCAGGCGGTCCGGCAATGTCGCGACCGTCGCGGTTGACGGGGCAGCATTCGACATCGATACGCCCGACGACCTCGCTAAAGGTTTCGTAAAATAAAATCCGTCATCATCGAATACCAATGCTTGATCTGTGTCTGATCGGTCAGGCCATGGCGTTGGGTCGGGTAGACCATTAGGTCGAATTGTTTGTCGGCTTTTTGGAGTTCGTAGACAAGCTGCATCGTGTTTTGCATGTGGACGTTATTGTCCATAACGCCGTGGATGAGCAGCAGGCGGCCGGAGAGATTACCTGCGGCCTTTAGCACGGAGCTGTCGTCGTAGCCTTTGCGATTATTGTCGGGCGTCATCATCAGGCGTTCGGTAAAGATCGAATCGTACAGCCGCCAATCCGAAACCGTGCCGCCGGCGATGCCGATCTTAAACGATTTGCTGTGCGTCAGCGCGTAGCTCGTCATAAATCCGCCGTTGCTCCAGCCCCAAAGCCCGATCCGACCGCTATCGACGTAAGGCAGCGATCTCAAATAACTTACGCCATCCTCGATATCGCGCAACTCGAGCTGGCCTAGGTTTTTATACACCGGCCAGACCGATTCCTCGCCCTTGCCGCTCGCCGAGCGGTTGTCGCAGATCCAGATGATGTAGCCTTTTTGGGCGAGCATCTGATGCCAGAGATAGCGGTTGCCGCCCCATCGATTTAGCACCGATTGGACGTGCGCTCCGGCGTAGGTGTAGCTCAGGACCGGGTATTTTTTCGAGGGGTCAAAATCGGGCGGCTTGATCATCATCGCCTCCATCGTAAAACCATCGCGTGTCATAACGTTGAGAAATTCGGGCTTATTGATTTTGTATTGAGCCAGTTCGGGAACTCGATTGTCGTTGATGACGTGTTCCAGCGTGCCGTCCGCACGGTAGAGCCTCGCCTGCGGCGGGGTGGCGGCATCACTCCAGGTATCGACAAAATGCGTGAATGTGGGATCAAAACTGGCGGTATGCCAGCCGTTGTCCTGCGTAAGACGCTCGACATTACCGCCGGTCAGGCGGACGCGATAGACGTTTTCGGCTATAGGCGAATCTTTTGTTGACGAAAAATAGACCCAGCCATTTTTTTCGTCAACGCCATACAAGGTCCGCACTTCCCATCTGCCACTTGTCAGCGGGCGGATCAACTGGCCGTCATTGCCATATAGAAACAGGTGCTTCCAGCCGTTGCGGGCCGATTGCCAGACGGCGGTGCCATCCTTGAGAAACTCAGGATTCCCATAAACATTGACATAGGCCGGCGTTGTCTCGGTCAATAGTTTGGTGACCTTGCCGTTTCGGTCGACCGCGTTGAGGTCAAGCCAGGTCTGCTCACGATTCAGCGCCTGAAAAACAACCGCGCGGCTGTCCGGCGACCACGCGACGCGGGCGATGAGCAGATCGTCCGGTTTATAGGCGGACGTGTCGGCAAATTTGGCACTGTCGCCGAGGCGCTGTAATTGCGGCGGGAGCTTATCGCCGATCTTTGGTATGCGGGCCGTATTGGGTATGAGATTAGTCTTGCCCACATCGGCGATGCCGACACGCACCAATGGATTCGGATCGCCGGCCTGTGGATAGCTCGTGTTTTCAACCAGTTGATCGTTAGGGATATCGTTTGGCAAGACAAATTTAGGCACAGGGGTCTCGTCCAGACGCAGAAAAGCGATCGATCTCGAATCCGGCGACCACCAATAGCCGCGTTTCTGCCCGCGGCCGTAGAGTTCCTCTTCGTACACCCAGTCGAGATAGCCATTGTAAACGGGCTTTTGGCCCTCTTTTCCGTCACGCGTTAGCTGTTTTTCATTCGCCTTTTCTACATCGACAACATACAGATTATTTCCGCGAACAAAGCTCACCCAACGGCCGTCAGGGCTGAAATCAGCCTCTTTTTCCTCGTCACGGCTGTTGGTCAGCCGCCTCATATTGCCGCTGGGAACACCGTAATACCAGAGGTCGCCTGAATAATTAAAAAGAATGCCGCTCTCGTCCGCGTTGAACTGCAACGCCATCGAATTAGACATCGCATTTGCTTCATCTGACTTAACACCCGACCGTGCGAGAGCCGCTGCAAGCCGGCTGCTGTCCAAATATGGCACTGCCTGTCCCGTCATCGCATCAAAGCGCATCAGCCGCCCATTGATCATCTGCCGAAAACCTTTTCCGTCCCGCGTCCACTGCACCGTCGTCGGATTTCCGCTAAATTTCACCCGTTTATTCGCGTCCGGGCTGAAAATATCGTCCAGCGTCAGCATCCGGTTCTGCGCAAACGCAACCGCCGACAAGGCAAATACCATCACAACGAGCCACTGGGTCTTTTTCATATATTTGAGTCCAAAAGAGGGAAGGTTTTGTTGAATAATACGCCAACCCGCAGCTATTTCCAAAATTCGGAATGGAACACGGATGAACACGGATTAGACGGATTTTCACAGCTCTGAAAATGCAATTAAATAACTTCTAATAAATTTCAGACCGGTGCCTATCCGTTCTTTTCCGTGCAAATCCGTGTTCAATTTCTTCTTACGCTTTCGGATGGGCTTTATCATAAACCTCGATCATTTTTTCCATCGAGACCTGTGTGTAGATCTGCGTCGTCGAGAGACGGGCGTGGCCGAGGAGTTCCTGAATGTCGCGGAGATCGGCGCCGCTGTCGAGCAAGTGAGTAGCAAATGTGTGTCTCAGTGAATGCGGAGAGATGTCATGAATGTCAGCACAGAGCTTGATGTACTTGTCGATCATCCGGCCCACCGAACGCGTGGTCAGCCGTCCGCCGCGGCGGTGTAGAAACAGTGCATTTGGCTCGCGGTCGGCCTCCAGACATTCGTTTAGAAATGTGCCGCGCGTCGCTTCCAGATAAAGCATCACGGCCTGAGCCGCCGGTTCGCCAAACGGCACGATCCGCTGCTTCTTGCGTTTGCCGGTGACACGTACCATGCGTTCGCGAAAATCGACATCCGGTATGTCGATGTTAACCAGCTCGCCGACGCGAATGCCCGTCGCATATAAAAATTCAAGTATCGCCCGGTCGCGGCGACCGAGATCGGTGTTGATGTCCGGTGTCTCGATAAACCGCACGGCGTCCTCCATCGAGAGGTGGTTTGGCAGCGTTCGTTCGATCTTTGGCGTGGCAACCTGCTTGGCCGGGTTGGCATCGAGCTTGCCCTCGCGGATCAGGAATTGGAAAAAGGTCCGAAGCGAAGCGAGCTTTCGCGCGACCGATGTTTTCTTATGATCGGCATGCAAGCCCTCCATCCATTCGCGGATCGTCAGACGATCGATGTCAGCAACCGGCATATCGGCACGCTTTTCGACGCTGAATAAATGGAGTTTAAACTGCTCGAGATCACTCGCGTAATTGCGCAACGTATGCGGACTCACATTACGCTCGTATTTTAGGTGTTGGAGGAATTGTTCGAGATGCTGGGACAGCATAATGATGAATTGTGAACGGTGAGTGGTGAATTTTCAATCCCGTTGCTCATCATTCACCATTGATCAACCCTCACTTCTTCCGCACGTAATAGCCTTTCCTCGTCCTCAAGTTAATATTTGGCTTGCTTTTCACCGTCAGCGAGATGGTGCGAAATTCGCCTCGTTTGTCGGACGGGTCGTCGGGATAATAGCTGAGAATGTACTGTTGCGAAAGCTCGGCCGAGATCTGGTTAAAGGCGTCGTTCATCTCGCCTTCGTCGATCGGCGAATAGACCGCACCGCCGGTCTGGGCGGTGATCTCGATCATTCGGCGTTCGGCGGTGAGGGCACGGATGTTTGCGTTGCCGCCGCGAACACCGGTTCGTTTGTAATTCTCAAAGTCCTTTGTTTTCACCACATAGACCTGGCAATTATTTATCTGTAAGGCTCGAACCACATCTTCGAGCGTCGTCTTGTCATCACTGTAAGTGTCCTCGCCGTCCGAAACGATGACTACGACACGCCGACCGCTGGTCGACCTGAGATACTCGGCGACGGTTACGATGCCGTCGAGCAGAGCGGTCGCTCCCTTTGGCTCGGGGATGTAATCGATCGCCTGCGTGAGCCGCGAAACATCCGCCGTCAAGGCTTGTTCGAGATGAGTATAGTCCGCCACCGTAAAGAGCGCGGCCAGATCCTTGTCGGGGCGTATCACGCGTCGAAAAAATTTGACGGCCGCCCCGCGTTCAAAATCACGTGCGACAAATTCGCTCGACGAATTGTCAAACAGCATTGCAAGCCGTATCGGTGTCTCGGAGCGAGAGATGTCAGCAATATCGACCACTTTTCCGTCCACCTTTAGCTCAAAATCCACCAGCTTGAGCGTCGGCACCGCTCGTCCACCGGCGTCGAGCACCGAAACCGGGATCGGCACCAGCGTCGAATCGACCTTGATGACATCCTCTGGATCTTCTTTCTGCTTCGGTGTCGGCGTGGGCCGCTCTTTTGGCGGAATGTGAATTGGAGTATATATCCCCGACGGGCTGCCGACGGGCGTGGCTGTCGGCGTCGGGCTGCCCTTGACCCGGCCGGACTGTGCAAATCCAATCGCGGAGAATGCAAGGATTAAAGATATTAAGACAAGATTTCTCATCAACGAAAGGTTTGATGCAATCTCACCCACAAAAAGTGCCTAAACAAATATCAACTTCACCCCCGCGAAAAGCAGCACCACCGCCAAAACCCGTCGCATCATCAGTGAATCAAACCGCTTTGCCCCCAGCGTCGAGCCAAACACGCCGCCAACAACCGCCGCCGCGATCCAAATCCACACGCCCGATTGCAGAGCGATCACCTGAGCGTAGTTTCCCGCGATCCCGGCGATCGAATTTACGAGAATAAACAACGCCGAAACACCCGCTGCGGTCTTGGTCTCGGACCAATTCATCAGCAGCAAAACCGGCGTTAGAAATATGCCGCCACCGACGCCGACAAGCCCCGAGAGGAGCCCGATCAGCATTCCGATGACGATTGACAGCCATATCGGCGGCAGCTTGATCTCCGTACCGGCCTTTAGATTCCACGCAAGTCTGAGAGCCGCCAGTATCAACACAATCCCGAAAACTATCTTGTAAACAGTCGTCGGCAGATGAATAAACGCCGCCAGGAATACGACCGGAACCGCCCCGATTGCGAAAGGCCAGAAAAGCCGCCACGAAAAATATCCGGCACGGATAAACTGGACACTCGCGATCGTCGCGACAAAAACATTCAACAAAAACGCCGTCGGCCGTGTCACATCCGGAGCGACGGCCAAAATAGCCATAACAGCCAAATACCCCGACGCCCCGCCATGCCCGACCGATGAATACAGGATGGCGACGATGAAGATCGCGAGAATTATTAGAATCGGAGCAAATTCCATCGTCCTACCCTTCGCGTCTTTGCACCTTTGCGTCTGTGCGTTGAAAACTTCCTAGCCACGCATCCCAATCAACCAACGCCCGCTCGACCTGTACCATGTGCCGTTCGCGTTTGTTACGGTGTTTTTTACGAAGTTCGACGGGCAATTGTTCGAGCAAGCCAAACGTGATGTTTACAGGCTGAAAATTCTTGGTCTCGACGTTTGAGACGTAGCGGCACAGCGCCCCAATTGCCGATGTCCGCGGTGCGGTTATCATCTCTTTGTTATGCAAAACATGCACCGCATTTATTCCCGCGAGCCAGCCGGTCGCGACTGATTCGACATAGCCCTCGACGCCGGTAATCTGGCCGGCAAAGAACAGACGCGCGTTCTCACGCGTCGCGAGCGTTTCGTTCAGGATCTTTGGACTGTTAATAAATGTGTTGCGATGTATCTGCCCAAACTGCAAAAACTCGGCATTCTGTAGGCCGGGGATCAGTTTCAAGACCCGTTCCTGCTCGCCGTAACGTAGATGATTTTGAAAACCGACCATTCCATAAGCGTCGGCCATCATATTTTCCTGGCGGAGCTGCACGCAGGCGTATGGCTCGTATCCAGTCTGCGGATCGTACAGGCCCTTAGGCTTCATCGGCCCGAACCGCAGGGTATCGACGCCGCGCCGTGCAATTTCTTCGATCGGCAGACAGGATTCGAACCAATGCGTGTCCTCAAACCGCTTGAGCGGCACCGACTTGGCCTCGATCAGCCCGTCGAAAAAAACCGCGTATTCGTCAGGCGTCATCGGACAATTGATGTAGTCGTCTCCGCCTTTGCCATACCGGGCCGCCTTAAACGCGATCGACATATCTATCGAATCCGCCGCGATGATCGGAGCGATCGCGTCGTAAAAATAAAGCTGATCGTCCCCTGTCAGCCGCATGATCTCGCGAGTCAGAGCGTCCGAGGTCAAAGGCCCGGTCGCAATGATCGTGACTGGAGGGCAAGCATCCTGCTTGCCTCCGGGAATTTCAGTAACTTCCTCCCGCACGATCTCAATATTCGGGTGGGCTTCTACTCGATCTGTGATCATCTCGGCAAACTTGTTCCGGTCCACCGACAACGCCGCCCCCGCCGGAACACTTGTCGCATGGGCAACCTCCAGCACCATCGAACCGCCGCGACGCAGTTCTTCCTTTAATAGATACGGTGCCGATCCCGGCTCGTCCGTCTTTAGCGAATTCGAACACACGATCTCAGCCAGCTTGTCCGTCCGATGAGCCGGCGTCTGCTGGACGGGGCGCATCTCATAAAGCCGTACACGCACGCCACGCTCCGCCGCCTGCCACGCCGCCTCAACTCCGGCGAGCCCGCCGCCGATCACATTCACATAATTGGTCATTGCCATCTATTATAGTTGAAATTCGGCCGGCGCTCGCCGCCTGAAACAAACTCTCTGTCAGAACTCTTTAGAAATGTCCTCTATTGTAACTCATTAGAAATGTCCTCTTTTAGATAGTTTTCGCTTCTGCGGGCGGTACGCCCGGAGAAGGGAAAACTATGGATGCCGTGGC
>JANYIL010000183.1 GCA_025362075.1 Chloracidobacterium sp.
TCGCCGCGAGCCTGTTCGGGAGACATGTATTTGGCCGTTCCCAGCAGAAGCCCGGACGACTGAAACGTGTCTCCGATCTCGGTGAGTGGCCGTTGATAGGCATAGTTATCGTCGAGTAACTTCGCCAGTCCAAAGTCGAGCACCTTAACATAGCCGTCCTGACGCAGCATTATGTTCTCCGGCTTGACATCCCGATGTACAATTCCTGCCTTGTGGGCCGTGGCAAGAGCGCCCGCGATCTGTAGAGCTATCTCGACCACCTCTGGCAGGTTCATGGGGCCGCGCGTCAAATGTTCGCGGAGCGTCTCGCCTTCGACGTACTCTGTGGCAATGAAGATATTTCCGTCGGCGTTGCCAAACTCGTGAACAGTGAGAATGTTTGGATGGTTTAAGGCCGAGGCGGACTGAGCTTCCTGTTCAAAACGCCTCAATCTCCAGGCGTCCCGTGTGTAGATCGTGGGCAGCAATTTGAGAGCTACTTTACGCCTCAACCCCGGGTCCTCTGCTAGATAAACGTGACCCATGCCGCCCACACCAAGTAGGGAAACTATGCAGTACTTTCCGAATTCGTCGCCGGGAAATAGTGCGGGCGTGTCGTTGGCAAGCAGAGGAGCGGCCATATCGAACGCACTGTTATCTAGCAGTGAATAATTCTCCTCATCCGAGGCAAAAAGCTGCTCGATCTCGCTGATGAGAACTTCGTCCCACTCGCAGGCTTCGCTAATGTATGTTTTGCGTTCCTGCGGATCCAGATCCAGGGCTGATTGGAAGATCCGGTCGATCTTTCTGAAACGTTCTGCTTCGATCATGCAACTAACCCGCTGCCGGGGCTCCATACACTTATAAGCGAGATTTCAGGGGAAACCGCTCCTTAAGGTTCTACAGAATCGACCAGCGGATCGTCACCTTTGAGAAAACGCTGCAACCACGCACGAGCCGCTCTCCACTCGCGCTGTACCGTTGTGGGTGAGAGTTCGAGAATCTCTGCTACCTCGTCGATGTTCAAGCCGCCGAAAAATCTTAGCTCGATAATGCGGCTCTTTCGCTGATCAACACTAGCGAGGCTGCTGAGGGCTTCGTCGAGGTCCATCAGCTCAGATGCCCGCTCCTCAGTGATGCCATGCAGGTCGTCAATATCGACCCTCTGAGCCCCGCCTCCCCTCTTTTCGTACCGATAGCTGCGGGCGTGGTCGATCAGGACGTGGCGCATGACCTGAGCGGCCACGGCGAAGAAATGCGTTCTGTTTTGCCAATTAGCGACTTCGCCTTTGCCGAGCCTTAGGTAGGCCTCGTTAACCAAAGCAGTGGTCTGAAGCGTGTGATCCGCTCGTTCGCGGCGCATGTAACCGCGGGCCAATTTCCGCAGCTCGTCATGTACGAGCGGCATCAGGGAATTGAGCGCCCCATGGTCGCCATTGCGCCAGTCCACTAAAAGCTGCGTAACTGCACTTTGCTGATCTTCCATATACAGACCTATTTAAGACCGTTTTTGAGTTTTTAGATTATACACCGTAAGAAATTTTAAAAAAAGTCGGAGCGGTATGGAGCGTTTGGCCTTGGTCTCTCGCTTGTACAAGTGAGACCAATTTTCTTTAGGAGATCTTTATGAACCGCAACAAAATTCTTTTCACTACATTTTTCGGAGTTTCGATGCTTGTCACCGGCCTAATAGGCGTACGATCCCCGTTCACAAGCGTGGAAGCCGCTTTCGGCCCCAGCCCCTCAGTCGCCATCAACGTAACCTCGACGATATTCGACGCGGACCAGAACGGCGCTCAGTACTTGACACGCAGCGACGACTACAACGGCGTGGGACAGGCAACATACACGACGATCACCGGAACTAAATCCTCCGGAAATCTTGTCACCAGCCAGATCGGGACTGACGGTAAGTGGTATCTCGCCCTCGACGCTCAAGCCGGCAGGACCGTTTACATAACGCCCAACGCCCCAGCGGGCCAGCAGACATCAACCGTTCCGCCGGCGGGCTACTACGTTATACAGAAAGCCTATAGCGCCTGCCGGAACGCGGCTGGCACCGTCGTCCCCTACCCGGACTTAACGATTGCCGGCAGCGGCAACTGCTCGATGGCGATCAATTTTTTCTACGGCGGCGTACTCTACAAGCTACTGATGGGCCCGGTCCCGCCTGACCAGGGGGCGACGTGCCCTTCCGGCGGATGTCCCTCCATGGGGCTGACGAAGGTCAC
>JANYIL010000208.1 GCA_025362075.1 Chloracidobacterium sp.
TTTCCGTTTTGCAACGTTGCGACCCGGGCATACTCATACCGGGCATATCCATGCCTTTCATTTCGGGCATCTTCATCGTCGTAGATTCGCCTCTCGCATCGAGCCACCGCTTCATAAAATTCATTTCGTCCGACTGCGAGTGACTTATACGCGCTCCGAGTAAACGAAGTTCCTTGTTCAGCGTATGCGATTCCATCAGCGCCGTCATCTCAACCGCCTGGGCATGATGCATGATCATCCCCTGCATAAACTCAACATCCTTTGGCGAACGCGGCGGCAGCGCGGCCTTCGTCGTTGACGGCAGAACACGCGTCGGCTGGCCGGGGGCACCGGGCTGCACGACGACCGGATCGGTCTGCTGTGCACAAACTGGAATAACAAGAAAACCCATCAGAACGACAACGCCAAAAAGCCCGGGTCGCAACGTTGCAAAACGGAAAGACTTTTTTGTTGAACAATTGAGCATTGAGCGATTAAAGTAACACAGTTCAAATACGGACACCATCCGGAAAAAGTTGCGCGGGTTCCGCTCTAATAATTCATCAAATCCTGCACCGCCTTCTCGACATCTTCTGATTGAGGAAGAATAAAATCTTCCAGTTGCGGCGCGTAACCAACGAACGTGTCGGTTGCGCCGACGCGGCGGACGGGGGCGTCGAGATACTCGAACAACTCGTTGCCGATGCGGGCCGCAAGCTCGGCGCCGTAGCCGTATGAGATCGGGTCTTCGTGAGCTACGATGACACGCGAGGTTTTTTTAACCGATTCGGCAACCGCCTCCCAGTCGTATGGCACGAGCGTGCGCAGGTCGATGATCTCTACCGATATTCCCTGCTGTTCGAGACGTTTGGCGGCCTGATTTGATCGCTCGACCAGCGCACCGTAGGTCACGACGGTCACATCCGTGCCTTCGCGGACCGTCCTTGCCTTGCCAAACGGGATCAGGAAATCGCTCGACGGGTACTGTGATTTGTTGTAGACCTGACGGTAGAGATGCTTGTGTTCGAGAAACATCACCGGGTCGTCACATCGGATCGCCGTCCGCAGCAGGCCATTTGCATCGAGCGCCGTTGATGGATACACGATCATCAGGCCCGGAGTGTGGGCAAAAATCGTCGTCCCGGATTGTGAGTGATAAAGCGCGCCACCCTTCAGATAACCGCCAACCGGAACGCGCAGGACCATCGGAGCTTTCGATTCACCGTCCGAACGCCAGCGCATCGTCGCCAGCTCGTTGCGGATCTGATGCATCGCGGGGAAGATGTAGTCAAAAAACTGAATTTCGACAACCGGCTTGAGTCCGCGCAGGGCCATCCCGATGCCGCGTCCGACAATATTTGCCTCGGCCAGCGGCGAATTAAAAACCCGTGCCGAACCAAATTTACGCTGTAGGTTGGCCGTGACCTTAAAGACGCCACCCTTGCCCTTGACCTGATCGAGATATTCCTCACGTGAGCAATCGGCCACGTCCTCGCCGAAAACGACGATCCGCTCATCACGCGCCATTTCCTCGTGCATGACGCGGTTGATGAGATCGACCATCGTGCCCGCGTTACCGTGAAGTTCCGCCCCATCCTCGGTGTCGAAAAGCTGGCGATCGGTCGGGTCAATGTCAGGGGAAAATACGTTGCGAAGCGCGGTTTCAGCCAAGGGCTGAGGGGTTTCGATGGCGATGTCGGATGCCGCAGTCACCTCGGCATCGACCTCGTTTCGCAGCTTTTCGAGTTCCTCGGACGACGCGACGCCCTCGGTCATCAAAAACTCGCCAAATTTCCTGATCGGATCCGTCGCGGCATCAGCCTCAAGCTCCTCGGCCGGACGATAGAGCTTTTCGTCGTCCGACAGTGAGTGTGAATACGGCCGTGTAACCTTTGCATGGATAAATGCCGGGCCTTTTCGCGAGCGGCAATATTCGACCGCGCTTTTGAAAACCTTATACGATTCAAGCACGTCGGTGCCGTCAACTTTCTGAATGTAAAGGCCGGGAAATCCGGAAACCAGCTTCGAGATGTCGCCACCGGCAGTGCCGACCTCGACCGGGGTTGAGATAGCGTAGCCGTTGTCTTCGACGAGGAAGATCACCGGCAATTTCAGGTTGCAGGCCGAGTTCAACGCTTCCCACCATTCACCCTCGCTGGTCGTTCCGTCGCCGACCGACATGTAGACGACCTCGTCGCCTTTAAATCCGTATATCTTGTCTTTCAGCCCTTCGACGAGGCCCGCACGATAGCTCGCCTCCGCCGCTCCGACCGAATGCAGTGCCTGCGAACCGGTACACGACGACTGCGAAGGCACATTCAATCTGGTGCAGCCCCAATGCGAAGGCATCTGACGGCCATGCGAATTTGGATCAACCTCGGCACCGACCGCCGACCAGAGCATTTCCTGCGGAGTCATGCCCAGACCGAGCATCAACGCACGGTCGCGATAATATGGAAAAAACCAATCGTAACCCGCCTTCATCGAGAGAGCGGCGGCCGCCAGAATCCCTTCATGGCCGGCCCCCGAGATCTGAAAAAAGATCTTGTTCTGACCTTTCAGCTGAATCTCTTTGTCATCGACACGCCGCGAGGTGTACATCGTGCGATAGAGCCCGACGAGCGTCTTTGTATCAAGGCCGTGATGATCTACGGACGCTTTACCCGTTGATTTCATGGCCATCGGAGTTTCGGCTTTCGCGGTAATCTGCGTTTTAGTATCGGCGACGTATCCGTCGGCCTCGGTAGTATTTGCCTTTTCCGCCACGACCAGGCGTCCATTATTCCCAGCCGTCTTCGCGTCAATTTTCTTTGTTCCAGTCGCCATTCGATAAATCCTAATTATGACTATATTACTAAAGGGCTAACTTTTTAAGATACCAAATCGGTGGATTGTGGGCAATTTAGAATAAGTGAGCCTAGCGAGTTTTAGTCTATGCGGCCACGCCAGATGATCGGATTTCGACTCGTGTGAAAAACCGAGTAAACATAAATTCGTTCTAATTCTGGAACGAAAATTATCGAGAATGGGAATTTTCCAACGACAACTCGCCGAACATTTGTCCCGTGGATTATTGGGAAGGAAAAAGGGGAAACTTGAATTCTATCGAGAGCCTCGTTTACAGCTCGAATTAGTTTTCTCCCCAACCCACGCTCATGTGCCTCATACCAAAATATGGTATCGTCAAAATCGTCGCGTGCGCCCGGACCTAGCTCAATGACTAGTCTCATAATCGAGCCAACGCCTCATCCCGTACTTTTTCCCATGAAACAGAATCCTCGGGATGCAGCCGATGATGTTCGATTCGTCGACCGAGTTCCGCTGCTTGTTCCGGTGTCAATTTGATTGCCTCAGGTTCAGCGGCGATAGTGTCCCATATATCTTGGACTAGCTTTATGCGTTCAAGAACAGGCAAGTCTTTGGCTTGATCCAGCAAGATACTCATAGATCATTAATTTATCCCAGATCCTCAGGATCGGCAAGAAGATTAAGACAGTTCGATCGGAACTCTCTCAATCTTCATTGAACCTTCAAAACCCACCCATCCGGATCGATCACGGGCGCGGTACCGATATAAGTCACACTTCCTTTCCCGTCCTTCATTTCGACCCTCTGAGTTTTCCCATTAACGACAACATCTATCGGCATCTCGAAAGGTATGTTGTTGGGCGTTTCCCATCGGAGTGAAAGCACTCTGGTGCGTTCGGACCCTCCCGTCGTCAGGCCTTCGTTTGTTACAAGTTTAGGTAGTTTCGGCTGCCGCAGGTACATTTCAAAAAACCAGTCGAGCTTCATTCCCGAATCATGTTCGGCGATGGTTAGGAAATCGTCGGTGTTCACCAATCGTTCCTGGCGGCCGTCGGTGTAGGTTTCCATTTCCTTTGTCGGGTAGGCCATATGGTGGAGCGCTTTGAAAAAGGCTTCGTCACCGATCAGATAGCGTAGTGCGTGGAGAAATAACGCGCCTTTGCCATAGATGTCGCCGTCGCTGTTGATGTATTCGGGGCCGTCCATGTAGACCTGATAGGCGATCTTAGGCTCACGCGGCGCGACGGGCTGGATGTTTTTGAGACCCTTGACGCGGCCCTTCATGGCGGTCAGATACGCGGGCTTGCCATGCAGATATTCCTGATAGAGCGTGTCCATATAGCTCTGAAATCCCTCGTGGATCCAGAAATCGCGCCAGTCGCTGCACGTGACAAGATTGGCCCACCATTCGTGGCCAAATTCGTGCAGCAAGAGCCAATCGGTGCCGTCGGCGTTGTACTTGAAACCATTGCCATATGCGATCGCCGTCGAATGCTCCATCCCCAAATGGTCGGTCTCGACGATGCCGACCTTTTGCGTGCGAAACGGGTATGGGCCGAGGTATTTTTCGTAATAGGAGAGGTATTTTTTCTGTTCGGCGACGAGGCTCGGGCCCTTGGCGAAATCCTCGGGCAGTACATAAAAAACGATTGGCAGAGTCTCACCGGAAATCGATTTGTACTTGTCCTCGATCATCTTGTACGGGGCCGCGTTAAAGACGAGCGAGTAGTTGCTGATCGGGTTAGACATGTACCAGTTGTAGGTCGATGTGCCGTCCGGATTTTTCTTGATTCCCTGCATCTTGCCGGGACCGACCGCGTACAGTGGATCGGGCACCGTGATGTGCATCGACGAGGTCGCGGGTTTGTCCGACGGGTGGTCTTTGCACGGAAACATCAGGTCGGCCCCGTCATTTTGCAGGGCGACGTTTATCCAGTCGGCGCCGTCTTTGGTTTTTTTCCAAATGAAACCACCGACCCACGGCGGACGCGGAGCCTCACGCGGCGTGCCGGCGTATGTGATGCTCGTTTTTATCTCCTCACCGACCTGCTTGGTCGCCGGAAACCAGATCCATATCTTGCCTTCCTTAAAAATGTATTTTACCTCGCGGCCGCTCTCGGTGAGCTTGCTGATCTTGTACGGCGTGTCGAGATCGAGCACGATCACGTTGGTCGGAATGACCGTTCGAGCGGTCATGACCGTTGTGCCGGAGATCGACTTCGCCCGCGGGTCGGCGTTGATCGATATGTCGTAATTCAGCACATCATAAGCCGCCTGTTCGAACATCAGCGGCCCGCCCGTCGCC
>JANYIL010000246.1 GCA_025362075.1 Chloracidobacterium sp.
CCAAAAACAGCCAAGCTTAACACTACACCCAGCAACAATATCCCTCTACGATTAAACGCAACGATGTTTTTCATGATAGTTTCAACGCTCTCCTTGTTTTCAAAAAAAATAACTACGGACAATAAACGTCCTTGATGAATACTGTTTCCTAACGGAATTCTCGGCCCATTTAGAGCAGAGATATACACGACATTCTAAACTTCAGAACTTTTCAGATGACGGCATTGTACTTTAAAAATCAAGGAGCAGTCAAGACTTTTTTGCGACCGTGTCAGTAGCACATCGCACATTCGTTGTAGTAGCCGATAACGTATCACTTTAGAGCGGATACGGAAGGCATATACGGGGCAGAACCACCTGCGGCAGCGGGTGGTTTAACTACGAACATCACGACTGCCTATTGTTGAATGCCGCCTAACTTCAACCACCCGCCACTGCAGTCTGTGTCAAAACTGAAAAAAGCTGCGGAGCAGCGAGGGAATTTAGCCCCACGTATAGCGGAGCGGAACGTGGGGTAAGATGGCAAAAAATAGTCCAAGCCCATGAAGTGGGCGACAGACATTGCGTTAAAGATTGCAGCTGTGTGGTTTACGCGTATCTCTGTTGCCCGCTTAGCGGGCTTTGGGGACTAGATTTCGCATTTCCCCAGGTTCCGCTTTGCTCCACCTGGGGCTAAATTCCGTCGCTGCTCCGCAGCTTAAGATAGTTTTGACACAGACTCTACCGCCGGTGGTTCTGACCAGTATATGCATTCCGTATCCGCTCTAGTGGACAAGGAGTTTGCCCTTATCTAGTGCTTTTCCTTTTTTACTTCGGCCGGTGGTTTCGGGGCCGGCAGTTTAGTGGTGGCGGCTGAGATCTCGGAGCACATGTCGAGGGAATCGAGGATCGGGCCTTTTTCGACCTCCTCTTTGGTTTGGTCGAGAAGGGTTTTTAGGGCGGGCTTGTAGCGCTCTGAGGCGGCGGCGAGTGAGCGGACGGCTTTTGGGAAAAGCTCGGAAAAGCTCGGCAGCTTTCTTTTATTCTTTTCGTCGTCAATATTGACGACCATCGAATCGGGGCGTTCGGACAGGTTGTCGATGTCGTCGATCGCTTTTTGTAAGATACGTTTGATGTCGAGCAGGAGCTGCATCCGTGTGCCTTCGGGCAGAAGGCCCCACGCCTTAGTTTCGGGTTTGGTGGACGCTCCGACACTGACCTTTAGCAGGCCGAATCGCCGGTCGGCGGCGTGGATCAGAACGTCGACACGCTGGTCGATCTGCTGAGCATCGCGGATCAGCTCAATCTCGCTTTCGGTGAGATAATCGCGAGACTGGGCGGCAGTACGCACCGGAGCAAACGCCGCCAGAGCAATGAGACAAATCAGAAAAAAACAGATCTTCATCATATTAAAAATGCTCGCCAGGCTTTGGAACCCTGACGACCGTATCGCCAAACATCGGCTCGACCGCCCGCGAACGCGAATCGCGGACATAGATCAGCAGCTTGCGGACGTACTCCTCATAACGTGTCGGCAGATCACGGCGGATAGTTTCGAGACGTGGCTCGAATGTTCGCAGCCCCAATTCGAGACGCTTGTAGTTGTCCAGGACCTTTCCGTTTCTCGCGTCCTGCTTTCCGAGAAACTCGAGCGTGTTGTCGAGCAGCCCGTGAAAGCCGCCGAGTTCTTTAAACATGCCGTCAAAATCGGTTGTCGAGTTTAGATGTTCGGCCTGTACCAGCCGGTTGCTCATCAATTCGATGGCGACTTTCGTGTGGCTTTTGACATCGGGTATTGAATTTAGCTGAGTCTTTTCTTCCTTTGTAACGGTCCTCAGCGGCGGCGGGGCCTCGTCGGGAGGCGTGTCCTGGGCGAAAACGGTAGCAAGTGAAAAGTTAAAAACTAAAAACGAAAAGTAAAAGATGACCCGGAGCGTTCGATTGAACGTTTGGAAGTTTTTAACTTTTAGTTCGTCGCTTTTCACTAATTCTTCTTCCCTTTTCCGTCCTTGACCAGCTTTTGCAGGAGGGGCAGCCGGAGATTTACTTTTTCAAGCTCCAGTTTGTTCTGAACGGGGTCGGCGAGCCGCACGTACTGCTGATAGTTTGCCATCGCGTCGAGATATTCCTCAAGTTGATCGTGTGCGATCGCGAGGAAATAATATGCCGCCGGTGATTTTGGCTGCCGTACGGTAAGCCATTCAAATTCGGTCCTGGCCTCGGCATAGCGTTTCAATTGAAAAAGCGCTGTTGCCAGATTAGCATGGGCTGTCCAGTTTTCGGGAATTATTTTTATGATTTTCATCAAGATAACGACAGCCTGATCAAATTGTTTTGACTGGACGAGGGCTGCGGCGAATCCGACGGCATGATTAATGTTTGACGGCTCGGCCTCGGCCGCGCGGCGGCAAAAGTCGAGTGCCTTCGCCGGATCGTCTTTTCGAAACTGTGTACACAGGTTGCCGAGGATCGCCGGATCTTTTGGATTGGCCTGAAGCTGCGTTTCAAGCTCGGCGGGCGTTCGGGAAACGGCGGTCGTGAGTTTGGCCTTGAGAGCTACGACCTCCGGCGAAGGCGTGCCGGCCGAATTCAAAAGCTTTACCGCCTCGTCGACCTTACCTTCATGAGCGAGGATTCGCGCCTTGATCAATGTCGGAGTATCGGAGCCAGGTGAAATTTTTTCGAGTAAACCCGCATCGGCTGCGGCCCGATCAATATCGCCATCCGATAAGGCAATGTCGGCCGATTGGGCGATGGTAAATTTATTTTTCGGATCAATGGCGAGGGCCTTATCGATACTCGTTCGAGCTTCGCTTGTTCGATTTAATGCCCGTTCCAACGCGGCCCTGGCGGTCCAGACGGATGCGGGCGGACTCGCTTTTGTCGAGACTTCCCGTATCTTGGTTAACAAATCGTTAAGAACGGCGGCGGCGACGTTGGTTTTCAAACGCAGATCCGCCATCGCCAACAGGGCGGGGAAGTTTTGTCCGTCAAGCTCGATCGCTTTAGTCAGGATCGGTTCCGCATCGCTGTATTTTGCCTCCTGAACGAGCACCGAACCGAGACTTGTGAGGGCGAGCGTCCAGTCTGTCCTTAAAGCAGACGCACGGCGAAAGCCCTGTTCGGCGTCGGCGACCTTACCTATCGAAAGCAAGGCGGCGGCATGCTGGTATTCCGCCTCCGGAAATTCAGGCATGATCTTGATGGCCTTTTCGTACAGCAGTATCGCGGCGGCGAGATCGCCCTTTTCATGCAGTCGCTGTGCCTGGTTAAAGACGGCGACCGGGTCATCCGCATCCTGGGCAACGCAGACGTTGACCGAAAGACCGAGAGCCAGGACGACGAAGAGGCCGAGCTGTTCGATTTTTGACCTAAAGGTTTTTGAAGCGCCGCTCATTAAGTTAGAAACGTATTCGAAATAGTAGCATTTGGATGCCACCCCGGCCTATTATTTACTAGCCCCGCTGGCATTTTTCAACCCCTATGATTTGCGTTCACCATTTGGTGTACGATAAGATTTTTGCATTGTATGCGTCCCTTGAAACGTAAAATCCTGCCAAAATGATCACAGCTAGCAAATCAGAACCATCGAGCCGGAGCAACTCAGCCCCCGGCGATGTCTATCCTTGATTTTGGTTTATTGGATGCGGATTTAGGACTGATTGTTGGTCGGAGTTGCATAAGAGAAATTTATTGGGATATATAGGCTTGGCAAATTATTTGATTCTGGAGAATTTTAACGATGGCAAATCCGATGGCTGACGAAATGCGGAGGTTTCGGGGAAGTGACGAAAAAAATCCGTTTGAGGCGATGAGCGAACGCTTTGACCGGGCGGCGAAACTCCTCGGTTTGGAAGACGACCTTTACGCCGTTATGCGTGTCCCGGCCCGCGAACTAAAAGTTTACATCCCAGTCCGCATGGACACGGGGCACATACAGGTATTTGAGGGTTTTCGCGTCCAGCACAATTTTGCCCGCGGCCCCGCGAAAGGCGGCATCAGGTATGCCCCAGACGTAACGCTCGACGAGGTCAAGGCCCTGTCAGCCTGGATGACCTGGAAATGCGCGGTGGTCAATGTGCCCTTCGGCGGTGGCAAAGGCGGGATAATCTGTGATCCCCATCAAATGTCTCAGGGGGAATTAGAGCGTATGACCAGGCGGTACACGTCCGAGTTGCTTGATTTTATCGGCCCGGACAAGGACGTGCCGGCCCCTGACATGAACACCAACGAGCAGACGATGGCCTGGATCATGGATACCTATTCCATGCACTCGCGACATACGGTCACGGCCGTCGTTACGGGAAAGCCGGTCGCGCTCGGCGGTTCGCTCGGACGCCGCGAAGCCACCGGACGTGGCGTCATGTTTTGCATCAACGAAGCGATCAAACGATATGACCTGACGCCGGACAGGACGCGGGTCGTTGTCCAGGGATCAGGAAACGTTGGCGGCATTGGTGCCCAATTATTACATGAGCATGGGTATAAGGTGGTTGCGATTTCGGACGTTGGAAGCGGGATATACAATCCGGATGGCCTCGATATTCCAAATGTTCTCAACTTCCTGCAAGCCAATCGGACGCTCGAGGGCTATCCGGGTGCAGAGCAGGTTTCGAATATGGGCCTGTTAGAGATCGAGTGCGACGTGCTCGCCCCGTGCGCCACCGAAAACCAGATAACCTCGGAAAACGCCGACCGCATCAGGTGTAAGATCCTGGCCGAGGGAGCCAACGGCCCGACGACGCCCAAAGCCGATAAAATACTGCATGATAAAGGAATATTCGTCATCCCGGACATCCTTGCCAATGCCGGCGGCGTCACAGTTTCATATTTTGAATGGGTCCAGGACCGCATGGGTTATTTCTGGTCCGAGGCCGAAGTCAACGCCCGGCTTGAGGACAAAATGGTGGCGAGTTTTAACGAACTTTGCCAT
>JANYIL010000190.1 GCA_025362075.1 Chloracidobacterium sp.
GCCGGTACGAAGATCGAATGCACAGCTTACTTCGACAACTCCAAGAATAACCCGTTCAATCCCAATCCCAAGAGCACCGTCTACTGGGGCGAGCAGACCAACCGGCGGTAGATGTATACCGTCATTTTTACTGGGCGATGAATAAGAGAAACCAAAAAAATAGCGACCTCGATCTGATCGGTAAAAAGCTGATCGCACGCGGCAGTTTGCCTCACGCGGAGATAGACAATATCGTGTCTAACCCCGAGCTTTTCAATTTGGTACACGCGCGGATAGCCGCAAACGGCAAGAGCTCTATCGCGACCGCTCGCCGCGGCTCGTTTTTCTCGTTCATTCGCCAAAACGCCATCGTCGTTGCCGGCACAGCTGTCGTTGTGACGGCGGCCCTTGCGGCGATGACACAATTGAGATTCGAAAAAGTTCCTTTCGCCGCAAACTCGAGCCAAGTTCCGGTTCAAAAACCGGATGTCGCACGGCCCGATCTTCCTCCTCAAGAAGTAGAGTCTGGTAGTAACCCTTCTCCGGGCCGTGCAACAAATCGCGATGTCATTTATGAAAAGGCCGTCGTACGACAAGCCCCGGTCAGCGTCGCACGCAGGCCGCGACGGATTGTAAATAATGAGCCCGACGGGGATTTCTACGCAATTTCTTACGGCGGCGACCCGGGCGACACCTCGGACGGCGGCCGCGTGATCAGGGTGGATATGAAGCGATCGTCGCTGTTGGCGATGGGCCTGAACGTGCCGCTTGAGAACGACGATTCGGTCGTTAAGGCCGATCTGCTCGTCGGCCGTGACGGTGTGACCCGCGCGATCCGCGTAATCAAATAGATCTTATTTAGCAAAGTTAAGGAGAAAACGCATGAAAGTATATATTGGATTTTTTGTCGTCGCCATAGCCGCTGGAACGGCTGCGGCCCAGGACACAACCGCACCAGCCCCGCCAACCCATCCGACGCCACCGGTCGCGGTGAGGCTGGCAACGCCGTTCACTATGTTTGCCGGTATGGCCACGGCTCAGAAGAATGCGCCGTTTTCGGCCGATGAAGTGAATGAGAGCGTCCAGGTGTTAGCCGACGGCAACCGCATCGTTCACAACTCGACCGGCAAGATGTACCGCAACAGCGAGGGCCGCATTCGCCGCGAAAGCAAGGGCGGAAACGGAGGGTCCTTTGGAATGTCTTATTTCTTCGCACCGAGCGTTTCGATAGTCGATCCCGTGATTCGTCAGAAATATGAGCTGGATTCCGTGCTAAAGACGGCGACCATTTATGACATGAATGGCGGAAATCGCGTCGCTATCGCCCCTTCCGCAAACGGCTTTGATCTAAAAACGACCGAAGCTACGCTCGAAAAACTCCGGGCCGAAGGCAAGCTCACCGGCGTACATGATGCTAAGGCCACCCAGGAGCTCATCGCAGAGCTCAAGGCCGAGGGCAGGCTCGATAATGTCCAGATAATTGCCGGTGGACAAGGTATTAAGACGGGCATAGTCAATGGAATAGGGTCTACATTAGATGCTTACGCCGCGGGCTTCGGCGGCGCCGCCAAGTCACGTTACGAGACCAAATCGGAAGATCTCGGTACCCGCGATTTCGAAGGCGTCGCAGCCGAGGGAACCCGCCGGACGACCACCATCCCGGCTGACGCGATCGGTAACGAGCGGCCGATCGAGGTCGTTTATGAACGCTGGTACTCAAAGGAACTGGGCGTCGTCGTCTATTCCAAAACGACCGACCCCCGTACCGGCGAGCAGACCTACAAGCTGACAAACATCCTCCGCAGCGAACCCGACCCGTCGCTCTTCGCCGTCCCAACCGAATATAAAAAGGTCGGCCAGCAGGGAGCCACCTATCGTGCCACCACAGTCAGGGCCGAGGGTGCCAAAACAGCTGCCTCACCCCGAACAACCGCCACTCCGGCCAAAGCAACAACCGGCGTTGGCCGTCCGTAACAATTTCCCCTCGATCATAAATCCTCATGACTCAGGCGGGTAGCAATGCCCGTCTTTTTTTGCGCCCTCAAAACACTGTCTGGCGACATTTTTCAAATAATCATAATATTCGTAATATTCCTATTTGACATATTTTAGAATTAGAATTATTCTAATTCTTAATATAGAACCTATGGATGTCGCAACGATACAAGACTTGGGATTAACGAAACAGCGTGAGGTTGTTTTGCAGGTGATTCGCGACTCGCATGGGCATCTGACGGCAAGCGAGGTGTTTTCCGGGGCTAAGTATTTGTTGCCGAGCATCAGTTTCGCGACGGTTTATAATTCGCTGCGTTATTTGAAGGACGCGGGGCATATTGCCGAGATACAGTTTGGTAACGGTGCGAGCCTGTATGACCGGAGACCCACGCGGCACGATCACGCGATCTGTACAAAGTGCGGCCTGCTCACCGATATTCAGATGAAGATCCCGGCCAAGCTGATCGGCAAGGCAGCGAAGAAATCGAACTTCAAACCCGAATCATTGGAATTTACTTTACGGGGCATATGCCCTGATTGCTTGGGAAGTTAAGCCACGAATTACACGAAAAATTTTCTTCTCCTATTCGTGACATTCGTGTAATTCGTGGCAAAAACAAAAAACAACAAGGAGATAGAAATACATGTCAACAGGAACAGGAACCGCAACGGAAAACACAGTCACGCTGGCCAGGGTCGGCCAACCGGCACCGGATTTTAACATGCCGTCCACCAAGAATATCGAAACATTAAAAGAGAATGTAAAGCTCGCCGACTATAAGGGCAAATGGCTGATCCTATTGTTCTACCCGCTCGATTTTACGGGTGTCTGCTCGACGGACCTGACACACTTTTCGGACAGGTTTGACGAGATCAAGGGGCTTGGAGCTGACGTTCTTGGTGTTTCGACCGATTCTGTCCATTCACACCGTGCATGGCTCCAAATGCCGAAGGAAAATAACGGAATCGGCGAGATCAAGTATCCGATCGCTTCGGACGCCGGCGGCAAGTTAGCCAGGTCATACAACATCCTCATCGAGGACGCGAATATCGCCCTCCGCGGTCTTTTTATCATCGATCCCGAAGGCGTTTTGCAATACTCGGTGGTTAACACGCCGGCTATCGGACGCTCGGTCGATGAAACCTTGCGCGTGCTTCAAGCCCTACAGACCGGCGGCTTTTGTGCTGCCGATTGGAAGCCGGGCCAGAAAACACTGTAGGCTCAGCCCAAACGAAACTTATTTAAAGGAATCCAAAAAATAATTTAGAGGATAGATCACAATGGGAAATAACACAGAACATAATGGTAGTGGCAGCAAATGCCCGTTCACGGGCGGCGCGGTAAAGTTCACGACCGAAACCGGCCGGACAAACCGCGATTGGTGGCCTAAGGGGTTGAATCTGAACATTCTTCGCCAGCACTCAGAGAAGTCCGACCCGATGGGGGAAAGTTTCGATTATTCGAATGAGTTTATGACTCTCGACTATGCGGCGCTGAAACAGGATCTCGCAGATTTGATGACCGACTCGCAGGATTGGTGGCCGGCGGACTTCGGCCATTACGGGCCGTTGTTTATTCGCCTTGCATGGCACGCCACGGGAACATACCGCATCGGCGACGGCCGGGGCGGGGGCGGACGCGGGCAACAGCGTTTTGCTCCTCTCAACAGTTGGCCTGACAACGTAAGCCTCGACAAAGCGCGGCGGCTCTTGTGGCCGATCAAGCAGAAGTACGGGCGTAAGATCTCATGGGCCGACCTCTTCATCCTGGTTGGCAATGTCGCGCTCGAAACGATGGGTTTTAAGACTTTCGGTTTTGGCGGTGGGCGTGAGGACGTTTGGGAAGCGGATCAGGATGTTTACTGGGGAGCCGAAACGACCTGGCTCGCCGGCGATGTCCGCTACGCTCACGGTTCAGAGGGAGTCGAAGGTGAAGGTGTGCTTGTCTCTGATGACAATGCCGATGGCGACATCCACAGCCGTAATCTCGAAAATCCGCTTGGTGCGGTTCAGATGGGCCTCATCTACGTCAATCCCGAAGGCCCGGACGGCAACCCCGATCCGCTTCTGGCGGCCCATGACATCCGCGATACATTCGGCCGGATGGCTATGAACGACGAAGAAACCGTTGCCCTCATCGCGGGCGGCCATAGCTTTGGCAAGACCCACGGTGCGGCAGAGTCGTCGCACGTTGATGTCGAACCGGAAGCGGCCGGCATTGCGGCTCAGGGCTTCGGGTGGAACAACAGCTTTGGCACTGGCAAAGGCGGCGACGCGATCACAAGCGGCCTCGATGTTACCTGGACCACCACACCGACGCAATGGAGTAACAACTTTTTTGAAAACCTGTTTGGTTTCGAATATGAGCTTACAAAGAGCCCGGCAGGCGCCCAGCAGTGGGTAGCTAAAGGTGCCGAGGCGACGATACCGGATGCATTCGATGCGTCGAAAAAGCGTTTGCCGACGATGTTGACCACAGATTTGGCCCTGCGCCTTGATCCGGCGTATGAAAAGATCTCGCGGCGATTTCTCGACAATCCGGACCAATTTGCCGACGCATTTGCCCGTGCGTGGTTCAAGCTCACGCACCGCGATATGGGACCGATCTCACGTTATCTCGGACCGGAGGTGCCTACGGAAGAGCTGATCTGGCAGGACCCGATCCAGGCGGTCGATCACGAACTGATCAACGACGGCGATATTGCTGCTCTGAAAGCGAAGATACTTGATTCGGGTCTGACGGTATCCCAGCTCGTCTCAACCGCGTGGGCCTCGGCGTCCACATTCCGCGGCGGCGACAAACGCGGCGGTGCCAATGGCGCTCGCATTCGTCTCGAACCGCAACGAAATTGGGAGGTCAATAATCCGTTCCAGCTAGCGACAGCCCTGACGACGCTCGAAGGGATTCGAAAGGACTTCGGCAAGACGGTCTCCATCGCCGACATGATCGTTCTCGGCGGATGCGTCGGCTTAGAAAAGGCGGCCAGGGATGCCGGCCATGATGTCACGGTGCCATTCACCGCGGGACGCGGCGACGCATCACAGGAACAGACCGATGTCGAGGCCATGGGCCACCTCGAACCGCAAGCCGACGGCTTCCGCAATTATAGAAAGAAACATCACTTCACCCCGGCGGAGGAAATGCTGGTCGACAAGGCTCAGCAGTTGACGCTGACGGCGCCTGAGATGACCGTTCTGGTCGGCGGCTTGCGCGTCCTCGGCGGTAACTACGACGGCTCACAGCACGGCGTCTTCACAAAACGACCCGGAACGCTTACCAATGACTTCTTCGTCAACCTTCTCGATATGAGCACGGCGTGGAAGGCAACAGACGATTCCGCACAAATGTTCGACGGCAACGACCGGGTGACCGGCGAAACCCAATGGACCGGCACACGTGCGGACCTTGTCTTTGGTTCGAACTCGGAGCTTCGTGCGATAGCCGAAGTTTACGGCTCCAATGATTCGCAGGAGAAATTCGTAAATGACTTTGTAGCGGCGTGGGGCAAGGTGATGAATCTTGACCGTTTCGACTAATATCAGAATAATTTAGCCGCTGGTAAAAGCGGATAACGTGAGACCGGAAATACCTTCGTACTTCCCTCTCACGTTATCCGTTTAGATCCGCGGCTAAATTTATTTAGCAACTATTGTTGCTGAATTGGTAATCGCCCAGATCAGATACCCGATGATATAAAGGCTGGCCAAAATGGAGCCGACCAGCACGCCGATCAGCAGAATAATCAGACCAAAGACAAAAATATAATCGCTCGTTTTGCCCTTGCCGTGGCCCGCAGCTCGCGAGCGGATGAGCTCCATGTTCTGCTTATTAGCCTTCCAGACGAAATCGAATGCGTCGCCGACAAACGGTATCGAGCCGACCAGATAATCCAGCCCAATATTGAAAGCCATTCGGAGCAACGTAATCTTTGGCACACCATAACGGACACCGGCTAAAAGAATGTAAAACGAGGCGAAAGACGTGAGCGTATCGCCAACATTGGGGACCAGACCGATGACCGCGTCGAGGCCGAAACGCCAACCCACGCCCGGTATCCGAAACAGATCGTCAAGATAAAACGCCAGATCGTCAAGACTTTTCTCGACCTCGATCTGCTTTTGTAATTTATCCATAAGAATTGGCCGCAAAGAGGCACAAAAGGCGCAAAAAATGGTTTTTATTTTGCGTTTTTTGTGCTTTTTTGCGGCAATTTTCCTTCGACGATTGTCACTTTCAGGATTTTGTCCCCGCGGACGATGTTGTCTACGACTTTCATGTCCGTTTCGTTCACATGGCCAAAAACGGTGTACCCGCCATCCAGATGTGGCTGCGGGCTGTGGTCGACGAACCACTGCGACCCGCCCGTATCTTTGCCCGACAGGGCCATGCCGACCGCGCCGCGGTCAAACGGCAGCATGTTGATCTCGCACCGGATCGACCAACCCGGCCCGCCGTTACCGTCGCCACGCGGATCGCCGTCCTGCATGACGAAATTAGGCACGACCCGATGCACCTCAAGCCCGTTAAAATAACCCGAGCGCGCCAGCTTGACCCAATTATCCACGGTCAGTGGTGCCTCCTCAGGGTTGAAAACGATAGTAAACACGCCTTTCTCCGTCGTCAGCACGGCCTTGACCGAGCCGTTTTTGCGGCTCAATGCCCGACGATAGTCTGCGTCCGTATTTAAAATGACCCCCAGTTTGGATCTCGAGCCTACAAGAGGAAGCACTTGATCGAGCTTTTTTTGCCGCGCGGCCGCCAACAACGGCGGCAACATCTCGACGTCCCTAAACGCATCGTCCTTTAACATTTCTAATGCCTTTTTGCGGACCAAATAGTCAGTTGATGCGCTGGCGACGGCCAACGCAGACGCAGACTTTCGTTTGTCCAACTTAAAAAGGGCATCGAGCGTAGCGAGTACAGCGTCGTCTGACGCTTTGTCATTCTGAAAAGCGTAATCGAAAGCAATATTCAAGGCGTCAAGACTTTCTTGAGACGAAGGTTGACCGGCGACGATCTCAGCCGCGGTTGCCCGTACAAAAAGGTCTTTGGAAGACAAAGCCGATATTAGCACTTGCTGCAAATTGTCCGGTTTGATCTTCGCGGCCGCCCGCAGCGAGTCGGGCAAAATGTCGACAAGCCCCATTTGCAGCGAGCGCGTCAATTCTTCCTTCAGCATGGTCTTCATCCGGTCTCTCAATTGAGCAACCCTGTCGCTGTCGGGTGCGCTTGCCGCCTCGATCATAGCCTGATAAATAAAGCCCATTTTACTGAGCCTTATTGCTCCTTTTTTGTTCATTATCTCCTGAAAATCCAGAATATGTGACGGTGTCACACGCACCCACGCCGTAGCGAACTCGGGAGCGATCAGCTGGTCCTGAACAATAAGGGTTTTTAAAAAGGCGGCGGCCCGGCTTTCCTCCGTCCCTGCCAATAGTTTGCTTACCGTGGTCGCGATCTCTAAAAGTTCATTTTTTTCCGGCGGATTTGCAGACTTTGAGGTCGTCCATTTCGCAAGCAACACTTTGCCGAGCTCGATGAGCCGCTCCGCCGCCTTTGCATTCTTAAGGCTGCCCAGCGAACGGATCGCCGAAACGCGAACGCGTGAATCCGGATCGTCACCTGCGGCCTTGCGCAGCAAGTCGAACGCCTCTTTGTCGTCAGCCGCACCGAGAGCGGACGCGGCCCTCGATCTCGCAACCGCGTCAACGTCGTTTTGCAGCATCTCACGCAATGCGGGGTTGGCATTTTTTGCACGGATGCGTGCCAGGGTGTTAGCGGCGGCGGCCCTCAGGGCGGGATCGGGGTCTGTCAGAAACTTGGCGGTCACGGCGTCTGCACCTTCCGGGCGGGCCCTGAGCAGAGCGGTCAAGCCCAACCTCACGGTCAGCACATCCGCCGGCGATGGTGAGACCGCCTGGCCGTTCACAATGCTGAGAATCGCGTTGCCGAGCAGCTTGGATTTTTCGTCCTTCGGATTGGCTGCCGCAATTTTTCCCGCCGCTTCGACAACCCGTGCCAAAACCGGCATCTTCCACGAGCCACCGGTTTCTACCTTAATGGCTGAGAGGATCGAATCTGCCCACTTGATCGACTCGACCTCACCGATCGCAAAAGCCGCCATCGCCCGCACGTCAGTCGAGCTGTCGGCAAGCATCGGCACGAGATCGATGACCGCCCTTTCGTCGCCGATCCGCCCGGCGGCCAGCGCCGCGCGTTCGCGAATCTTGGCGTCGGGCGAGCTTAACAGTTTTCGAACAACGTCGTCGTACCGCCGTGCGTCCTCGGCCTTGAGGATCTGAACTCCTACAGCGACCGGGACCTGGGCGACCGATAGTGCGGCAAAGATCAATACCACAAAGACCGTTAAAAATATTTTTTGCATAAATTCGGGACCTGTTCTCTTTACGCTTGGGCGACTGACACATCGATGATCTCGTAACTCGTCGTGATCTCGGCCGTCGGGCGGACGGTGGCGGCGACGGAGCAGTAGGTTGTGTCGGACAGTTTGATCGCGTCGGCGACTGCCTTTTCCGAAACGTTGCGCCCATGCACGATATGGTTGATATGAAACTTGAGGAACTTGCGCGGATGATCGTCGGCACGCTCACCGGTTATGTCAACTCTGTAGTCCGTCACGTCCTGCCGTTTTTTAAGTAAAATGGAGATAACATCGGCTGCCGTGCAACCGGCAACCGCGACGAGCAACATCTCAAGCGGCGTAGCTGCGGCACGTCTATCACCTTTTGTATCAATGGTTTGGGCGTGGCCACTCGGGGGAATCGCGATGAAAAACTCGTCGCCAGCGTATTGGACGGTGGCCTTGTATGTGTTTCCTGACATAATGTTATTCGGTTGAATTACTACCGATTTTAGCATAATCCGTAAGCTGAAACGCGCATATCGAACAACCATTGGCACGGAAAATGCTTCATAAAGTCGTAGGGGGCGCGTGCGCTCTATCGCTCAAATTATAGGAAGGCAATTATGAATACGTTTAGAAATTCATTTACGGCAATCGCATTGTTTGCGGCATTTATTCTTGGTACGGCGGGCATTGTCGAGGCGCAAAAACGCAATGACAAAGATGTGCGTGACGCGGTGCGTAGCCTGAATTCGAAGCTCGACGATTTCGAATCATATCTCCGGTATCAGATGCAGAGTTCCTCGTCGAACAACGGACAGACCTCAGACATCTTCGACGCGATCCGCACAATGCGGGATAACGTTGGGTATTTTCAGGACAACTTTGACCGCAAGCGTGAGAATGCCGGTGATGTACGCTCTATTGTCGACGCGACTCGGCCGATCAACGATTTTCTCCGGGCAAACCCGCAAAATCGCACCGTTGAGGACGACTGGAGAGCGGTCCAGGCCCAGCTCGACCGGCTTTCGGCCAATTACGGGGTCACAAACAAATCGAACACCCCGCGCGTTCCAAATGCAGGAAATAGCAACCCTCCTTACTCGCCTCCAGTACAGACGACAGGCATGAACGCCGGATTTTCCGGCACCTATGATCTCGACCGGGCACGCAGCGAGAATATCGACGACATCCTTACCGATGCCAAGGTCGCGAACGACCAGCGTCAAGACCTCAAGGACAAGCTCGAGTCGCCGGACCAGATCGCGATCGACATCCGCGGCAACCAGATCACTCTGGCGACAACCAGTTCCGGACCGCTGACATTTACAGCGGACGGTCGCGAAAAAACCGAGACTTCCGGGGCGGGAAAAACGGTTCGAAATCGGGCGTCTCTCAACGGACAGGTTTTAACCCTTTCTTCCTTAGGCGGCGAGACAGATTATACGATCACATTCACATCCGTCAGCAACGGCCAGGGCCTCAAGGTCTCGCGGCGGATAACGACTGACTATCTGAGCCAGACCGTCTTCGCCGAGAGCGTCTATAACAAGACCGATGTGGTCGCAAAACTCGGCATCCCGGCGGGAGGCGTCAATGTCCCTAATGCTCCAAATACGACGAACAACACTGACCCCAACGGCGGTTATTCGGATAACGACAATTCCGGCGGCATCGCGAACGGCGGCTCGCCTAACAACGGACGCCCGACAGGCAATGGCAATCAGAATGGCAATCGCCCGGTCGCGATCCAGGTCAAGCCGGGAAATTACGTCGTGCCGAACGGCACCTCGATGACCGGCATTTTGGAAAACGAGATCAACACCAGGGTCTCGCAAAACAACGACCGTTTTCGCATGACCGTGCAGTCGCCCGATGAATTTCGCGGTGCGACGATCGAGGGTTATGTTTCCGGCATCAACCGCTCGGGCAAGATCACCGGTCGGTCGAATGTCACGCTCAATTTCGAAAAAATAACCCTGCGTGACGGCACGACCTACGATTTCGCCGGTACGACCCGCGGCATCACCGACGTCACCGGCAAGGTTGTGCAGGTCGATAACGAAGGCACCGTCAGGGGCGATAATCAAACCAGCCAAACGGCGAAACGCGGCGGCGCTGGTGCAGGTCTCGGTGCGATCATCGGTGCGATCGCGGGCGGAGGCCACGGAGCAGTGATCGGCGCGATCATCGGCGGCGGTGTCGGAGCCGGATCAGTTGCGGTACAGGGAAACAGCGACATTCAGTTGATGAAAGGCTCGGTAGTCTCGATCCAGGCCGCAGCCCCAGCGCAGTTGAATACGAAATAGAAGAAATGTTGCCACAGATTTTACAGATCAAGAAAGGATAAGAAAGGGCAGGCGATCAGGACGTCGCTTGTCCTTTTTTTTGTTTCTATTTTCTTATCTGTTTTTATCCGCGTAATCTGTGGCAACATTTCTTTATTCCACCGATCAAACGGCGGGGCGAGCGATATTGGATTGCCCGCCCTTTTTATTTTGTCTATCATTTCTTATCCGTGTGATCGGTGGCTAAAAATTCCTATGCGTGAGCTTCCCGAAGAGATCGAACTATACCGCGACCGCAAATGGCGGCGTGAGGAATCGTTAAAGGTCGACACCGCCGAACAGGTCGAGGCAATGGTGGAAGAACTCGGTTTCTGCCTGGGCCTGACCGACGCTCGGAAAGAGATGCCGTCCGTCTATATCGCCGTGTGCGGCCGACGCGACGCCCATATGCCGCGAAACGTTCAAAAAGATCCCGAAGCAAGCCGTGCGTGGGTGCTCAAGGACGAGGTCATGGCGCGCGGAAAGGTCTATTACGCTAAGCTGATCAAAGGTAAATCATGGTTTCTGGCTCCGCGAATGATCCCGGTTTTCAATGCGATTTGGGGCTGTTCGCGAAAGGGGGAAGGCGGCATTCTTTCAAAAAATGCGCGGACAGTCTTGAAAGTACTCCGCAAAGAATGGGAGATGGCGACCGCCGACCTGCGCGAAGAGTGTGGTTTCAAAGAAAAAAAGGACCTAACAACCGCGCTGGACGAACTCCAACGCCGGATGAAAGTCGTACCGCAAGAGGCTCTATACGTCCCCAAGTTTACCTATATCTGGACGCTCGCCGAAGCAAGATTTCCCGAAGAAATGAAGATCAAGATCCCGCGTGACGAGGCAGTAAAGGAACTCGCACGCTCATTCCTTGAGGCTTACGGTCTGACGCATTTAGGCGAACTGTCGGGCAAATTCGGCTTTCAACGTTGGGAATCGGGCAGGGCAAATCATCAGCTCGTGGATGATGGGTTTGCCGAGAGGCTGGCGACCGGTGTCTATAAACTGGCCTCGCTTTAGCTTTCCTTTTTGACGAACAAGTGGATCGCCCTTTCGCCCGCGACCCATTTTTCGACCGTGTAGCCAAGTTCCCGCAGATCGACTCCCGCAAAAAGCGGCTCACCTTTGCCAAGGATCACCGGCCTCAATACAAGGTGCAATTCGTCGATCAGTCGTGCCTTGAGATACTGGCGAACCGTCGTCGGACCACCGCCGATACGAACATCCAGATCTCCCGCGGCCACCTTTGCCTGCCCCAGGGCCGAATGAATGCCATCGGTCACAAAATGAAACGTCGTGCCGCCCTTCATTTCGATCGGATCGCGCGCATGGTGGGTCAGGACAAATGTCGGCACATGATACGGGGGTTCGTCACCCCACCACCCTTTCCAGCTATCGTCGGGCCAGGGACCACGAATTGGGCTAAACATATTTCGACCCAATATCCAGGCTCCTTTACCTGACATGCTTTGGGCTGCAAAATCGTTATCGACGCCCGTCTCACCGCCTTCGCCGCCGTGCTGCTCGATGAAGGTCTTGGTCGGAAAAAACCATTCCATGATCTCAGGCCCCGTGGTGCCGAGCGGATTAGCAAGATCCTGATCCGGCCCGGCGGCAAATCCGTCGAGTGAGATACCAAAGCTCTGAACAACTACTTTCGACATATAGATACTGTTCCAACTATTCAACCGAGAAATCAGAGTCCACTTGCCCGTGCGGGCTAAGCAAAAGAACGCCATTGGCGATGACGTTCTTTTATTCTATGGAAGTATTAGCCAGTCTCTGTTCAAACGGTCATAGCAACCGCGAACCTCCAAACTAAGGGAATCATAAGGCGGGCTGCCCGACGATCTCGGCGATGGCTTTGAGCCGGGCTACATCCGCCCCGCTAACTTTACTTGCTCTCCGCTGCATCATGTTTTTAAGTTTGGCAACCTGTGTCTGGTCCAAATTCTTGGCCTTGACGGCGTTACGGAGTTCGGCGATCTGGTCGGCGGGGAGGCTTCCCGACCGCTCTAACTGGTCGATATACGCGAGTCCCGCGGCCTTGTTTTTCGGCCACACGATCTTCTGCTGGTTCTGCACATTGAGTTCGGCGACCTTTACCGATTTCGCGGCGTCGATCTCGTTTTGCGTGAGGAATTTGGACGGGGTCAGCTCAAAGATGTCGAGGCCCCGTGAGATCTCGGACGAATAGATATGACCGTTGTACCAGTATGCCGACCATGAGCCGCCGAGCACGAGCACATTTGGGTCGATGGGACCGCGGTCAAAATACGCGATCTCCTTAGGATGATCGGCATCGGTAAAGTCCATGACAGAGATGCCGCCCTGATACCAGGCCTGTACCTCAATGTCGCGTCCGGGAACGGGAACGAGCGAGCCATTATGAGCAACGCAATTTTCAGTGTCGCCTTGGGCTGATGGCATTTTGTAGTAGCTCGCAAATTTTAGCTTGTTATTTTCGATGCGAAAGATCGAATCGGCTCCCCACACATTAGGATCGTTCTCGCGGCAGCGAGCGCCGAGGCCGCCGCCCCATTCGTCCGTGAACACGACCTTTTTGCCGTCGTTTGAGAACGAGGCCGAGTGCCAGTACGAGTAGTTAACGTCGTTGACCGCATCGACACGTTTTGGGTTAGCCGGATCTTTGATGTCAAGCAGGATGCCGTTACCTTCGCATGCTCCGGCAGCCAAACCGATCGCCGAATACACGGTGATGTCGTGGCACTGGTCGGTCGGTGTCGGCTTGTCGAGCGCTCCGTGGGTGCCGCCGTTTGTCAGGCCGGCGATTTCATTCGAACGCGAATCCATAAAGATCCGCGGGCTCGACACTATTTTTGCGTCTTGCGGGGCCTTGACTGGTACCTTTATCACGTCGATGCGAAATTTAGCGGTATTCGGGTTTTTATCGGGTGTTCCATCGGAGCATCCGGCAAGCTCTTCGTCAGGACGGACAAACGAGGTGCCCGAGACGTATAGGTAAACATTATTCTTGTCGTTCGGATCGGTTACCAGCGTGTGCGTATGCGATCCGCGGCAGGTCTGGACGGCCCCAACCTGTTTTGGATTTTTGATGTCCGAGATGTCAAAGATCCTGACGCCGCGAAAACGGTCTTTCGACGCAGCAGCAGGCCCCGGCGTGGTAGGGATCGGAAACCCGGCGGCACTGCAGTCGACACGGCCGTTCGCCATTTCGACCGACATAAACATAAGATTTTTGTAGACCGACACGTCGCCCTGCCCGCCCGGACAGACGATCGAGGTCAGCAAAAGGGCATTTGCCGGGTCGGAAATGTCGTAGATGCTCATCCCGTAAAAGTTGCCCTGAAAGAGGTGATTGCCCTGAAACGCCATGTCGGAATTCGCAAAGGCGAGACCGGCGAGGACCAGTTTCATCGGAGCCGGGATCTTTGACGTGTCGCCGGCGATAATACTCGCGCCCTTATCTACCTTGGGGTCGGTGGGGTCGTTCGAAATTTGAAACGCTTCGGGCTTCTTCATCATTTTGAGGAGCTTGAGCCCGGACGCTGCTTCGCCGGCGTCGTACATGCCCGGCTTTAGCTTGGCACGCGGGTCATTAGGATTGGCACCCGTCATTCCAGACGGCAGCGGCGGAGCCGGTACCGGAGCAAATGGATTGTTTTGCGCCAGCGTCGCGGTCGCAAAACACGAACACAGAAAAAAGGAAGCTGCTAACAAACGATAAAAGCCTATTCGATTCATAATTTCTCCTCTAGTGATGATCACCTAACATATTCTGCATGATCTTTATCTCGGCCCTCTGGCCGCTGTCGACATCGGTCGTAAAACCAAAAAGCACGGCGTCCTGTCCGGCTCCGGCCGTATTGTACAGATCTTTTACCATCGTCAATGCACCGGTATGATGCTGGATCATTCCCGACAAAAACAGATGGTCAAACTCAGCGCCTTTTGCCTTTCGCAAAGCGTCCATCTGTTTTGCGGTAAGCATTCCCGGCATGAGCATTTGAAGCTGATGGCTCGGCATATCCATTCCCGGCATGCTCATGCCGCTCATCCCGGACATATCCATGCCCGACATTTTCATCGTGGTCGGCTCGCCTCTCGCATCGAGCCACCGCTTCATAAAATTCATTTCGTCCGACTGCGAGTGACTTATACGCGCTCCGAGTAAACGAAGTTCCTTGTTCAGCGTA
>JANYIL010000193.1 GCA_025362075.1 Chloracidobacterium sp.
TACCGCGAAGCGATCGCCATGCGTCCACGAGATGGCCTCTCGCTGTTCGGTTTGTCCGACGCCTTACACAAACAGGGGGAAAACTTCGTCCGAGGCACTTGTTAACAAGGAGTTTGAAAAAGCATGGGCCGCTTCGGACACGAAACTCACTTCGGACGCAATTTACATGTAGATTTGGAGGCGAGTTGCAGGATCTGCGATACGGAATGAAAGCTATCGATGAAGCGTGAATGACGATATACGCCAAGCCCAAAAAAGGTACCCCAAAACGTCCCCAAAATACTCCGCTTAAATAAAGCAACTAAGTCGAAACGTGAGTGCGACCTTTTGCTAAGTGCCTGAAAACAGGCATATTTAACCCTCTTTTAGAGGCTCGAATACTTGCCTGTCACGTTGGAGGTCGCGGGTTCGAGTCCCGTCGGCTCCGCCATTTATTAAATGCAATTTGGCCACAAAAAGGCACAAAAAGCAGCAAAATTAAAAAAGGAGGTAAGAAAAAATTATTTCTGCCTCTTTTTTGCGCTTCTTGTGCCTTTTTGCGGCTAACTCTTCTTTTCCTTTCTCGATCCGCGCGAAATATTATGAATCCAAACGCGCGAAATGTGCGAAAATAATTCGTAGCAAGTTTTGTGTGGTTTTCGCACGCGTGGTTTAGAAGAACCACGTTGAAAGAAGCGTGCCGTACGACTGCTTTCGAAATAGACATCTTTAAGGAGAAATGACATGAAATATTTACTGACTTTTGCAATGGCAACGGCGACAGCCGTCATGGGAGCATGCGGCGGAATGGCGACCAATAACGCCAACACGTCCATGGCCAACAACAGCATGAAGGCTAACAACACTGCCGTTATGACCCCCGCGAATACAGCAACGGCCCCGGCTGCGGACGACAATCCGATGGTCGGCGGATCGCCGATGATGAAGACAAAAGACATCATCGACAACGCCGTCAATTCCAAGGATCACACGACACTGGTCGCGGCCGTAAAAGCTGCTGGATTGGTCGACACGCTGAAAGGAGCCGGGCCGTTCACGGTTTTTGCACCGACCAACGCCGCATTCGACAAAATTCCTAAGGCAACGCTTGATAACTTGATGAAACCGGAAAGCAAAAAGGCTTTGACGGGCATCCTCACCTATCACGTCGTTCCCGGCAAGATGGACGCGGCCACGATAGCAAAGGGAATCGAAGACGGAAAGGGCAAATTTGCCATGAAGACAGTCGCCGGCGGTATGTTGACCGCAACAATGGACGGCAAGGATGTGATCATTACCGACGAAAAGGGCGGCAAATCAAAGGTCACGATCGCCAACGTAATGCAGTCAAATGGTGTGATCCACGTTGTAGACAGCGTTTTGATGCCCAAATAAATTAGTTAACCGTGACCGGTAACAGGTAACGGGTAAAGAAAAGCCGCGAGTACTCTCCTGTCCTCGCGGCTTTTTTTTTTGGCCGCAAAAAGGCGCAAAACGCGCAGAAAAGAGGCAGGATATTGGATTCCGTCTCTCTCTTACTTTTGCGTCTTTTGTGCCTTTTTGTGGCGATCTATCCCTTTCTTAATTCCGTCAGCACCTGTTTCGCGACGGCCTTTAGCGTGTCGAAAACGCCAGTTCCGTTGGTGGCAACGGCCTCGAAAACAGGCTCACCCTTTTTCAACAACTCGTGCGAAAGCTCTTCGTACGGCGTCACATTGGGCAGATCGCGTTTGTTTAGCTGTAAGACATAGGGTAGTTGATTGAGGTCGTAGCCCTGCGAGCCGAGATTTTCTTCGAGGTTGTAGAGCGATTCGATATTGGCGTCCATCCGCTCTTCCTGGCTGTCGGCGACAAAAACGACGCCGTCAACGCCCTTCAGGATCAATTTTCGCGACGCATCGTAATATACCTGTCCCGGCACGGTGTACAGGTGAAAACGCGTCTTAAATCCGCGCACCGTGCCCAGCTCGAGCGGCATAAAATCAAAAAACAGCGTCCTGTCGGTCTCGGTCGCCAAGGATATAAGCTTGCCCTTAGCCTGAGGTGCCGTCGAATCGTAAATATACTGCAAATTCGTGGTCTTGCCGCACAAGCCCGGGCCGTAGTAAACGATCTTGCAATTTATCTCGCGGGATGCATAATTTATAAAAGTCATAATTCAGTGGATAATGGATAATGGATAATGGATAATGGATAGTGAGAATTTTTAATTCTCAATTATCAACTTTCCACTATCAACTAACTAAACAGGCTATCAATATCCTCGTCCGTGATCTCGGAGAAGAACGAATTCTGGTTAATGCGAAAATTGGCTGAGTCGGTCGTCGCCTCGTCCAAAATACCTGCAACCTCAAAGCTGCCGCGTTTTGATCGGATCTTGACCAGCGACAGGGTCGAGCGTTCGTCAAAAACAACGACGAGCAGGCTGCGGCCGATGATGCTGATGTAAATGCTCTCGTGCTCGCCCTCGTGAACCACACACGGGAAAGCGTCTTCGCCGATCAGCTTGGCCATACTGCTGGTCGCGGCCACATTTCCCGCTGCTAAGCTGGAGAAACTGGTCGTGTCCATATCGCCGATCTCACCGTGAAACGCGATCGGCTGGCCATCGCGGTCGATCAAAAAGACAACACGCGCGGCACATTCCACACAGAGACGCGCCAGCACGGTCTTGAGTCTCTGAAACTGATGTTCTTGCAAAATAAAAGGCGTATCTGCCATTTGGTGCACTCGTTCGGAAAATGCCGATGCGGAATTTATTGTATATTCGGTGAATTGTTAAGGCAACGCGGCCGGTTGGTCATGCATAGCTGACCGCAAAATTAAATTTAACACAATAAACCGGGTCGCGACAAGTTTTTTTATTCTGTTTTGTTCGCCATCTTACTCAAACTTCGTGCGTTGCACAATTGACAATAGACGTCCAGACGTCTATTGTCAGATCAGTGAACTCCGAACAAAATCGATACTCGCCGGGCAGAATACGCGATGCGATCATGCATATTCTGTCGCAATCCTCTGCGTCAATGTCGGTCGGTGATATAGAACTGCGAGTAAACCAGATCGTGGGCCCGACACCTTCGTCATCCATAAGATCGTATTTGCGTCTGAACACGCCCGATGTTTTTCTTCGAGAAGATCGGGGTATTTATCGGCTGAAAGAAAATATAGCCAATGAACCTGTATTGGAATCACTCGCAATAGATAAGCAAGTTGTATTTGAGTTTGGACGCAGTAAGCTGGTTCACGCCGACTGTTTTGAATGGATTACCCAACAAGAATTACACTCGATCCATGCAGTGGTTACCGATCCACCTTATGGATTGCATGAATACACCGCTGAGCAGCAATCAAAATTACGCAGTGGTAAAGGTGGTGTCTGGAGAATCCCACCTTCGTTCGATGGGCATACCCGGTCACCTTTACCAAGGTTCACTACATTAACTCGCGATCAACTGGATGAATTGCGGACTTTCTTTTCCCTCCTGACTAGGCTTCTTCTGCCCAAACTTGTGCCCGGAGCTCATGTGCTGGTCGCGACAAATCCCTTGCTCTCTTATATTGTGTCGGGTGCATTGGCCGATTCCGGTCTTGAAAGGCGCGGAGAAATAGTCAGACTGACCATGACCATGCGGGGAGGAGATCGGCCTAAGGCCGCTCATGAGGAGTTTTCCGAAATAAGCATGATGCCGCGATCCGCCTGGGAGCCGTGGCTGGTTTTTAGAAAACCCCTTGAAGGAAGAGCACAAGACAATTTGAGAAAGTGGAAAACGGGCGGCTTTCGTCGGCCGTCTAAATATAAGCCGTTCACCGACGTTATTGAGTCTTCACCGACACGTAAAAACGAACGAGCACTTGCTCCTCATCCAAGTCTCAAGCCACAGTCCTTTATGAGACAGATCGTTCGAGCGGTTTTGCCCCTTGGGGAAGGGGTGATTCTAGACCCGTTTGCGGGGGCAGGCTCCACTCTGGCCGCCGCCGAAGCCGTCGGGTACAAGAGCATCGGGATTGAAAAGGATTTTCACTTTTTTGAAATTGCCCGTGGAGCAATTCCAAGACTGGCTAGGTTAAAGATCAAGGAGACTAAGCCTTGAATATCCAGTTTTGCCGAAGTTTTTTGATACCTTGCGCGTGCAGAGTTGCGGTTCTGGTTCCGAGTTCGCCGCGAGCGTTCTTTCGAAAGTCGTCAATTCCAACCTGACCCAGATATATTTCCGTAAATTCCATCGGACGGCGATCTCGCGCAGGCTCTGATACTGTGTCAACAGCATAGAC
>JANYIL010000286.1 GCA_025362075.1 Chloracidobacterium sp.
GCTTGGCGGTCGCAAACAGTCTCGCCGCCATCGAGGCAGGTGCGACACAAGTCGAATGCACGATTAACGGGATCGGCGAACGGGCCGGCAATGCTTCGTTGGAAGAGTTGGTAATGGCCATGACCGTCCGCGCTGACAAGATGCCGTACTCTAATAATATCGACGCCACCCAGCTGTATCCTACAAGCCAGCTATTGTCGTCGATCGTTGGGTTTGCCGTCCAGCCGAACAAGGCGATTGTCGGCCGCAACGCCTTTGCGCACGAGGCAGGCATCCACCAGCACGGCGTGCTGAGCAACCCGCTCTGCTATGAGATCATGACGCCTGAATCAGTCGGTGTGCCAAAAAACAGCATCGTGCTCGGTAAGCATTCGGGCCGCCACGCGTTGACCTCACGATACGAGGAACTTGGTCTGCTACTCGGCGACGACGATATTGCCGAGATCTACCCGCGTTTTGTCGCCCTCGCCGACCGCAAGAAAAACGTTTACGATCAGGACCTTTTAGCGTTGGCACCGGTGAGTGCCTCGACCGCGATCGCGGCGTAAGCGTTCCGTGTTATTTTAAGTTTATGAAGATCTGTACTTTAGCCGGCGACGGCGTCGGTATCGAAGTGACCCGCGAAGCGCTACGTGTGCTGAACGCGGTCGCCCCGCAATTTGGCTTGGAGATCGAGACCACCGACCATTTGATCGGCGGTGCCGCTATCACCGCCATCGGCGATCCGTATCCGGAAGAAACTCGTGCGGCCTGCGTCAAGAGCGATGCGGTCTTGCTCGGTGCGGTCGGTTCACCGGAATACGACGATCTGCCGCCAAATCAGCGGCCTGAGATCGGCTTGCTGCGGCTGAGACAATCGCTCGGCGGTTTTGCTAATTTGCGTCCCGCACGAGCGTTTCCAGCTTTGATCGGCTCGTCGCCGCTGCGCGAGGATGTCTTTCGCGGCACCGACATGATGATCGTCCGCGAACTGCTCGGCGGCCTTTATTTTGGTGAGCCGCGGGGCGTAAATGACGACAATAGCGAGGCTTTTAACACAATGCGCTACTCGGTCGCCGAGATCGAACGCGTCGCCCGCGTCGCGTTTGAAACCGCCCGCATTCGAAGCAAAAAACTGACCTCGGTCGACAAAGCAAACGTCCTCGAAACCTCGCGTCTATGGCGCCAAACCGTCACGAAGGTCGCCGAGGACTATCCGGACGTAACGCTCGATCACCTTTTTGTTGACGCGTGTGCGATGCATCTCGTGACCAACCCGTCACGGTTTGATGTGATTGTCACCGAGAATTTGTTCGGTGACATTCTCTCGGACGAAGCCGCCGTCCTGACCGGCTCGCTCGGCATGCTCGCCTCAGCGACCATCGGCGGCCAGATCGATCTTTATGAGCCCGTCCACGGCTCAGCCCCGGACATCGCCGGAAAAAATATCGCTAATCCGCTGGGAGCGATCGCCTCGGCCGCGATGCTCCTGAGATATACCGCAAAAAATGAACCGGCCGCGGTCGCGATCGACAAAGCGATCGAAAAATTCCTCGATGAGGGACATCGCACGGTCGATATCGCCAAGATAAGCGAAACATCTGTTTCGACTTCCGACGCCGGAGAAATCGTCGCAAAGTTTGCCGTCGAATTTGCGCAATCCGGTCAGGCCCGTCACGCCGTCTAATCATGAAAACGCTTTACGACAAGGTTTGGAAATCGCACATCGTCCATGAAGAGGCCGGACAACCGGCTCTGATGTACGTCGATCTGCATCTGATTCACGAAGTCACATCACCGCAGGCTTTCGAAGGACTCCGGGTCGCGGGCCGCAAGGTTCGCCAGGCGGGACGAACGTTTGCGACGGTTGATCACGCCATCCCAACGCTGAACCGCAACCTGCCCTTCAAAGACCCAATAGCTGCCCAGCAGGTCGAAAAGCTTCGCGAAAACTGCAAGGAGTTTGGCGTCAAACTCTACGATCTCGACCGCATCGAGCAAGGCATCATCCACGTTTTCGGGCCTGAGCAGGGGCTGACACAGCCTGGAATGACGATAGTGTGTGGCGATTCGCACACATCGACACACGGTGCATTTGGGGCCTTGGCGTTCGGCATCGGCACGAGCGAGGTCGAGCACGTCCTCGCAACACAGACGCTGCAACAATCGCCCGCGAAAAATTTCCTCATCCGCGTCGACGGCAAGCTGCCCTACGGCGTCACTGCCAAAGATATTATCCTCGGCATCATCAACGAGATCGGCACCGGCGGAGCGACCGGGCATGTGATCGAATACGCCGGCTCGGCGATCGAATCGCTATCGATCGAGGGACGGATGACCGTCTGCAACATGAGTATTGAAGCCGGTGCAAAAGCCGGCCTGATAGCCCCCGACGAAAAGACCTTTGAGTATCTAAAAGGGCGACCCTTTGCTCCGAAGGGCGAAGATTGGAACCGTGCGGTCGCATATTGGGGAACCCTGCCGACCGACGCCGGAGCCGCGTACGACAAGACTGTCGCCATCGACGCCGGTGATTTAGAGCCTTATGTCACGTGGGGAACATCGCCCGAGATGTCGGTTAAGATTTCGGAATCCGTGCCGGATATTTCAGATGCTCGCGACGCCAGCCAACGTGAGACCAATGAACGGGCCTTCGCGTATATGGGCCTCGAGCCGTCGCAAAAGATCGATGAGATCGGTATCGACGTTGCATTTATAGGCTCGTGTACGAATTCGCGGATCGAAGACCTTCGCGAAGCCGCCCGCGTAGCTAACGGCTATCATGTCAACAGCGGCGTCAAAGCGATGATCGTTCCAGGTTCGATGCAGATCAAAAAACAAGCTGAGGATGAGGGCCTCGCAAAAATTTTTATCGACGCCGGATTCGAATGGCGCGACGCCGGATGCTCGATGTGTCTTGCGATGAACGACGACGTTCTCGCCGACGGTGAGCGCTGCGCATCTACCAGCAACCGCAATTTCGAAGGCCGTCAGGGCCGCGGTGGACGGACGCATCTTGTCAGCCCGATGATGGCCGCCGCCGCCGCGATCACGGGACACTTTGTTGATGTCCGCGATTGGAAATTTAGGGATTGAGTCATTGGTTCATTTGGTCATTTATTCATTTTCTGGCTATATTATTGTCAAAAACACTAAGTTGAGAGGAAGTGACAAGTGACCAAGCAAGAAGTTCTAAAAGATCGCTCAAAGCAATTCGCAATAAGGGTCATCAAGCTTTTTCAGGCATTACCAAAAACCGACGAGGCTCGAATTATCGGCAAGCAGGTTCTTCGTTCGGGAACATCTGTCGCGGCTAATTACAGAGCAGTTTGTCGAGCTCGCTCTTCCGCTGAATTTATCGCGAAGATCGGCGTTGTTGTCGAAGAGGCAGATGAAACAGTTTTCTGGCTCGAATTGCTGGTCGAAACTGAGATAGTAAACGCGCAGAAATTGAAGCCTCTAATGGACGAAGCAAATGAACTATTGGCGATTTTCGCGGCATCGCAGATAACCGCCAAAAGCAATTCGCCCAAATATAAAAAATGAATCAATGATTCAATGAACAATGAATAAATTTGTAGTACATTCAGGTTCGTGCGTCCCGCTCATGCGGGAAAATATCGACACCGACCAAATCATTCCGAAGCAATTTCTTAAGCGTATCGAACGTTCGGGCTATGGCGAATTCCTTTTTTATGACTGGCGTTTTGCTGCTGATGGCACGCCGACCGCTGATTTTGTGCTCAACGATCCACGTTACGCCGGGGCTTCGATCCTGATAGCAGGCGCGAATTTTGCCTGTGGCTCGTCGCGTGAACACGCTCCGTGGAGCCTGATGGACCACGGGTTTCGCGTGATCATCGCTCCGAGTTTTGCGGATATTTTCTATAATAACAGCCTTAAAAACGGCCTGCTCCCAATTACATTGGACGCCGCAGATGTAGCGTATCTAGGCGAAGCCGTCTCCGCCGATCCGAATTTTACCCTTACCGTTGACCTCGAAAACTGTACAGTCACCGACGGTGCTGCTTTCACCCGTAGTTTCAAGATCGACAAATTTCGCAGACATTGCCTGCTCAACGGACTCGACGATATCGGCATGACGCTGCAGCACGAAGCCACGATCACCGACTATGAAACCCGGCTGGCGAGTACCGGCCGGTTTGTTCTCGCCTGAGGATCTCGACCTCTTTGTAAATTAATTGCGTGTGGTTTTCGATATTCGCCGATCAATCTTGCGCGATAATTAGCCCTGGCGGCCCAAAATACGTTAAAATCAATCAACTATCCGCCTCGCAGGTATTTACTATGGGTTTTTCGACAACGGCGATCCACGCAGGTAACGAACCGGACGCCTCAACCGGTGCGGTCAGCGTTCCGATCTATCAGACTTCAACATATAAACAGGAAGCTTTCGGAAAGCCGACCGGCGGATACGAATACGCCCGCACCCAAAACCCGACACGCTCGGCCCTGGAAAAGAATATTGCGGCTCTCGAAGGTGCAAAATTCGGCTTTGCGTTCGCGTCCGGCATGGCTGCGATCGACACGGCCTTAAAGCTGGTCAAAAGCGGCGAACACGTCATCCTCGGTGACAATACCTACGGCGGCACGTTCCGATTGTTTAACCGCATATTGACCGATTACGGCGTCCAGTTTGATCTTGCGGACACGTCGGATATTGCCAATCTTGAGAGTGCCTTTAAGCCGAATACAAAAATGGTCTTTGTCGAAACGCCGACAAACCCGATCATGACCATCACCGACCTCAAGGCGGTGTCCGACATGGCACACGCCAACGGGGCCAAGGTCATCTGCGACAATACGTTCATGTCGCCGTACTTTCAGCGTCCCATTGAGCACGGCGTCGATATTGTTGTTCATTCGACAACCAAATATCTAAATGGTCATTCGGACAGCGTCGGCGGATTTGTCGCACTGAACGACGAAAAAGATGCCGAGTGGATCGGTTTTGTTCAGAACTGCATCGGCGCGATCTTGTCACCGATGGATTCGTTTCTAGTGCTGCGCGGCACAAAGACGCTCGCCGTCAGGATGGAGGCTCACGACAAGAACGGTCGCGTGATCGCGAATTTTCTGGCCGAGCATCCAAAAATCCAAAAAGTTTATTACCCGGGCCTCGTCTCACATCCGCAGCATGAGCTGGCAAAACGTCAGCAGTCGGGCTTTGGCGGCATGGTATCTTTTGAGACGGGATCGCTGGACAACGCACGCAGGGTCTTGGAGGGCGTAAAGCTCTGTACACTCGGCGAAAGCCTTGGCGGCGTCGAGAGTTTGATCTCGCACCCTGCGTCGATGACGCACGCATCCGTTCCGGCCGAAACTCGTGCTAAACTTGGCATTACAGACGGGTTGGTGCGGATCTCAGTCGGCATCGAGGATGTCGAAGATATTATTGAGGACCTTGATCAAGCTCTTTCATAGTCGCTAGTTGCTAGTTGCTAGTCTAAAGTCGGCACAACGATTTTGACTCACGACTCATGACTCTATAAACTTTTGACTGATAAATTATGTTCACTGTTGAGACACATGCCGCCTCGCACATAGGGCGCGTCCGCAAGGGCAATGAGGACAATTACCTTTTGCTCGGCATAACCGACGCCAAGGCCTGGACCAGCTCGCAGGAGGATGGCGAATTTGTCATCGAAACGCAAGCCTTTGAGATTGATGATAACGGCGTCGTAATGGCCGTTTCGGATGGCATGGGCGGGGCCCTGGCCGGCGAGGTCGCCAGCACGATGGCCGTCGAGACCGTCAGCGAAAAACTGCTGGGCCAAGACATTGACGACACGCTGGCACCAGAGGCCCACGATCATCACCTGATCACGCGTCTGCACGAAGCGACCGTTTTTGCCAATCAATTGATCCATCACCAGGGCCGGACCGACCCGCAGTTTCAGGGAATGGGTGCGACATTCACGGGCATCGGCGTCACCCCTGCGGCGGCCGACATAATTCAGGTGGGCGACAGCCGCGCGTATCTTGTCCGCAACGAAAAGATCTATCAGATCACCAAAGACCAGTCGCTCGTCCAACAGCTCATAGACGCCCAGCAGATCTCCGCCGAGGAGGCCGAGACCCACACGCTCAAAAATGTCATCCTCCAGGCCCTCGGGGCACAGAACGAGATCTACCCGGTTTCGGTAAGGATAGTCCCGTGCAGAAATGACATTTTCCTGTTATGCAGCGACGGCCTGTCGAACAAGGTGAGCGCCGCCGAAATGCAGGGGATCGTGAACGAAAACGTTGACAGCCTGCAGGAAGCCTGTGCGGAGCTTATAAAACTCGCCAACGCCAACGGCGGCGAAGATAACATCACGGTCGTCATCGCCAAATTCACCGGCAACGACCTCCCCGAACACGAGGGCGACGAGGTAAAACTCGAACTCATCGACCTCGGCGGCATCCATGATACCGCAGATCAGGATCTCGGACAGGATGATGAGGACACGGCGGAGATTGGTTAATTGAGAATGGAGAATTGAGAATGGAAGGTATCATATTCTCAATTCTCCATTTTCAATTCTCAATTTCACTCCTGCCGCCATTCGGGAAGTTCGTTCGTTACCCTTCGGACATAGATCGACGAGCCTTTTACCTCAACGACCTCGACTTTTTCGCCTTCGATCAATTCCATTTCCCCGTCTATCGGATATGCTGTCCAGGTGGAGCCAAAAACTTTGACGGCGGCTTCGTTGAGGGCACCTTTGCTTGCACCGGTGACAGTCCCGACCTTGCCCGGCAACGAGTCCATGCCTGTCTTCATCGCCCCGCCTTCGCGGTGCGGGAGATACTTGGCAAATATCGTCCGCGACATCGCCGTCAATGCGATCGAGACAGCCGCAAACGCCGCAAACTGCCACCCGACGCCAAATCCGAGAAAACCGACAGCCGCCGCCGCGAGTGCCCCAACCCCAAACCAAAACAGCACAAAACCGAGCGTAAAGACCTCCGCGATTATAAAAATCACGCTTAAGATCAACCAAACAATCCAGCTAACCTGATCCATTTATTTCCTATTTAATAACACGATTCGCACCGTTTTCAATATACACCAAACGCAGTGAGAAGAGGAGAAAAGGAGATCAGGGGATGAGGGGAAAGATTGTAATTCGCGAGATTCGCCCTCTTCACCCCCTTCTCCTCCACTCCTCTTCTCCTTTCCTCTAACAAATGCTAATCTCATAAATCGTGCTGGGGTGGCGGAATTGGTAGACGCCCAGGACTTAAAATCCTGTGTCCTTAGGGACGTACGGGTTCGATTCCCGTCCCCAGTACCACCATCTATTTGACTTGAGCTTAACCTTCGGCGAAGTACGCGATCTGGCACGATAGTTGTTAGTAGAACTGATGGAGGCTGAATATGAAAAAAATTACCTCAGTTTTATCGGCAATTATCCTCGCGGGCTTTGTCATCTCGGCACATGCCCAGGACCGCAACCTGTTGGCGAACGCCATGCGGGTCACAGGTGATAAGTTTACCGTGGCCGTCAAAACACCGAAGGGAGCTAACGTTTATGCCGTGACGCGGCCGTCGGCAACCGTTCTGAAAACGATCGATAAGGGGCTGACCGATCTTTTTGCGGTGTCACGCAAAAACGGCTACTTCAAACGCCTTAACTACACAGATTATTCGATCTTCATCGGCAAGGCCGACCGCACGAAGGACAGTGCCGGTCAGTATTCGCCCGACATTGCCATCGCGGCCAACCAATACGCTGGCTCGGTCTTCGATCAGGGCGGATTTATCTACGCCGCCGGGCTGGTCATCTCAAACGACCCGTGCGCCTTCGTGATCGCCGAGCACACGCGGGATTTCGACCGAATCTCCAATGTCGTCCGCTACGAGGGCGAACATCTCGTCCTGTATCACAACGACCGCAAGCGCTACGCGGCCACCGCCGACCACAGCAAGGGCGGATTTCACCCGATACTTCAGTAAGGTTGGAGTTCCAACTTCAGTTGGCAATTCTTA
>JANYIL010000008.1 GCA_025362075.1 Chloracidobacterium sp.
TCTCGAAAATGGCTTTGGGTAATTCCTCTGGCCGCCGTGTTCCTTATTACAGCCGCCTGGTTCGGTAAAGCACGATTCTTTACACCGGGAAATCAAATCGAATCTCTCGCCGTCCTGCCGCTCAAATCACTCGACGCTGGCGAAAATTATCTGGGAGTTGGGATAGCCGATGCAGTTATTAAAAGGATCAGTCAGACTGGACAGTTGACCGTGCGGCCGACGAGCGCCGTTCTTCGTTATCTTCATGAGGATACGGACGCTTTGTCCGCCGCCCGGCAATTAAATACAGACGCGGTTCTCGAGGGAAATGTCCAGCGTGCGGACGACCGTCTGCGTGTGAGTCTCAATCTTTTACGAACAAACGATGGAACCTCCCTTTGGGCCGACAGTTTTGACATGCGAGCCGGTGACATCTTCACGATCCAGGACACGGTGGCGCGGCAGGTTACGACTCGATTACACCTTCAACTTGATCCGACGCAGCAGGCCGGACTGAATAAACAGTTCACATCATCCCCGGTTGCTTACGACTTCTATGTAAAAGGCATCTATAACCTTGACCTGCGCGGCCTTGGCAAAGAGGCTAAACCACAGATGGATGAGACTGTCGACTTTTTTAAAAAGGCGATTGATGTGGACCCCGACTATGCGCTGGCCCATGCCCAACTTGCTTACGCCTACGCGTGGTTGGCGCTGTTTATCGAGCCGAATGCCCCTAAGTGGGCGGAGCTCGCGAAGGGAGAGATTAAGCGTTCGCAGGATATTGATCCGCAGCTTGCCGAATCTCACCTCGCTAACGGTTTGCTGCTCTGGAGCGCGTACGAAGGTTATCAAAATGATGCCGCTATTCGTGAGATGCTCCTGGCAAAACAGATCAATCCAAACAGCGGCCACGGTGAATTGACAGCCACATACCAACATATCGGACTCGACGACCTGGCATCGAGCGAATTAAAACGAGCTCTTGAAATTGACCCCACGAGTCAGAGCCTAAAAGATTTGACCACTATCTTGCCTTGGCTTCGCGGTGACGCAGATGAATGGTTGGCTGCTCAGCGAAAACTCTTTCCGGGAGATAACGGCGTTCCAGTTTGGTGTGAGCTCCGAAAAGGTCGCCTGGAAGATGCACAAAATCAGATCGATGATGCTCGATCGAAGTACGGGGACGGTCCAAATTTCATGTCCTTACAGGGCTTGCTTCTGGCCCTAAAGGGCGATTTTGGCTCGGGCAAGGCGGTAATTCCGGGCATCATCGCTACACTTAAGCCGAATGACCCGAGCCGCCATCACAATACTTATGATATTGCGTGCATCTACGCGCTTGCCGGGGACAGCGTAGAAGCCGTCAAATGGCTAAAGGAGACGGCAGCGACGGGCTTTCCCAATTACCCTCTTTTCGAGCGCGATGCTTATTTAGACCGCATCAGACAAACGCCGGAATTCGTTCAATTCATGGCGGACGAAAAGGCGCAGTGGGAAAAGTACAGGCAGGAATTTGCTGGATAATGGAGCTACTTCGAAAAGCACCGGGCGACTGATACGGATTCGCCCTCTGACCGCGTCGGGGTCACTGTCGCAAATGGGTTCGCGTCGTCCCGGCTTTTAAACGGCTTTCAGAAACGGATCGGTCAGATACATCATTAATATAAGCAATATAAAGTAAGGTACCAGGACGGCGGCTCCGGGGTAGTCTTTGGCGACGCGCTGGCCGAAGAAAAGGGCCGTGATAGACAGGGCGCCGAGGATCGACGCCCAAAATATTAGGACAAGTGAACCAGCGGCGAAAAAATAGATAATTCCCGCAACGCTTAGAAATCCGGTTGCAAGCTCCATGACTGTTACTGTTGCGAGCATCGGCGGTACCGTTTTGGCAAGAGCCGTCTTGGAAAAATGGCCGGTAAGCCACTCAAGATTGCCTTTCCAATCGAGCACCTTGTCCAGTCCCGACTGGATGAAGAGTATGCTCACCAGCAGAGCGGCGAAGAGGGCTGGGAGATTTTTGGCAATGTCGTTGAGATGCATTGTGCTGACTGTTTCGCCCTTACTTACGTGCGGGCTTCTGCATCAGAGCCTCAATCTCGTCCGGATTTTTTGGCACTTTACCGGTCAGATTATGGTTGCCGTCCTTGGTGACCAGCACGTCGTCCTCGATGCGAATGCCGATCCCGCGGTATTTGGCGGGAGCCGATTTGTCGTCGGGCGGGATGTAGAGGCCCGGCTCAACCGTCAATACCATGCCCGGAGCAAACGGACGGGAATTTTTAGCGTTTTGGTCCGTAAAGTATCGTCCGGCGTCATGTACATCGAGGCCGAGATAGTGGCCGACGCCGTGCATATAATATTTCATATACGACTTTTTCTTAATCAGGTCCTTGGTCTTGCCCTTGAGGAGGCCGAGCTTTTTCATACCCTCGGTTAGCAGCTCGATCGAGAATTCCTGACGGCCTTTGACGGTGTTTCCGGTCTTTGTGTAATCGATACACTGCTGCTGGACATCGAGCACGACATCGTAAATCTCGCGCTGAGCCGCCGAGTATTTGCCGTTTATTGGAAATGTCCTTGTAATGTCGGAGGCATAGCCTTCATATTCAGCGCCTGCATCGATCAGTATCAGGTCGCCATCCTTGAGCGGCATGTTGTTTTCGACGTAGTGCAGGATCGTCGCATTATCGCCGCCGCCGATGATCGAATTATAAGCGACACCGCTTGCGCCGTTGTCACGCATGTAGGCTTCCATAAGAGATTCGACCTGGCCTTCGTTCATGCCGGGTTTGACCTTTTTCATCGCGAGCACGTGAGCAGCACCAGCGATGTCGGCGGCCTTTTGCATAAAGGTGACTTCCTTCTCCGATTTGTGCAGACGCATCTCGCCGGTAATGATCGTCGGGTCTTTGATAGTGTGAGGCGGATACGCCGTTTTCAGACGGCGCTGGCGTTGGTTAGAGAGATAGTGAAGTATTTGCTGGTCGAGAGCCGTGTCAACCGAAAATCGGTAATAAAGCACTTCATGGCCGTCGAGTAGCTTCGCCAAATCGGCAGGAAACTTCTCGACTGAGACCGCCCGGTCAACCTTGTAATTCTTGACCGCACCTTCGACGCCCTGACGGCGGCCAAACCACGTTTCCATTACCGGATCGCGGGGGCGGACGTAGAGCGTGTAGGGGGTTTTCGACGATGGATCAATCACCGCTATGGCGTCCGGCTCGGGGAAACCGGTCAGGTAGAGAAAGTCTGGGTCCTGATGAAATTTGAACTCGGTGTCATAGCTCCGCGTCGCTTCGTGAGCGGCGGGGATGACGGCGATCGAGTTCGGATCCATTTGTTCGATAAATCGTTTTAATTGTGCTCGCATAGGTTTCCAAAAAAAGTAGGGACTCCGGAGAATTGTAACGCAAAATCGGCCAGTTGTCAGAGCAAATGTGGCAGGGAAGACTGACAAAATCAATTTTTTAAACCCTCACTTGCGAGATTTACCGCATTCTTTCGTTCTCAATTTGAGATTACTGATATAATTTCGAAAATTTCAAAAATAGGAGACACGACAATGAAACGTTCAATTTGCCTGACAGCGATGATTCTTTTAGGTGTGGCATCCGGTTTCGCCGATATCGCTCGTCCGCAGCCGGAAAAAACACCCAAACCGAACAGTAAAAAGGCCATCGACACGTTGATGACGATCCGGCTGGTCGAGGACGCTAAAGAAGCCAAGCTCATCATCCCGAAATCAGAGATCAAAGCCCTGCGGGCCGCGCTTGATGATATGGATTCGGATAGCGACTCGACTGCGGCGGTCAGGAGCTTTTCGCGGACGCAGACAATAGTCAGCGGATCTTTTCTGAGCCTTGCGCTTGTTTTCGGCGGAATATGGTTTGTCCGTTCAGGCAAGGCGGCGAGCAAGGGCGGCAAAGGCCTTGTCGTCTTGGCAGTCGTCACAGGCATCGTATCGGCCGCGACTCTGGTTTATGCAAATGCCGGCCCGCCGCCTGAGGCTCGCAGCATTACGGGTAAAATGTTCTCGCAATCGCTGCATATTTATAATTTTGGCTCGGGCCACGTCAAGCTCGAAACGTCGGATGATCAGGTCGGCGGCGTTGTCCTCATCGTGCCGAATCCGAAAGATAAGCCAAGCGGAGAAGAGTAATAACGAGAAAAAGGGAAAAAGTTAAGAATTTTACCTAATTCGCGGGAGCGATTTTTTCACTTTTAACCTTTTTCCCATTTGGACTTTCATAGATGCAAGAGGTTCGGGTTCCCAGATTTGAATTGACGAGTGCGCACGTTTTTTTGGCGGCGTTCGTTGCGGCGTGCGCGTTGGCGTCGGTGCTGATCGGCGTCGCGCCGTTGCAGGCGTCGATCGCGACGATATTCCTGTTTGCGGGCGTCCATAATTTCATGGAGTTTCGCTATTTCGCCGCCAGGATGCCGCTGCGGTGGGGAAGATCGACGCTGTATTATTCGGTCGGCATCGGCGGCGTGATCGTCCTGGCGGCGGCTTATTTGATGTTATATTTTGCCAGCGGAAACTGGCTGTGGGGTCTCGGTAGCTGGGCGACATTCTCGGCAATCTGGAACACGGTGTTTGTCCTGTGGCTTGCCGTGCTGTTTTATTTGCGAGGTAAGCAACGGCCAAAAAGCGATTGGATGTGGGCGTTTCCGGCCGCGTTTTTGCTTGCCGCCCTCGCGTGGCTCGTGCCGCAATACTGGAGCCTGTCGCTCGTTTATATTCATCCTTTCGTTGCGATGTGGTTTTTGGAGCGGCAGATACGGCGGACTAAGCCTGAATGGCTGCGGGCTTACCATTACTGTCTCGGGTCGATCCCAGTCTTCGTCTTCGGATTATGGCTGGCGTTCTCCGGACGTCCAAATTTGTCCCCAAATTTAATAGGGGAAACCAATTTATTATGGCGTATCACGCAGCATGCGGGCAGCCAGATATTACCGGGAATCTCGAGCCACTTTCTGGTCGCGACACACGTCTTTCTCGAATCGATCCATTTCGCCGTTTGGATATTGCTGATACCGCTGGTCGACTGGCGGGCGATGCCGTGGAAACTGAGCGAAATCCCTCTGTTTTCAAACGCAAACGGCTTTCCAAAGCTCGTCGGGGCCGCGTTCGTTGTCAGTTTGCTGATCGTGGTAGTTCTTTGGGGCGGTTTTGCGGTCGATTATACGACGACCAGGGATGTCTATTTTGCATTTGCGATCGCTCATGTGATGGCGGAGTTTCCGTTTTTGATAAAAATGCTGTGAGTCAGAACCTCCTGCGTAGCGGGCGACCGGAACCTACAAATAAGAACCGCAATTATGAAACTCATAGGCGGGTCCGTTCTGAATTTACAATGACGCCGGCCTTTTTCGACGGTTCCGCCCGCTTACGTAGGGACGCAAAGCCAGATGACGACAACAACAAAGAAACTCGTGGAAGTTTTACCTATAGAGAATTGGTGATAAAATTAAGTTTCAGCAAACAAAATTATGAAGATCGCAATTGCCGCCGACCATGCAGGGTACGAGGAAAAAGAAAAGATCAAAAAAACGCTCGACAAGATGGGTGCGGACTACACCGATATGGGCACGGATTCGACCGCGTCAGTCGATTATCCAGACTTTGCCCGGAAGGTGGGCGAGGCCGTCGCCGATGGCGAATACGATCGTGGAATCCTTGTATGCGGCTCCGGCACGGGCATGGCGATAGCGGCGAATAAGGTTCCAGGAATCCGAGCCGCCGTCGCGTGGAATGAAGAGATCGCGCGGCTTTCGCGGCAACACAATAACGCTAATGTGCTCTCATTGGCCGCACGATATATCCCCGACGAAGAGCAGGAAAAGATCGTAAAGACGTGGCTTGAAACCGATTTCGAAGGCGGGAGGCATGAGCGGCGTGTCGAAAAGATCGAGCAGATTGAAAAGGAAGATCTGTAATGCACAAGCCCGAGCGTGAGCAAGGGCGTAACCTTCAATGTTGTTAGTTACGCCCTTGCTTAAGCGCTGGCTTGCGGCATTAGACCAGCGTCTTCCGCAAAAATGCGACCAGCGGATACATCTCCTTCATCAGGCCGACGAGGTATTTGGGAAACTCGCTGCTCGTTAAAAACCTGTCATCATGGAGATCCGCAAACACCATAAACTCTTTGAGCTTAAGATACTCGACTGCCCGATGATCGGCGTCAAACCCCTTTCGAAAAACACAAGATTTCGGATCGATCGCGGCAACAGCATCGTCAAATTTTCCGATCTCGCCGATTAGATATCCGGCAAAGGCCGTCAAATTGTCCTGAGCGGCGTCAAACAATTTCTTGTTGGCCTGAAACCAGTCGCGGTTATCATTCGCGGCGAGATCCTTTAGAAATTTCAGCGTCGATTTTTCGGTCATTTTGATACGGATGGTTTGATTATCATCGAAACGACGACTCCCATCAATATCATTGTGATCGAGTCAAAAACGATCTGTTTTCCGACCAGCATTCCCGGCAATGGTTCGACGGCGTAATAAACCAGGTAGAGAGGTATCGTGACGAGGAAACACGTGGCGACGCCAAATTTCAGCCCTTGGGTCAGTGCCGGAGCCACCGCCGTCAAACCCTTTGAGTAAACCCATGCAAAAGCAAAACCTTTTATCAAATGCGACAAAAGCATAAACGGCAAATGGGCCTGCTGGTCATCCATCGTACGCATGATCGGCCCCAACTGGGCGTAGTCGCCCTGAAGAATCATGCCGTGAAAAACAAAACCGCCAATTAGTGAAATGAGAAATCCGGCGATGCCGGCAAGGACAAATTTTATATTCATTTTTTTAGTCTCCATTCGGCGAGATCTGACTCGCCTCGATTTTCGGGAGAAAGACCTGAAAGTTTGCCATTCGGACTAGGTTCTGTTTACCGAAAATCCAAAACCCAGATCGACCGGTTCGAACCCTTTATTCTTTAAGTGTTCTCCGAATGTATTGCTTTTTACGTCCGCCGTCAAAGGATTTGTTTCAAAATTTGAGTTGGTCGCCCGCGAAGCGTAAACTTGGAAAAAGTATTTATAAGGCGGCTAACCCATGGATTATTTCGAACATGTCTCGACCATCATACCCGTAAGACCCAACGCCGACAGCTGTGAGGACTGTTTGAAGATCGGCGGACGTTGGGTGCATCTCAGGCTATGTGAAAATTGCGGCCACGTCGGTTGCTCCGACAACAGCCCAAACCGCCACGCAACCAAGCATTTTCACGCCAGCGGTCACGCGATCATCAAATCGATTCAACCGTCGAAGAGTGGGGATACTGCTAAGTCGACGATGCGTTTTACGACCCGCTGCCCAAACCGACGTGATCGAGAATTAATTTCTATTCAAAAAAATAAGGAGAACTACATAAAATGGCAACTAGTGCAGAATGGCATGAAGATTACGACAAAATGAGTGAGAAATCGCGCAACTTTTCACGTGCGATCAAATCCGTACAAGAAGAATTTGAGGCCGTCGACTGGTACAACCAGCGTGCCGAGCAGACATCGGACAAGCAGCTTAAAAAAATCCTCGAACACAACCGCGACGAAGAAATGGAACACGCCGTCATGGCCCTCGAATGGCTGCGACGATGCACGCCAAAGCTCGACGAACACATAAAAACCTATCTTTTCACAGAAGGCGACATACTCGAAATCGAGGGAAAGGCGAAGTAAGAGCTTAACCGCGAAATATACGAAAAACGCTAAATTAAGGAAATCATCGAATCCAGATCGTTTTAGTTTGGTAGATGAAATAGAGGATTTCTTTTTCGTACCTTTCGCGTGTTTCGCGGTTGATAAAATGTACGGATATGTTTCCTGAAAATCCCGCTTGACGCATGGCGAACGGGGCAAAACGTGCCAGTTGGAATATCGACGACTTGAATATCCGCGAACTCACATAATGATAGATCTCCGCAGCGACACCGTTACAAAACCGTCCGATAAAATGCGCGCCGCCATGGCAAATGCCGAGGTCGGCGATGACGTTTATGGCGAAGATCCGACAATGAACCGGCTGCAGGAACGGGCGGCCGAGATCTTTGAAAAAGAGGCGGCACTATTTGTCCCGAGCGGCACGATGGGAAACCAGATCGCTGTCAAACTGCATACTCAGCCGGGCCAGGACGTAATAATCGAGGAACGCGGGCACATCCTCAATTACGAGGTGGGCTCATCCGCGATCTTTGCCGGTGTCACGATACGGCCGGTAAAAAGCGTTGATGGCTCCGGGATTCTCACATGGGATGAGATCGCAACCGTTTTGAATACCGACGGGGTCTACGACCACAACCAGACGGGCCTGCTCTGTCTCGAAAATACCCATAACCTAGCGGGCGGCCGTGTGATGTCTGCCGATCATTGTGCCGATCTCTGCGAAAAAGCTCACGCAGCCGGGTTGCCGGTCCATATGGACGGAGCAAGGATTTTTAATGCGACAGTGGTTACGAATAGCTCGGTTGCGGAACTTACACGCCATTGCGATTCCATACAGTTTTGCCTGTCTAAGGGGCTCGGGGCACCGGTCGGCTCCATCCTGGTCGGTTCAAAAGATTTTATCCGGGAAGCTCTCATTTGGCGGAAACGGTTCGGCGGCGGCATGCGTCAGGCTGGAATTCTCGCCGCCGCCGGCCTCATCGCTCTTGAGGAGTCGCCGAAGCGGCTGCACGAGGATCACGAACTTGCTCACCACCTTGCGATCGGTATCGCCGGGATTCCCGGCATCGCGATCAATGTTGAAACGGTCGAGACAAATATCGTTATATTCGACATCGCAGCCACGGGTAAGACTACAAAGGGGATTTGTGCCTCGCTCAAGGAAAACGGGGTTTTAGCCAGCGAATTTGGCACCCGTATGCGGATGGTAACGCATTGCGATGTATCGCTGAAGGATATCGAAACTACAATCGAGGCCATGGGTTCAATATTGGATAGCCGCTCTGCGTAAAAAAATTTCACGCAAAAACGCCAAGCTCGCAAAGGAAGAGTGAGAAAATATGAACATCGAACAACTACGCAAATACTGCCTAGCGTTCCCGAGTGCGACCGAGGATATAAAATGGGGAGCCGATCTGTGCTTTTGCGTCGGGGCCAAGATGTTTTGCGTGACCGGAGCGGACTCGGTCCAGAGCGGGATGTCGATCAAATGCACGCCGGAGAAATTTGCCGAGCTGATCGAACGCGAAGGGATTGACCCGGCCGCCTACGTTGGCCGTTACAAATGGGTGCGAATCTCCGATCTCAATGCCGTTACGCCCGTTGAACTAAAATCACTTATAGCCGAGTCATACCAACTCGTTTTTGATAAACTACCACCCAAGATCAAGAAAACGCTGCAACTGAACTGATGATAATTGCCATCGACGGCCCAAGCGGAGCGGGCAAATCCACGCTCGGCAAAATGCTTGCCAAAAAACTGAATCTTCTTTATCTAGACACCGGAGCCATGTATCGTGCCGTCGCTCTTGCCGTCACGCGAAACCGCGTGCCCTATCGCGACATCGCCCGCATCGCTGATATTGCTGAAAATTCTGAGATTGACCTGATAGGCGAGCCCGATGCGATGAAGGTCATGCTCGATGGCGAAGACGTGTCGGTCGATATTCGCACCCTTGACGCCGCTCAGGCCGCTTCGGTGGTGTCGACTATCTCTGAGGTTCGCCGGATCATGGTCGAGCACCAACGGATCATCGGCGAATCGGCCCCTAACGGCTGTGTCCTTGAGGGCCGTGACATTGGCAGCGTAGTGTTTCCAAACGCCGACATTAAATTTTTCCTGACCGCCAAACCCGAGGCCCGGGCCCGCCGCCGATATACCGAGGACCAGTCAAAGGGCCGCATCTCGACCTACGAACAAACGCTCGCCGAGATCAACGAACGCGACGAACGCGATGTCTCACGCGAAGATTCCCCTTTGACCATCTCCGGGGACGCTGTGGTAATCGACACGAGTGAGCTGGACCTCGCCGAGGTCTTCGAGCAGATGCTTGCAAAAGTCAATGAGAAACGGGCCACGACCGTATAATATTTGACTTGGGGCCTGCCAATAGCTAACATCTTAAGTTGCTCTTTGTATGCTCCCGTAGCTCAGTTGGATAGAGCGACGGCCTTCTAAGCCGTAGGTCGCACGTTCGAGCCGTGCCGGGGGTAAGTTTGATTTCGGAATGCGGAATGCGGAATGCGGATTTGAAGATTTTTCTTCGTTCCGCACTCCGCAATCCGCGATCCGCAATCCGAATGGCGGCTATAGTTCAGTTGGTTAGAACGCCTGATTGTGGTTCAGGAGGTCGTGGGTTCGAGCCCCACTAGCCGCCCCATTTACCCCTCCTAGTATTAGCTTTGAGGCTTTGTTGTTATTGTGAGCCAAATAATTTCAGTATTAATTAACGCAATTCGTGTTTCGTTTATTACGCGGAGCATTCCGTCAGCCGCGCTTATCTTGCTCGCGTTAGGATCTTTTTTTATTTCCGCAAGGGCCCAAACCGCAGACGTGAGTACCTATGTTTCGGACGAACTGCTTGTAAAATTTGCCGAGGGGGCATCGTCGAATGACGCACGAGAGACCAATCGTGCGGTTGGATCGACTGTTCTGGAGAGCCTGGGCGACCTCGGCTGGCAGCGTGTTCGTATCCCGGCCGGGCTGAGCGTAGACGGCGCGATCGAACGGTACAAAAAGTTTCAGGGCGTAGATTCCGTCCAGCCAAATTTTTATTACAGCCTTCTACGTACGCCAAACGATCCGCAGTTCTCCTCCGGCGGAATGTATGGCTTGGGCAAGATCTCGGCTCCGCAGGCATGGGACCTGTCGACCGGTAGCAGCACAGTCGTTGTGGCGGATATTGATACAGGCCTGCAATACAATCACGAGGACATCGCCGCAAACGCCTGGACAAATCCGGGCGAGATACCGAATAACGGAATCGACGACGACGGCAATGGCTTTGTCGACGATTATTACGGGTATGATTTCCGATATAACGACTCCGACCCCCTGGACGAAAATGGGCACGGTACCCATACCGCGGGCACGATTGGGGCGGTGGGCAACAATCTGATCGGCGTCGTCGGGGTCAATTGGAACGTCAAGATCATGGCGATCAAGATCTACAGCCCGTCGGGAACGGACACGACATCGGCAATGTTGATCAACGCTTATAATTATGTCCGAATAATGAAAAATCGCGGTGTAAATATCCGCGTTACAAATAATTCCTATGGCGGCTGTGCCGAGGCATGTGGTTTCGATCAGGCGACCAAAGATGCGCTCGACGCGATGGGCAACGCAGGGATATTGAACGTTTTTGCGGCCGGCAACTCCGGCACAAATAACGACACCGCACCTCAATACCCGGCCAGCTACACGTCGCCAAATGTTCTGGCCGTGGCCGCGTCGGATCCGAGCGACGCAAAAGCGGGCTTTTCGTGTTTTGGACTAACCAGTGTCGACCTAGCCGCCCCGGGCGTCGGTGTATTGAGCACGTACAACAGCTCGACTTCGAGCTACGTCTCACTCAGCGGTACATCGATGGCAACGCCACATGTCGCCGGAGCGGCGGCGCTGTTGTCGGCTTACAACCCGTCGTTGTCGCCCGCATCGCTAAAGGCAAGCCTGATGAATAACGTCGATGCGGTAGCCGCGTGGAATGGCCTCGTAAAAACTGGCGGCCGCCTGAATGTGTTCAGGGCAATGCAGAACCCGACGGTCTGTAATTTTACCGTCGGCAGCGGATCGCTGAAAGTGCCGACAAAAGGTGGAGTTTTCACGGTTAGCGTACCCGGCGGCACGAATTGCGATTACTCGGTCACGAGCAATTCGAATTGGATCAAGGTTCTTTCGCCAAACCTCTTGAGCGGCAGCGGCCCGGTAACTTTTCGCGTGCCCGTCAACCCATCGATATTGAGGAGCGGGACGATCTCGATTGGCGGACAAGCTTTTACGGTTAGCCAGTCGCGGAATTAGTGAAAAAAATTATTTTTGCGCTCCAACTTTTGCCGGGTAGTGAGCGTCTAAGCTGTTAGTTTCGTGCTAAAACACTTGTATTTATTGGTTTTGCCGGCTGAACGACTGGCGAAGCGTTTTTGTTGCAATAAATGGCGCGAAAATAGTATATTTATAAGACGCGTTCATTTGGCAATTCTTTTGCCGGAACCATTAGAGAAGATCAGGAAAGAAGGACTACTACGATGAGAAATATTTTGGCCCATAGCGGTAGGGTAGTTTTGTTTGCAGCCATTGCAACGATGTTAGCGATTTCGGCCTTTTCACAGGCCTCGCTGCGGAAGGCAATGGACGTCGATGGTGACGGCAAGGCCGATTATTCGATATTTCGCCCAAGCAACAATGTCTGGTATATCAACAAGAGTACCGGCGGCTTCGTCGCTACGCCATGGGGACTTTCTGCCGAAGATTACCCGACGCCGGGCGATTTTGACGGCGACGGCAAGGGGGATATTGCGGTTTGGCGTGACACAACGGGAACCTGGTATTATCTGCGAAGTTCGGACGGAACGTTCGGGATTGTGCAGTGGGGCTCATCTGGCGACGAACCGGTCGCGCGCGACTATGACGGCGACGGCAAGACCGATCTAGCGGTTGTCCGCCGGACGGGTGGACAAATGATCTGGTATATCCTAAAGAGCTCAGACGGTAGTTTTACCGTCACGCAATGGGGCGTTTCGACAGATTACACCTCACCCGGCGATTACGACGGCGATGGCAAAATTGATATTTCGGTTCAGCGGCCAGGAGCGACCGCTACAAGCCAATCGGTCTTTTACACTTTAAAGAGCAGTAATGGAGCGGCGGAAATTGTTGCTTGGGGTCTTTCGAACGATCTCGTGGTTCCAGGCGACTATGACGGCGATGGCAAAACCGATTATGCCGTTGTCCGCGAGGGGGCGACCGCTACCTCACAACTCGTATGGTACGTCCTGAAAAGCTCCGGCGGGTTCAATGTCTATAATTGGGGCACAACCGGCACCGACGTAAATGTTCAGGGCGACTATGACGGCGATGGAAAGACCGATGTGGCAATTTGGCGTGACTCAAATGGCTCATTCTACGTCTTACAAAGCTCGAATGGAGCGGCCTCGGTCGTCCAGTGGGGATCGCCAAACGATTTTGCCGTTGCGAGCTACGACACCCACTAATTTCCTCTTGTTAATTTCAAGCTTAGATGGCTGAAGGTATTTTGCCCTCAGCCATTTTTGGTTATTGACCAGTTCTACAGTAGTTTTTCATTATTCGGATGACTGACCTACGCCAGACAATTGAAAATATATTCCCCAACAAGACCGTCGTTATTGTTGGCGATCTTGTCGCTGATCAATTTCTGAATGGCACAATAGCCCGGGTTTCCCGTGAGGCGCCGGTATTCATCTTGCGGCACGACCTTACAGAAACGCTGCCCGGCGGAGCGGCCAACGCGGCCGTCAACGTGGCATCGCTTGGCGGCAAGCCCCTATTGGTCGGAGTCGTCGGGGCGGACGCAAATGGTGACCTATTGCTCGATGCCCTAAGACATTTCAATGTTGGCGACCAACATATCCTTCGCGGCCCCGATTATACAACCACAACCAAGGTCCGAGTCCTCGCGGGGCAGCACTACGCCGCGCGGCAGCAAGTAATACGTATCGACTACGAAAATAACGGGACGCTCTCGACAGAGATCAAAGCTGAGCTTAGGCAAAATCTTGCATCGGCGGCCGAGACGGCTGATGCCATCATTGTTTCCGACTACAATTACGGCGCGGTGTTTCCGGAGACATTCACAGATGCCCTTGCGATATCGCGAGATAGAAAGATTCCTCTGATCGTTGATTCACGATTTGGCCTGACCGATTTTCCGAATGCCTTAAGTGCGACCCCCAACCGGGATGAGGTCGAACAGCTTTTGGGTAAGGATTTTACGGCCGAAGACTGTTCGGAACTGCGTGGACGGTTAGGCTACGCGGCGCTGCTCATTACGAACGGCAACGAGGGAATGATGCTTTTCGAAGAGGGCCGGCCCCCGTTGAATATTGCCGCTGTCGGCTCATCCGAGCCGGTCGACGTGACGGGGGCCGGCGATACGGTTATCGCGGCCTATACTCTGGGCCTCGCGTCCGGGCTGAGTTTTACAGACGCCGCATGTGTTGCTAACCACGCCGGCGGTATCGTTGTAATGAAAAAAGGCACGGCTTCGGCAACCAGTTCCGAATTGGTTGAATCGATCGGGAACAATGATACTCCACTAGCATCAACTCACGCCAAATAACAGGCATGCCAGTCTCATCAGCCCCAATCCTAAAGCGTGCCGACCTGGTAAAAATGGTCAATGAGCGGCGCTCAGACGGCTCGACCATCGTGCTGGCAAATGGCTGTTTTGACCTGTTGCATGTCGGGCACGTGCGGTATCTCGCCGGTGCCAAAGCCCTCGGAAATGTTTTAGTTGTGGGCATAAACTCGGACCGGCAAGCGAGGGCGCTGAAGGGAAATGCCCGTCCCTTTATGCCTGAGAATGAGCGGGCTGAGATCATCGCATCGCTGAGTTTCGTTGATTTTATTACCATCTTTGATGAGCCGACGGTCGAAGAATTGATTCGCGCTATCCGGCCCGATTACCACGCCAAGGGGACCGATTATACCGTCGACAGCGTTCCCGAACGAGAGATAATCCGCGAGGTTGGCGGTCAGGTGGCGATCGTCGGCGACCCGAAGGACCATTCGTCGACGGAGTTGATATCAATCGTAAAAGACGCTGAGACACGGTGACACCGAGACGAAAGGGATTTTCCCGGCGTCTCTGTGTCTCACAGTCCCGATGTCAATGATAAAATGTGGCAGTCGCGCACAAAAAATGACCTTATCATCGAGGTTTGGGAAAAACTTGACTGTGAAAGCATCGGCGCGGTCGAGATCGAGGCGATTGAAACGGTAGTCGGCGAACAATACGGCAGGGGCGCCATCGATAATCCAATGCGGATCGCAAGACTGCTTGCCGACGAAGGGGCCGATCTGCGGCATTCCGAGATCATGGAATTGTACATCGCCCGTGCGTCCGACAGGCCGTACGAGGCCGCCTTTCGCGATGTGGTTAATATCAATGGTTTTAGAAGCGCTCAGAGATCAATAAAGAATCTCGAAGCCTTGCGTCGGAAATACCAACGCGACAATGACAAAGAAGGTCTCAGGCTCGTCCGCGAGGCCGCTCTTAACGGAAAACTTGCGGCTGCGGAAACCGCCGAACGAGAACGGGTAGACCCGTCCATAAGGCAGATCAACGCCGAGATCGCACAATGGTTCACGGTATGGATGCAGACGCCGGAGGTTTTTGACGACTGGTTCGATCTGCGTCAGCGGTCAGGGGATTTTATCGACAAATTTGGAAAATCCAATTAGAGGAATATGCGGAGATTTTTTGCACCGGTCGAAAATTTTGAGGATGAACACGTGCGGCTCGATGCGGACGAAACTCGTCATTTACGAGACGTTCTGCGGCTGCACGTCGGCGACGAGATCTCGGTTTTCGACGGCGAAGGCCGCGAATTTCAATGTGCGATCCATGAGACCGGAAAAAAAAGCTCTCTGGCCCGTGTTCTTCAAAAGATCGAGCCATCGTCGCCCGAATCTCCGATCGAGATCACGGTCGCGGCCACTATGCTGAATGGCGACAAATACGATCTGATCATTCAAAAAGTGGTCGAACTCGGCGTCACACGGCTCATACCCATGAATACGATCCGTTGCGACGTTAAGCTAAAAGACGGCGAAAAGCGGATGGATCGTTGGTGCCGAATCGCGATGGAGGCGACCAAGCAATCGGGTCGGGCAAAGCTCATGCAGATCTCCGTACCGACCGCGTTTGAAGAGCTGATCGCAGACCCGGAAATTCAAAATCCAGTGCTCTTTTCCGAGCGTGACGGAGCGGATTTCTCGATCGTGACGGCGGACAAAAACATAACTGCATTGTTCGGGCCGAAAGGCGGTTGGGATGATCTGGAATTAGCAGCGGCGGCGTGGGCAGGGATCGGCATTATTACTCTTGGCGGCCGAATATTGCGGGCCGAGACCGCGTCGATCGCGATCACGGCAATATTGCAGCACCGGTTTGGCGATCTAAATTAATCTGTTACTCCACCCTTTTTTGGCCGATAATAGGCGTCGCCGCGTTGGGTCAACTTGGCCTTTTCGGCAAGGGTCTGGATCGCGGAATCCAACAATTCTTTATTCTCTATCCTAAAATTGGCCGTCCCCTTAACACTCACATCAGGGTCGTCAAACTGGACGATCATGTAACGCCGCTTTTCTTTTATAAATCCGGCCAAGCCCGCACCCGGAAGCGGAATATGACTGATCACATTGCCGGTCCCGGTCGTAACGGATTGTGATTGCGGATAAAGGGCCAACAGCGCATCATAAGGCAGCCCAAACATCTCTTTTTGATCTTTGCCGCGAAATATTAGCCGCTGATTTATGTCATCAAACTTGAGCGAACCTTCGACCTTGGCGCTGTAACCAATAACGCCGCCTTCATATTTAGCGTCAAAACTCTCGGGTGCCAGAGCCGCCTTCACCCGGGGCTTTTCCACTTTTTCCACAGGCCTCGGCTGGGCGGTAACAGCCATCGAAAAACTAACCGCAAACAATATCGTGAGAAATATAGATTTCATTTCAACCCTCGTCGTACTAAATATAGGATTTGACACTTTAAGTCTACACCCTAATAGACGCACCGATCACGGATATGGTTGTGTTTATAGTTGAGATCACGCGGCTGCGCAAATTTCCGGCACGTACATCGTGAGCCGTTTATTGGCTATCTCGACATACTCTTTCGATATCTCGGAGCCGATCCAATTTCGATTCAAAACATGCGCCGCCTTTGCGGTTGTACCGCTTCCCATAAAGCAGTCGTAAACGAGGTCGCCTTCGTTTGTCCAGGTAAATATCTGGTCCATCGCCAATTGCTCAGGGAAAATTGCGGGATGTTCGAACGCAATACGGTCGCGAGACGACGACGTGCCGACGTTGTAAAAAAACATGTTGCTAACTTTCCTTTCCGCCGGCACAACATGGTCATGAGCGAGGTCATTCCGGCCGACTTTCGTGATCCTAAACGACTTAAACGACTTTCCGGGCTGCGTCGCCTGCATGATGGGGTTAAATGTCCCGGGCTGGCCTTTTGAGAAGCAAAACATATATTCGAACGCCTGCCGGTAACGCTTGCCACAATCGCTGGGTATCGGATTATTTTTTACATACAGCATCGTGTCGTGAAGACTGAACCCATGTTTCGTAAACTCGATCGCGTGCTTAAAGCTGGTCAGCGACTCGCTCCCGTTTACCGTCCGGTCGCCGATCACCCAGACAACAACGCCGCCGGGCTTAGTTTTCTTAAACAACAGTTCAATGATATTGTTCAACGGAAATTCGTAACCGTTGTACGTCCTTAGATCATCATAAGGCGGACTGGTCAGCGTCAAGTCCAGAAAATCGTCCGGCATTCGTGTCAGCGTTTCAATGCAGTTTTCAGGATAGACCTTATTGATTTCCATAAAGTTTAAGGGGGCCGGACTCAAAGAAATAGGTGCGTATTATGACCGAGAACGACTTTGTCAGCTTTTCCTAGTTGGACACGAAACTTGAAAAGGGCACAAATGACAGAGTATTTCCGAACGTGCCTTATCTCTACCAATTTCTAGAGGTTAGCGCTTAAAAGCATGCGCTTAATGAAGTTAAACATTCGAGCGCTCTTTTGTCAAATATTTTTGTGTAGCCCTGGTCAGGCTGCGTCTCCTAAAAAAGGTAGGTCGAGTTGCAAAGCCCGCGCCTAAGTAAGGGCGGGCCTTGTGCAACGCCGCTAAGGCCGCAAAGTTAAGAATAGATATATCGAATTGTTTTACGGGCGGAGTAAGACCTTTAAGACCCCATTTTTCGCCGCATGATCCATCGCGGCGACGCCGTCTGCGAGCGAAAATTCGTCCGAGATCAGGCTTTCCGTTTTTACCAACCCGCCAGCGAGCAGATCGAGGGCCGGAGCAAATCGTCCGCAGCGGGAGCCGACGATCGTTATTTCATCGACGACGACCCGCGACGTGGCCCACACGGGGGTTCCGTGAAATGTCGATTTTAGGACGATCTTTCCGCGCGAACGCACCAGGTCCAGAGCGGTCGTAAAGCCCGATTCGGAACCGCTAGCTTCGACGACCACGTCGAAATGTCCGTTAGCTGACGCCGTCAAATTTCGCAATTCGACGGTCTCGACGCCGGTCGTTTTGGCGACGGCCATCTTGGCCGGATGCTTACCGATCAGGGTTATATTTTGCGAACGCAGAGCAAGGCTCATCGCACAGAGCAAGCCGAGTTTGCCATCGCCGATGACGGCAACGCGAGTTTCCGGGCGGATGTCGACCCGCTCGGTAATGCCGTATGCCGCAGCCAGCGGCTCGGCGAATACGGCCCGTTCGTCGGTGACACCCGCGGGGATCTCGAGCAGATTTCGCGAAGGCAGTTGCAGATACTCGGCATGCGCACCTTCGCGGCCGACGATCCCGAGCACCGTCCGCGTCGGGCAATGACGCGGGTCACCGGCGGCACATTTCTCACACTTTCCGCAGCCTGCGTTTATTTCACCCACGACGCGTTTGCCGATGAGGTGCGGGGCATCACGGGTGCGCTCGACGATCCCGACAAACTCGTGCCCTATCGTCCCGGAAAAACCAGCATAGCCGCGTACAATCTCGAGATCCGTGTTGCAGATACCGGAGAGAACGACGCGGACGAGAGCTTCGGTCGGGTCATTCGGAATGGCAATGTCGCAAAGACCGAGCTGACCGTCGATAAATCTAAGTGCTTTCATTTAGATGATCGTGACGCTGACGCTGAAATGGACGACCGTCGAGCAGTTGTTGACGAGCGTCAGGTAGTTGTCGCCGCTGTTTGTGTTTATCCTCGTCGAAGTGCCGCCGCCGCGAAACGACACGCAGCCTCCGCCGCCGGAAATGTTTGCCGATAACGATTGGCCGCTCCGGCACGACAGCACCAATGACCGGCTGCCGCTAGGGTTGAGGTCGCCGCCGAACGACGTCGAGTACGCTCCGCGCGGAAATTTTAATCGTGCGGTTGCGGGATATGACTTGAGTTCCGGCGGTGGCGGAGGTGGAGGTGGCGGCGAAACGGGCGTGGCCGTCGGCGTCGGGACCGGTGTCGAGGACGGC
>JANYIL010000073.1 GCA_025362075.1 Chloracidobacterium sp.
CCCGATATCACTGCCGGATGGTGCCGACGGTGGTAATTTGGGCTCACTTGCTGGACTAGGTTGCGGCTGTGAAGCGGGCTGTATGGGTTCTTGTCCTTCCTCTGGCATGCCAATTGTCACTCCTTAAGTGAAATAGTATAGCGCAGTTTCACTTGATTTCAGGGGATCCATCGAAAAGCCCTAGAACTCAGGAACGAGTCAGGAACGGGGTCAGGCCTGTGATTCTCGCGATTCTTGAGTCAGCAATGCTACCGTTTTCGACGGCTCTATCCCGCTAACACTCGGTTAGTGTATATTTAGTTAGTTATGAGAACGGCGATCTTCATCATTATCGGCATTCTAATGTCGGCGGGAAGCTCCGGTGCTCAAGAACGACTGAGTCTAAAGCATGAAGGCCTGCGTGGGCCTGTCCGGAGTGTCTCCGTTGAGAGGGCTGGTGTAACCATCCAAAATAAAGTTTTCATCGAAGGCCCTCGTGGACGCCGCTTGGAGTCTTATGATAAAGCTGGGTACAAAACGTCAATTACCTATTTCAACTCTGATGGGTCACGGGGCGTAAAGCTTGTTTACACAGATATACCCGAGCGAAAGGTGATCGAAAGAACCGATTACGATCCCGACGGCACACCCGGATCAAAACACACGTTCGGCTACGATGATAAAGGTAATATTATCAAAAGTATCTATGACGACCGCGGTACAAAACAGTCGGCTAGGATGGTTGATGAATATGACGACAAAGGTCATATTCTTAAGCACCTGGGCTATGGGGCTGACGATCAAATCTACCGCACCGATGAATCCAAATACAAGTTCGATGATAAAGGAAATGTGATCGAGAACCTTGGTTACGTCAATTCAGAATACGTAGTAAAACGGTCTACGCCTACGACGCTCAAGGGAACGTCACCGAAAAATCCAGCCTCTCATCTTCCGGCTTGCCCTTTCAAATTTCGTTTTCTCACAGTGAACGGCAGTTACTGTCAAAAGAATCATATACGTACGAATTTGACAGTCACGGAAACTGGACCAAGCAAACAACATCAGTTTGGGACGTAAAAGAAAATAAGTTCGTCCCCAATGAAGTGATCTACCGAACTATTATTTACTACTAACGAAACAATTTGATTCCTAGGTCCGCGAAGCGGACGACACATTTTTAGCCCCACGTGAATCGTCCGCGGAACGCGGGGTTATGTGCATTAAATGACCGGAGCGTGTGAAACACGCGGCATAATGCCACCGTCTTCGACGGTTCCGATCAATTTTATGACGACGCTTCCCACATCTCGCGACGTGGGCTACAAATATTTCACCGTCTTCGACGGTTTTACCCGGGGCTATTATATTTGTCACTTTCAGCGACCAAATCGCAGTCTGTAGTGCGGAAACGGACATGCAGCAAGCATTTTTTGAATGATATACCTATCTCAATGCTATAATGTTTGCCGAAACACTATCAGAAACTTTGCCGCTGAAACGCGGTCCTTACAAAGGAGAATATTTATGGCTAGATCGTCGTTAATGCTGTTCGCGGCTATAGCGGTCACATCATTTTTCGCCCAATCGGCAGCGGGACAGTTCCCGAAGATCAATCTGCCGAAGTTCCCCAAAAAGGAGGCTCCCGCGACGCCGAACAATCCGGATCCGGTAAGCCCGACTTCTGATTCGTCATCGCCGGTCCGGGGCGGCGATGTGCGAGGTAAACCGATCCCGGGAGCAAAGATAACGTTCTCGAACAATCCGGACGGCTCGAATCCGAAGACCAGCTTTACCTCTTCGGAGTACATCTACGGCAGGCTCGATCTCGGCGGCAGGACCGTCTATGACGCATTTGGCTTGAAAAACCTAGGTGCAGACGCGAAGTTCTATTACATCTGTTATCCCATGTCAATATTTCAGCCTGGCAAGGAGCCGTGGGAACACGCTTGGCACAACGGAAGCAACTTCGTGCTGATGACCAAGGAGGACGCCCAAAAGACCTACTGGAACTTTGACGTGCTGCCCGATCCGGCGAAAATAACCACTCTCATGGGCGCTATCGAGGATGACCTGAATTATTTCAACTCGCCCGCAGGCATCTACTCACAGTTTTATAACGCCGACAGCGCACGAAGCCTTTTTCCCCAAAGTGGGCCATATACGGTCGACATCACCCTTTTCGGCAAGTCATACGACGATTGGGGCAAACCGACCGGCGAAACCGATAAGTATCCGACGGCATCGGCCAGATTTGCGTTCCAATTCAGCGGCACGGACGGGCAAACCCTGGTCGCAAATCACACGAAAGCCAGGGGAAGCGTAGAGGCCGCTAAAAACAGGAAGGAAATGCTCCATGCGATGCCGGACTGGTGGGCCAAAGGCGCGACTCCGCCCGAACCCAAACTAGCTCCGGCGCGGCTCGTCCCGTTGATCAAGGGCTTCATCGCCCAGTGGAATCTGACCTATATCAAGCACATGATAGTTAAGCCCGACGGGCCGCTTTGGGTGATCCAAAAGAATGATCTCGGAATACCGGACTACCGCATGGTGGTGCCGTATATTTACATCATTTACAAGGACCCGAAAGACAGTTCCTGTCAACTGGGAGCCTTGTATATGCGCGAACCCTACTCCGGTGCGGGCACATACGGCGAACCGTATCTCGGCGGAATCCGCGATGTCCA
>JANYIL010000098.1 GCA_025362075.1 Chloracidobacterium sp.
GAAAGGTTAGCCTCACGGGACGGTTGGAGTTTCACAAAGGGATATTATTTGACGGAGCTCATAATGTAGCTGGAGCAAGAACCTTTCGAGACTACCTTGACGAATATATAGATCGGCCTGTGACGATTATTTTTGGAGCCATGGCCGACAAGGATTTGGAAGGAATTATTAAAGTTTTAATCTCAAAGGCAAAAAATATTATCCTTACAGAAATTGATAATCTACGTTCAGCGAGGATTGATGAAATGTTGAGGTATATTCCAATTGATTTTGGCATGGAAAATATTTTTATTACCAAATCTGTTGCAGACGCGATAAAGACAGCCCGCAATATCACTTCCTCGGATGAATTAGTTTGCGTTACTGGGTCGCTTTATTTAATAGGTGAAGCGATGGCAATTCTTGATAATGAATCCAAGGGCTAAAAACAGAAATCGAAAAATATGCATAAGTTGGTGTTGATACGCCACGGCGAGAGCCAGTGGAACATGGAAAACAGGTTTACGGGTTGGAAGGATGTCGACCTTTCTGAAAAGGGTGTCACGGAAGCCCATGCCGCTGGTAAATTGTTGAAAGCAGAGGGTTTTGAGTTTGACGAGGCGTACACGTCGGTCCTGAAACGCGCGATCCGTACGCTGTGGATCATCCTCGACGAGATGGACAGTATGTGGATCCCGGAAACAAAATCGTGGCTGCTCAATGAGCGGCATTACGGCGGGCTACAGGGTTTGAACAAGGCGGAAACAGCCGCACAATATGGTGACGAACAAGTCCTGATCTGGCGTCGGAGCTACGACATCCCGCCGCCGAACCTTGATGAGACGGACGAGCGGTATCTCGGCAATTTGTCGCAATATTGTTCGATCGCAAAAGGAGATTTTCCAAAGACCGAATGCCTCAAGGATACGGTTGCTCGGGTCGTTCCGATATGGGAAACCGAGATCATGCCCAAGATCAAAGTGGGCAAGCGTCTCATCATTGCCGCTCATGGCAACAGTCTGCGAGCGCTCGTCAAGCACCTTGACGGGATCGCGGACGACGAGATCGTTAACCTGAATATACCGACCGGCGTACCGCTGGTTTACGAGCTCGGGCGTGATTTGACCCCAATCAAGAGTTATTACCTTGGCGATGCCGAAGCAATCAAAGCAGCGCAGAATGCCGTTGCTAATCAGGGTAAGGCTAAGTAGTCAGAACCACCTGCGGTAGCGGGTGGTTTTAGAATACCGAGTTCAACCACCCGCTACCGCAGGTGGTTCCGACCTATGTGGCAAAAGGCCGTCTTCATAATATTAATTCTCTTCTGCCTCAGCCCGTGGGGTTCGCCGCCAATCGCGTTGGCCCTCGGACTTACTCTCACGCTAACAATCGGTGACCCGTTCCCATCACTCAAGGGGAAACCTACTAAATACTTGCTTCAGACCTCAGTCGTTCTGCTCGGGTTTGGTATGAATTTGACCGAGGTGTACAAGGCCGGCCGTGACGGTATATTGTTTACGATCGCGACGATCTTTGGAACACTGATTCTCGGTTTTCTTGTCGGCAAATTGGTCGGGGTTCCGGCAAAAACATCGACGCTGATCTCGTCCGGCACCGCCATTTGCGGCGGCAGCGCGATTGCGGCGGTCGGGCCGGCGATAGACGCCGGATCGGAGGAAATGTCCGTTTCGCTCGGTACGGTTTTTGTTCTCAATTCCGTCGCTCTTTTTTTGTTTCCGCTTATAGGTCATACATTAAATCTGACGCAGGGTCAGTTTGGTGTTTGGTCGGCCATTGCCATCCACGATACAAGTTCGGTCGTTGGTGCGGCCGGAACATACGGGGCCGAGGCGCTGGCAATAGCTACAACGGTAAAACTCGCGCGAGCTTTATGGATTGCGCCAATCGCACTCCTTTTTGCCTATATTTACCGAAAAAAGGACGGCGATCCGAAAGCAAAGATCGCGATCCCGTGGTTTATTTTTCTTTTTTTGGCGGCTACTGCCGTGCGGACATACTCGGCGTCCATTATTTTCCCGAGCATTTTCGACGCTTTGGTCAATCTGGCAAAAGCCGGAATGACGATCACGCTTTTTCTCATCGGTGCCAGCCTTTCGCGTAAGACTTTGCAGACCGTCGGCGTAAGGCCCCTTGTTCAGGGCGTTTTGCTTTGGATTGTTATTTCGATCACGGGCCTTATGGCTGTTCTAAATCTGTTATAATTCATGCGATGCGGCCAGATGAAACTGACGTTATTGTAGAGGTCAAAACGCGCAGCCGCGGCGTCGTAAACCCCGGTCTCGTTCGGTGGATTGCGTTTGTCGTTATCACGGTTTCGCTCGTCGTTTGCACCGTACTCTGCATCCTCGCCATTTGGAAATTTACCGATTCGGATGCTGTTTGGCGGGCAATCGCGACGTTTATCGTCGTAAGCATCGCAACGGCGATCTTTACATTCGTCAACGAAAAACTGGGCTAGCTCCTTATCCAGAAGCCCGCGCGAAGCAAGGGCGTAACATTCAAGTTGGATGTTACGCCCTTGCTTACGAGCGGGCTTCTGCATTAAAGAGCTAAGTTTGGTAAAATACTCGTTTCGACATGTGTTCGGATTTTGAACCGTAATGACCATCAAGCAGATCGCCGTACGCGGAGCGCGGCAGCACAATCTAAAAAATATCGATGTCGATATTCCACGTGACAAATTCGTAGTTATCACGGGGTTGTCGGGTTCGGGCAAATCGTCATTGGCATTCGACACGATCTATGCCGAGGGGCAACGCCGCTACGTGGAATCGCTCTCAGCTTACGCCCGTCAATTTCTGGATCAGCTTGAGAAGCCTGATGTCGATTCGGTTGAGGGGCTGAGTCCGGCGATCTCGATCGAGCAGAAAACTGTTTCGCGTTCGCCCCGGTCGACAGTTGGTACCGTGACCGAGATCTACGATTTTCTGCGCCTCTTGTTTTCATCTATCGGCCAGCCTCATTGTCATCAGTGCGGTGCTCCTATCACACGGCAGTCTGTGGACCAGATCGTCGCCGGTATCAGCGAGTTGCCCGAGGGCGAGCGCGTGATGATCCTTGCTCCGATAGTTCGGGGGCGCAAAGGCGAATTCAAAAAGGAACTCGAAAAACTCCATAAAGACGGCTTTCTCCGTGCCCGTATTGACGGCGAGATGCGGCAACTCGATGAGGAGATCATCCTCGATAAACGCAAAAACCACACGATCGAGGTTGTCGTTGACCGTTTATTGATGAAAGACGGCGTCCGTGACCGCCTTGCCGAATCCGTGAAAACCGCTCTCAAACTGACGAATGGCGCGGTGCTCATCTCTATCATTGACGGCGATGAAAAGCTGTATTCCGAAAAGATGGCCTGCGTAGATTGCGGCATCAACATCCCACCGCTCGAGCCTCGCTCGTTTTCGTTTAATTCGGCCTACGGTGCCTGCCGCCGTTGTCAGGGCATCGGGACGGTAATGGAGATCAACGCGGCGAAGATTGTCACCGACGGTACGCAAGCGGCCGAAAAGATAGACTTTCTGGGTGGCGCTGACAAGTCGGGTTCAAGTTTCCTGCGTTCGGCCCTTATCGCCATTATCGAAAAATTCACCGGAGGCGATAAGCTCGAGCCTCCAAAAGACGGCCTTGTTTCAAAGATCAAAACATGGGCGACACCGAAAAAACGCGGCCGCAAAAAAGCGGATGCGGTTAAGTCGGAAGCAAGCGATCTGCTCGCGACACCATTCGATGATTTGCCGCAGGAGATACGCGAAGCATTCTTAAACGGGACGAAACGTCGTCTTACCTTTCGCCATGGCGATTACAAATTTGAACGCGACTGGCGTGGGGCAATTTTGGCAATGCGCGAGCGCATCGAGAACCCTCCCTCGGAAAAGATCAAACTCGCACTCGAAGAGCTGATCGCTCCGATCCCGTGTCCCGTCTGCGACGGCCAACGCTTGCAGCCCGAGAGCCTGGCGGTCAGGGTCAACGGTCTTGGCATTGCGGATTACACCGATCTGCCGATAGCCGATTCCGTCAAGAAATTCCACGCTATCAACCTCAGCCCGCGTGACGAAAAGATCGCCGGTCTTGTGCTCAAGGAGATCCGAAATCGAATCGATTTTCTCGACGCGGTCGGCCTCGGGTACCTTACGCTCGGGCGTCCGTCAGCAACCCTTTCCGGCGGCGAAGGGCAGCGAATTCGGCTCGCGACGCAGATTGGGTCGCAGCTTCGCGGCGTTCTGTATGTTCTCGATGAGCCGAGTATCGGGCTGCATCCTCGTGACAATCAACGCCTGCTCGAAACGCTCCACGCTTTGCGAGATCTTGGTAACACGGTGCTCGTTGTTGAGCACGACGAGGAGACGATCGAGCACGCCGATTTTGTCGTCGACCTCGGCCCGCTTGCCGGAACTCACGGCGGCGAGGTCATCGCGACTGGAACGCCCGCCGATATCAAGGCTAATAAGAATTCGCTCACCGGCCGTTACATGAGTGGCGAACTCCGCATTGAGGTTCCCGATGTTCGCCGTCTGCCGAACGGCCATCGCATCAAGGTCAAAGGTGCCCGGGCATACAACCTCAAAAACATCGATGTTGAGTTTCCTCTGGGGCTATTGACGGTCGTGACCGGTGTTTCCGGTTCGGGCAAATCGACGCTTGTAGAGGAGATCCTTTATCCGGCACTTTATCGGCATGTTTACAAATCGACGGTCACAGGCGAGCCGCTTGAACACGATTCGATCGAGGGCCTCGAACTCGTCGATAAGATAATCGAGATCGACCAAAAACCGATCGGCCGAACGCCGCGTTCTAATCCGGCGACATTTACCGGATTGTTTACGCCGCTTCGCGAGCTTTACGCCATGCTGCCGGAATCACGGACTCGTGGTTACAAGGCCGGCCGGTTCTCGTTCAACGTCAAGGGCGGCCGCTGCGAAGCCTGCGAGGGCGACGGCATGAAGCGGATCGAGATGAATTTTCTGCCGGACGTTTACGTCACGTGCGACGTGTGCCGCGGGCATCGGTACAACCGCGAGACGCTGGCCGTAAAATTTAAGGGATTATCGATAGCCGATTTACTCGACACGACGATCGAGGACGCTCTGCCGCTGCTCGAAAACATCCCGGCAATTAGGCAAAAGCTCGAAACGCTGCTCGATGTCGGCCTCGGCTATATCAAGATCGGCCAGTCCTCGACAACGCTCTCTGGCGGTGAGGCACAACGCATCAAGCTTGCCAAGGAGCTCTCAAAACGTGCGACGGGCAAAACCATCTACATCCTCGACGAGCCGACGACCGGCCTTCATTTCGCCGACGTTCACAAGCTCCTCGACGTGCTCCAGCAGCTCGTCGATACGGGCAATACGGTAATCGTCATCGAACACAACCTCGACGTCATCAAATCCGCCGATTACATCATCGACCTCGGCCCCGAAGGCGGCTCCGGCGGCGGCAAAATAGTCGCCACCGGCACACCCGAAGAGGTCGCACGAGTGAAGAAATCTTTTACGGGCCAGGCCCTAAAGGGCGTCCTTTGAGATGAGGGGTAAAAAAGGCCTTGCCGATAGTCGTCACCGTCTCGCCGTCAATAAAAATATCCGCCCGATAGTCGTCCACCGCAGTAACAACCCGCCCGTTTTTGCTCAGTGTTCTCATCGTCTTAATACCTTTCTTTTAGCGTCAGTAGAATGTCGTTGTCTAGTCTAGCGTTGAGTGAAGCGCGGGTGCAATGTTCCGCGTAACATTGGCCGCCTTCGTTATTGACGAGGCGTCTTTCTGATGGAATTGGCCTTCCCAGTTCGCTGTTCCCTTGCCAAGCTAAGCGCCCGGTGTTACATTTCTCACATGCTCGGATTCCCCAAAAACATTACGAAAGAACAACTTATTGGCCTTGCGATTGAACTGGGCGCCCGAGATATTGACGGTTGGTCGGATTCGGAGGAAAAGTTATCTCAAACCGCCGATTATCCTGCCACCGCCGTTGTCGAACGACTCCGAAGTTCAATACGAAGCGGTGATGATCCCTTAGGGGAGATGTTTTCTCAACTTTATTCACCAGAACAGCGACGCCCAATGGGTGCAGTGTACACGCCTCAACCAATAGTTGATGCAATGCTTCGGTGGTCAAGGTTACGGGCTAAACCGGAACGAATCGTTGATGCTGGTACGGGTTCTGGGCGCTTTCTTCGCACCGCTTCTGCGATATTCAAAAGTGCCAAGCTGATTGGCTTTGAATGCGATCCAGTTGCTGCCATTTTAGCAAGGGCAAATCTCGCGACAAGTGGCCTAGGTGACAGAGCGGGAATTTTCCTGAAAGATTACAGGGCTGCCGAGTTGGATGAGATTAATGGCCAGACACTTTTTCTCGGAAACCCGCCTTATGTCCGGCACCACCTTATCGACCAAAAATGGAAAACGTGGCTTACTATCGCAGCCCACGAACTCGGCCATTCCTCCAGCGGTCTTGCCGGACTTCATGTATATTTCTTCTTAGCAACCGCTCGACTTGCAAGGCCGGGTGACCTTGGTATCTTCATTACTGCCTCCGAGTGGCTCGATGTGAATTACGGCGAGTTGGTGCGCAAACTTTTTTTAGAGCAGCTTGGTGGCACGGACTTGCAGATTATTGAACCCGAGGCAGACCCTTTCCCCGGCACGGCGACGACCGCTGTTATTTCTGGTTTCCGCATCGGTGAGACACC
>JANYIL010000114.1 GCA_025362075.1 Chloracidobacterium sp.
GTGAACGGCGCCCGCGACCGCCGCTATCGAATTGAGCATTCGCAGCATCTGAGGCAGCAGGACATCGCGAGATTTGGTAATTTAAAAGTGGTCGCCTCGATGCAGCCGATCCACCTCAGCGACGACGGCCGCTGGGCCGGGAAGCGGCTCGATGAAAAACGTCTCAAGGGAACGTATGCGTTCCGGACATTGCTCGACACGGGTGCCGTGCTGGCATTCGGTTCGGATTCGCCAGTCGCCTCGCTGAATCCGTTGTACGGTATTTACGCGGCTGTTACACGCCGGACGACAGACGATAAAAATCCGAATGGTTGGTTTCCAGAACAGAAAATAACGGTCGACGAAGCCGTCCGCGGATTTACCTACGGTTCGGCCTACGCCGAATTTCAGGAGAACGTTAAAGGCACGCTTGAGATCGGCAAACTTGCCGATATGATCATCATTTCGGATGACATCTTTAAGATCGACGCGACAAAAATAGCCTCGGCGAAAGTGCTGACGACGGTGATCGACGGCAGGGTCGTTTACGAAGCGAAATAATATAAACTGTCTGTCGTGGGTATTAAACTTTTTGACACCATTGCACTCTTAGAGAATATCCCTGACGAAAAACTCAGAAGAGGAAACGTCGGAACTATAGTTCATATACATAACGATGGCGAAGCGTTCGAGGTTGAGTTCGCTGATAAAAGTGGACGTACGTATGCCTTACTGGCTCTTACTCCAGACCAATTTATGATTCTTTCGCACAAGCCGTTGAGGCAGATCGCCGTTTAGAAAATGAAAGATTAAGGACAAATTATGAAAAAAATATTAGTTTTGACAGGTTTATTGTTGGCATTCTCATTTACTGCATTTTCGCAAATGAAAATGGACAATATGAAGGAGAAAGAGCCGACCGAGCAGGATAAAACCGCAGCAATCCCGGCGAACACGTTTCTGAAACGCGGAGCACCGATCGGCAATTCGCAAAAGGTATCGCTGGTAAATATTTTTAAGGATCCCGCCAAATACGCCGGCAAGACCGTCCGTGTCGAAGGCGTCATTGTTCGCTCCTGCACAATGGAAGGCTGCTGGGCCGAGCTTGCCGAGAAAAAAGACAGCCCAAGCATCCGCGTCAAGATGAAGGACCATTCGTTCTTTATCCCCCTGCAATCCGCCGGAGCCTTTGCCCGGGCCGAGGGCGTGTTCAGCGTAAAAACGTTAAGCAAGGCCCAGGTCGATCACATGATTAACGAAGACGGCGCAAAATTCGACAACCGCAAGGCGGACGGGACGGTGACGGAAGTGTCGTTCGAGGCAACGGGGATCGAGTTGAAGAAAGGGCAAAAGTAGCTTGTGATCGCGGGCTGTGTTCGTTAGACTTGCGGCCCGCGGTTTATCTCGGCATGTCATATACTCGTCCTGCTTACTCCACATATTCCTTCGATAAAAAACTTCTTGATTTCGTGACCGCTCTGTGATACAGTATCCCGTGTGTGAAACGGTGTTTGTGACACACGTGTGTTGTCTTTTTTTGAAAATCGGCGGGACAAGCCTGAATTGAGAGCCTAAGTCCAGCCATTTCAACAGCTTGCGTTATTATCGAGGTAGCGGGACAAAAGCGGGACAGGGTGGGACAAGATATTCATTCATCTCTGTAAACTATTGTAAAAACTGCATTTATTGCCTGTCTCCAGAATCCTTGTCCCATTTGCACATTGCCGGGAAAGGGCGAAACTTGTAAAAAAATGCGTAGGACAATCAACATATCTGTTCCTGAAGAGCTGCATGATTACATCATCGAGCGATCTCGTTATACGACGGTGAGTGAATACATTCGCATGTTGGTACGAGGCGATCGGCAACGGCGGGCCGACGATGCCAACCGTCCGGCCGGACTTCCGCTGCGTGCCAACGATAGTTATGTGCTTGCAAATGCACTTGAGCAGCTCGATAAGGTTAAATCGATACTCGAGCGAAACGATCCGTACGATGTTTAAGACATAAGTTGTTCTTTGACAATTGAAGGTAAATGCCTAAATATCGCTCTTTCGTTTAAACCAGGCCAAAAATCACATGATATACTAGTAAAATTATGGGCGTGATAACAATAGAGGTGCCACAGAAAGTGCGGAAAAACTATCAGATTGCCTCCGAGAAAAAAGCGAAGGAGTTGATCGATAGCCTGGATTTGTTGGAGCCGAAGAAAAAGAAATTGAGGGACCTCAGCGATGTCGTAGGCATTTGGGCAGACAGGACGGAGTCAGCCGAGGAGATCGCGAGAGAATTGCGTCGAAAATCGAATCTTAGGCGCGGGAATGGCTGATTCCATAGTTGATACCAACGTTCTGATCGCCCTGTTTCGCGGCAATCGTGATCTCCAGTTATTTTTAGAAACACTCGATTGTGCGGTGGATACAACCGTTTACGTGGAGCTGATACAAGGAGTCAAAAATAAGATTGAAGTAGCTCGAATCGAAAGGGCACTTGCAACATTTCAGATGATGCATTTCAATGAGTCAATTTCAGCCCACACGATTGACCTAATCCGTACGTATTCGAAGAGCCACGGACTTTTATTGGCGGATGCCATCATTGCTGCTACTTGTCTCGAAAACGGTCTTACTTTAGCTACGTTCAATGCCAAGGATTTTCGTTTCATCAAAGGACTGAAAATCAGCGTTCCAAAGCTGTGAAAACCTTTAAGATAAGAAATATTGAGATAAGCCCACCCCTGATCCTGTCGCCGATGGCGGGCGTGACGGACTACACCTTTCGGCGGCTGATAAAGCGGCGGGGTGGTGTCGGTCTGGTCGTGTCGGAGTTTATCTCGGTCGAGGGGCTGACACGGGGCAATCCAAAATCGAAGCGGCAGATGCGGTTCGATGAGGAAGAGCGGCCGTATGCCGTGCAGATATTTGGCGGAAAGGCTGACCGCATGGCGATGGGGGCCGAGATGGCTCAGGAAATCGGGGCCGATATACTAGATGTAAATTGCGGCTGCCCGGCTCCAAAGGTTGTAAAGAATGGGGGCGGTTCGGGGTTGCTGCGAGACCTGACGTTACTCGAATCGATCCTGAAAGAGATAAAGAAAACGATCACGATACCATTAACCCTTAAGCTGCGGACAGGCTATTCGGATGCTTCGATCAATGTTGTAGAGGCCGCTAAATTGGCCGAGCAATGCGGCGTCGAGCATATTCAGGTCCATGGCCGCACCCGCGAGCAGGGCTACAAGGGGATTGCGAACTGGGATCTGATCAAACAGGTCAAAGAGGCAGTCTCGATACCGGTTTCAGGCAATGGCGATATCACGACGATCGAATATGGGATCAAGAAGTGGACGGAAGCCGGCACCGATGGCATTCTGATCGGCCGCGGGGCGATGCAAAATCCGTGGATATTCCGCCAGTTTCACGATGTGATCGAGGGCCGCGACCCTTACCAGCCTGATCTGAAGGAGAAAAAGGACGTGTTGCTTGAGTTTTTCTCGATGTGCCGCGAGGAAATGCCCGAGATTGTCAGCCTCGGCAAGATGAAGCAGCTCGCCGGACAGTTTACCAAGGGGCTCGTTGGTGGAGCGCAGTTTCGTCAGACGCTATATCATTCGCATTCAGCCGATGAGATACTGGATAATATTACGATCTATTTTGAGACCCTGGCGAGCCGAGAGACTTTTGGTGACGGGGTAATCGAGGCATCTGTTTCCGACCATGATGTCGAGATGACCTCGTGCGACGCGGCCAATCTGCCGGATTATGGCAGTAAGCTGCCAGGCGTATCCATCCCGGTTAGGGTAAATTCTCAAATTTGATCGAACAGGTTTAATGTTTGCTTTTGGATCGCGATAGTTAGGTAGCTTCATGAGATTAGGACGGATCATCATATTTTTTGCGGCACTGATCTTTCCGGCGCTGTGCTGTGCGCAACAGGATGCTCCCGCTATCCGTTCCTCGCCGGCCTACGCCGAGGTGCTGCTCAGAAAGACCGAGCTGCAGGCCGACCTTGAGGCTTACTCGGTGGACTACACTGAGACAAATCCCAAATTGCTCGATCTTCGGTTTGAGCTGAGCACGATCGATAAGGAGATTGGGCGGTTATTTGCCGTACCGCCCGGTGAGGCGTCAAAGCTTTCGGTCGCCCTGGGCAAATTGATGGTTCGGAAGGCGGCGATGGCTATGGAACTCAACCGCCTGAATCGTACCTATAACAAAGACCATCCCGACGTAAAACGGGCCGCTAAAAGGCTTGATATATTCGAGGCGGCGATCAAAGAGATACTGCGTTGACATGAAAGAAAAAAGGCCCGCACCCGGACCTTTTCTGCTGATCTTTGAAAACTAATTGTTTTTCCCGGGCTTATCTTTTCGCTCGTCGGCGTAGAGGATCGGGTTAACGATCGGTCGGTAGCTGTCGGTGATCTTGATGTAGGCATCCTCTCGGAGCTTGGCCATAAATTTCTTTTGCTCGTCAGGCAGACGCTCGCCCATCATTGCCATGCGGACAGCATTTTCATCGAAGACGGATTCGCCTGAGGCCTTGTCGCGAGCATCAATCCTAAGGATGACCATGCCGAGCTGGTCGGCTTCAAACGGCTCGGCGACCTCACCGGCCTTGACGCCCTTTAGATTGGCGGCAAGCTTTTCGTTTAGCTCCGCGACCTTGATTCCAACTGCCTTTCCGGCCCCATCGGTGACCACGCCCCTATCGGGATTTTCCTTGACCGCCTTGTCGAAATCGCCTCCCGCCTTTAACTGGGCGTAGGTCTTTTTTGCTTTTTCGCGAACGGCCGCCTCGTCACTGCCGGCAAAAGGAAAAAATATCTCACTGATCGAAACGGTTTCGGGCTTGGTAAATTTCGCCTTGTTTTTCTCGAAGTATTCCTTAAGATCTTTGCTGGTAAAGCCCCAATATAACTTTGTCTGCAGCTCTTTCTGCAACACCTTGTCACGGGTCGCCTGTTTACGCCAGACTTCTTTTAGCTCCTGCGGATTTATGCCGTTCTTTTCCATTTCGGCATAGAGGGCTTCAACAGTTTTCAGGTTGTACTGCTTCATGATGTCGGCGAGGCGTAGATTCAAGGTGGCTTCGACCTCATTGTCGAGCCCGGCCTCCTTGGCTTTTTGGACCAGGAGTTCCTCGTTTATCAGGCCAGCTATCAACTCGCCCTGTTTTTCGTCGACGGCCTTCTGGACCTCTTCACGACTTTTTTTCCCCTGAGCTACCTCGTCGTCGACGATCTGCTTCATTTCACGTTTAACACGCGAGAGCGTAATCACACCACCGTTGACTACGGCCACGACCTCATCGACAACCTTGGTCTGTGTTTCCTGAGCAAAAGCGGGGATACCGATCACGAGCGAAATGGATAAAAGAACAAAAATACGGCTAAATAATTTCATGAGTAACTCCTACTAAAAAGCGTAACAAGCATCTTATTACCCGATTATTACATTTGCAACTGCGGTATATGATGCCGAAAAGCCCTGAGGGGTTTCTCGCTTCGTCTCAGGAGTATGTAAGTTGGGAATATCTTTCGACGACGGCACCAAATGGCCTACTCCCGGATCCGGGCAAGACACTCTTTTGCCGTCTTGATCGGGTCCAGCGTCTCCGCCTTGACCCGCAGGATACCGCTCGGCGAAAAGCTCGAATCCTCGTTCTCACCCAAAAACTTCATCAATTTGTCCGGCGAGACGCGGGCGGCTTCGCCTAGTTTGATGGCGACGCCGTCAGCGGTCTTGTCGATCGAGACGATGTGCATTGACTCGGCAAGTTTGCGCAGACGCCCGTATTCAAAGAGATTTTCAACCGAGCGGGGAATGCGACCGTAGCGGTCCTCGATCTCAGCGTGGATCTGGATGAGGACCTCTTCGCTTTCGGCGGACGAAATGCGTTTATATGTCCGCAAACGCTGGCTAGCTTCGGAAATGTAATCTTTGGGTATCGAAACATCGATGCCTAGATTGATCGAGACGCTGGTCTCGTCGGCGATCTCGTCACCGCGGATCTCGGCGATGGTCCGCTCAAGCATCTTTGTATAAAGATCGAAACCGAGAGCGTCCAGATGGCCGGATTGCTGGCCGCCGAGAATGTTTCCCGCTCCGCGTAGCTCAAGATCTAGAGCCGCGAGACGAAATCCGGCACCGAGATCTGAGAATTCGCGAATTGCCGAGAGTCGGCGCCTTGCGATAGGCGTTAGCTCCAATTCACTCGGTATCAACAGATAGGCGTAAGCTCGCCGATTTGACCGACCCACACGCCCGCGAAGCTGATAAAGCTGCGACAGGCCGTAATTATCGGCACGATTGATGATGATCGTATTTGCCCGCGGAATGTCGATGCCGTTTTCGATGATCGTTGTCGCGACCAACACGTCGTATTTGTAATCGATAAAATCGAGCATCACCTGCTCCATTACCTTTTCGTTCATCTGGCCGTGGCCGATGGCGATGCGTGCGTTGGGGACGATCTTTTGCACCAAGGCGGCGACCGACTCAATGGTTTCGACACGATTGTGAATAAAGAATATCTGGCCGTTGCGGGCGAGTTCGAGTTCGATGGCGGAACGGATAACGCCATCCGAAAACTGCACGACCTGCGTGTTGATCGCGAGCCGGTCACGCGGCGGTGTCTCGATGATCGACATATCGCGCATACCGAGCAAAGACATATTCAGCGTTCGGGGAATCGGCGTCGCTGAAAGTGTCAGCACATCGACCTTTTTCTTTAGCTGTTTGAGCTTTTCTTTGTGGCCGACGCCGAAACGCTGCTCTTCATCGACAACGACGAGCCCGAGTTTTGGCAGCTTAACGTCGTTTGAAAGAATACGGTGCGTGCCGATCATCACATCGACCTCGCCTTTTTCTGCAAGTTCGACCACCGATTTTTGATCCTTTGCCGAACGAAATCTCGACAGCAGCTCGACCTTGGCCGGGAATGCCGCAAACCGTTTCGAAAACGACTCAAAATGCTGGTATGCAAGGATCGTCGTCGGCGTCAGCACCGCGACTTGCTTGCCGTCCATCACGGCCTTGAACGCCGCCCGCATCGCGACCTCGGTCTTACCATAACCTACATCGCCGATTATCAATCGATCCATAGGCGTCGGTGTTTCCATGTCGGTTTTGACATCTTCGATAGCCGTCGCCTGGTCGGCCGTGAGATCAAAGGGGAATGCATCTTCAAACTCGTGCTGCCACGGTGCATCCGGCGGAAAAGCATGGCCGCGAACGAGCTTTCGCTCGGCGTAGAGCTTGAGCAGCTCGTCCGCCATGTCACGCATGGCTCGCTTGGCTTTTGCTTTGGTTTTCTGCCAGCCGATGCCGCCGAGACGGTCCAGCGTCGGTGCGGTCGCCTCTCCGGAGGAATATCGCGACACGAGGTCCATTCGCTCGACAGGCACGAAAAGCTTGGCGTTCTCATTGTAAATGAGCAGCATGAACTCGCGTTCCGCACCCTGCGACGAGATCGTCTCCAAGCCCTCAAAACGCCCGATACCGTGATCGACGTGGACGACATAATCGCCCTGCTTGAGATCGCGAAAATCGGAGATAAAGGCGCCGAGCTTGTTTTTACGTCCTCCCGCCGGCGTTTTGCGGCTCGCGGACGGCACCATCGCACCGATCGATTCGCCAAAGATATCGGTCTCGGTATAGACCGTCAGACCAAACGGAGGTAGCTCAAATCCCGCCGAAAGATCGCCGATGACTATCGACCCGGCCTCAAGCACGATCTGATATTCGCGGAGAATTTCTTCGAGCCGCTCGGCCATGCCCTGTGTTTGCGTGGCAAGCAGTGTCCGGCCCTCTGAGGTTGAGGCTTTTATCTCCCCGGCGAAATCAGCTATGACGCCGTGAAACTTTCGCGTTGAACGCGACTGTATCTCGACGTCGACAGCCTTTGCCGCACTCGGAAACAAAAATATCGGAGCATCCGTCGTCTCGCCGACCGCAAAATCATCGTCAGTCGCGGCCGCGGTTCGCCCGAGCGAACGCAGCTCGACACGTTGTGCGTCGGCCATTTTGTCGCGAAGCTCGGCAGGTTCGAGGAACAGTTCCTTTGGTTCGAGCCCGAAATCGCCGAGATCGACGAGCCCGTCGTGATGCTCTGCGGTCTGCCTGTAAAAATTCTCGAGCGTGTTTTCGATCAGGGACGGCTCATCGATCACGAAAGTGAAATTCTTTAGGTATTCGAACAGATTGCCGCCGATCGGTTTGACGAGCGGGAAGAGGAATTCCCAGCCGCTAAACGTCTCCCCCTCGGCGGCAAAATCCGTCCGGTCGCGAAGGTTGCGGGCATATTCGTCGCCGCTAAACCGCTCGGCGGCAAAGAACGCCCAGTCCTTAAAATCCTGCGGTGACGCAGCAAATTCGCGCATCGGTGCGATGGATGTCGTATTAAGCTGAGCGACCGAAAGCTGCGTCTCGGCGTCAAAGCTGCGGATCGATTCGACCGTGTCGCCAAAAAATTCGATACGCACAGGATTTGCCGCGTCCGGCGACCAGACATCGACAATGCCGCCGCGAAGCGAGAATTGACCGACATTTGAGATCGGATCTTCGCGGACATAACCGGCAGCGACGAGCCGCTCGATCAGTTTGTCTGGTGAAAAGTCTTCGTCCCGCTTTAGGACGGCACCAATATTATGGATCTCGGACGGCGAAGGTGTCCGCGTTATCAGCGAACGTGCCGGCAGTAACAGAAAGTCCGGCAGATCCTGAGCGAGCCGCCACAGCGTCAACGCGCGGCGTTCGAGTGTTTCGGCATGCGGCGAAACACCGGAATAAATATCGGTTTCGAAAGAGGGAAGTGTGAGGAGTGCGGATTTGTCAGAACCGGGAGCAGTAGCGACCGGGTTCTTAGATTCAACATTAAAAAAGAACTCGAGATCGCCTTCCCACGCCTCGGCGTCGGAATTCGAATCCGTCACAACCGCAAAATGCTTGCCTGTCTCAGCCTGCAATCGCGAAAGCATATATGCCTTTGCCGAGGTCGAGGTCAGCCCGCTCAACGAGATGATGCGTTGCCCGTCTCGTATGCCAGCCGCCAGTTTCTCCAATTCATCCGCCATAAACACACCTAGCCGCAGAAAACGCTTCGCCAGGGGGCGTCCCTGATCCGCGTTTCCTACGGTAGATACATTCTGCCACATATGTCACTAGCCCGCACGTAAGTAAGGGCTTCGTTGCTGATGCAGCATCTGGACACTATAATTGAATGTCCTGATACTGGCACTTACTAACGTGGGGGCTACGGACACGCGGACAACATATGAGCATTCCTTTATTTAACGAGATCATCGAACCGAACGATCAGACCGAGGCGCGTCAGGCATCGCTTGATGCTATGCGCGAGCTCGTCGGCAACGTCTATCCGAATAAATTCACCCGTTCTGCCATCAGCGGCACGGAAGACAGCATCACGAATCTCAAGGCCTACGCACCGATCGCCGCGATCGTCGAAGAGATCAAAGCCGTCGTGGCTACCTTAGCCGAACGCGAACGGCCGCCGGCGGAGATCAAAGATGCGTTGAATGCTCGTTTGAAAGAATTGGGCAGCGTGCGTCTTTCTGGCCGTCTGACGACCCCGCCTAGAGGGAATTTTGTTCACCTGACAGACGGTATCAACAAACTCCAAATATACTGCGACAAGAAGGGGGGCGCGGCACTCGTAAAGAACGATGGTAGCGATACCCTGGACACCGAGAACGGCTGGGCGGCGTGGCAGTTACTCGATCACGGCGACTTTATCGGTGTCGAAGGCTACTTATTCATCACAAACACCGGCGAGTTGAGCGTTCACGTCGAAAAGCTCCAATTCCTCGCCAAAGCAATGCTCCCGATGCCCGACAAGATGCACGGTATCGCCGATCCTGAGTTGCAGCGGAGGTATCGCTATGCCGATCTCATCGCATCGACACTCCAGATCGAGAGCGACGGGCTGAAGACCCGCGAGGTTTTCGAACGCCGTGCAAAGTTGATCTCAGGAATGCGCAACTTCCTTGATGACGCCGGCTTTATCGAGGTCGAGACGCCGATGCTCACGCCAAAAGCGACGGGTGCCGCCGCGAAGCCGTTTGAGACGCATCACAACGCCCTAGACATCCCGCTCTATGCCCGCGTCGCACCTGAACTGTATCTAAAACGCCTCGTCGTCGGCGGATTTGAAAAGGTTTACGAACTCAACCGCAATTTTCGCAACGAAGGTCTCTCGCAGCGTCACAACCCGGAATTCACCATGCTCGAATTCTACATCGCCTACATGGACGTCAATGGCATGATGGATTTCTGCGAAGGCTTGTTAAAAGATAGCGTTCGAAGAGCGGCGGGCAAATTACGAATTCGAGTTGGAGTAAAACATATCGATGAAGCTATAGATACGTATATCGATTTTTCGAAATTTGAACGTCTATCAATGAAAAGCGCGATTTACGAACGCCTGCAAACACGCTATGGTTGCATCGATGAGGACTTTAGTTCGGATCTTTTGGATGATTTGATAGGATTGCGAACCGTACGCGAATTTATCTTGCCCGCTGAAAATCAAAGTATCAGGTACTATTCTCCTCAAGAATATTCTTGGGAACACATCGAGGAACTAAATAAGATTTGGATAAATGCTAAAAGCTGCGCGCAGTCCGGTGAACGTCTGAAGGAGTACGATGAATCACAGTTGCTACTTCAAATTTTCGAGGAGTTTATTGAGCCAAACCTGATCCAGCCGACATTCATCGTCGATTATCCAAAGTCGATCTCGCCGCTGTCGAAAGCCTCGCCCGATGATCCGAACATCGCCGAGCGGTTTGAGTTGTTCATCAACGGCATGGAGGTCGCGAATGGGTTTAGCGAGTTGAACGATCCGAAGGAGCAGTACGAACGCTTTGTCGATCAGATGTCCGAACGCGAGCGTGGCGACGAAGAAGCGATGATCCTTGATGAGGATTATATCCGTGCCCTCAGCTACGGCATGCCGCCCGCCGCCGGTATTGGCATTGGCATCGACCGTCTTGTGATGTTATTGACCAATAAGCATTCGATACGCGACGTTATTTTATTCCCGCACATGCGGCCGGAAAGGAATTCAGCCACAGAGGACACAGAGAGCACTGAGGCAGAGTAGGTATTTCTTGTCGCCAACGGCGACGAACATTATAGCCTAGGGTGGAGCCGAAGGGCGGAACCCTAGGTAGTGTTAGAAAAGATTTTCGCTCCCTGAAGGGGAGCAACACAAACGTCGCACATTGTTCGTCCCTTTCAGGGACGGTCAACATTTTCTTTCATTCCTGGGGTTCCATTCGCTTCGCTCATTCCACCCTAGGCTATATTGTTTGTCGCCTTTGGCGACTGGAAGGCCTTGAAAGCATTTCTCTATACAACCTTCGCCCTGATCGCCTTTGCGTTCAACTCGATCCTTTGCCGGCTCGCGTTACGCGGTGAAGAAGCAGACGCGGCGGGGTTTACTGCCGTCAGGCTCGTCGCCGGAGCGATCACGCTGATCGTTATTAACTATTTCTTCGGCAAAGGCGGAAACCCGAGCGGTAGCGAGGGTGTCTCCGACGCGGCGAATACTCAGGCGAAGAACACACTCCCTACCGGTCGTGTTTCCGCCTTCTGGCTTGGCGGAAGCTGGCTCTCGGCCTTTTTCCTGTTTGCGTACGCGATCTGCTTTTCGTTTGCATATCTTGGACTGACGGCGGGTACGGGAGCTTTGATCCTGTTTGGCTCGGTGCAGATGACGATGATCTCCGTCTCGCTGGTTGGCGGGATGCGGCCGCCGGTGATCGAATGGCTTGGGTTGGCTCTGGCGATTGGCGGATTGGTCTATCTCGTGTTTCCGGGCCTCGCTTCGCCGCCGTTATATAGCTCGCTGCTCATGGCAGCTGCGGGAGCCGCATGGGGTTTTTACACCCTGCGCGGCAGATCGGCGGGCGATCCGCTGGCCAATACGACAGGCAATTTTGTCCGCTCGGTCCCGATGATCGCTATCGCTGCGATCCCGTTTTTGTCAAAGATCCATCTTTCAAATCGCGGCATCCTGCTCGCCGTGCTTTCCGGTGCGGTGACCTCCGGTATCGGCTACACGGTCTGGTACGCCGCTCTCAAACATCACACGGCAACACGTGCCGCCGTACTCCAACTCGCCGTTCCCGTCATAGCTGCCACCACCGGCGTGCTGCTGCTCGATGAAACCGCGACCGTCCGTCTCGATATTGCGGCTACTCTTATTCTTGGGGGTATTACGTTGACGATTGTTGGGCGAAAACGATCTACCTAAAATCATGGGACACGACCTCCGTCTTTAGTGAGGTCAGCGAGTGAAAATGTAAGGCCTTTATCATGCCGCCGTCTTCGGCACGGCCTTTTATTATCAGAAAATTGCTTTGGTTGATGACGGATCGGAATTTCTCAAAAATGTCGGGCATCACAATAAAATTTGAGTGCCCAGTTTCGTCCTCGAGCGTTATAAACACCACATTATTTGCTGTCATAGGACGCTGACGAATAATTACGGCACCGGCGGAAGCGACGATGTCGCCTTTTGTTGTGTAAAGCGTCTGCTTGGCTGTAAGAATGCCCAACTTGGTCAATTCTTCACGAATAAACACCATCGGATGCTTGCCGATTGAGATGCCGGTTTTTCTGAGGTCCGCTTCGATCAGCTCGAGGCCTTCCATGCGTTTTAGGAATGGTGTTGCGATAGAATGCGTGTCGGTAGCCCGCACGTAAGTAAGGGCTTGATTGGTGACGGAAGTGCCCCCATCTACGTGCGGGCTACTGACACTATCGAACAGCTCTCCGGCTGGTTGAATTGCCAGTTCGGATTGCCACAGAGCTTCGCGGCGATGGACGGTGCCGTCAAAATTCAACGCTCCGGCGAGGCTTAAGGCACGGATCTCGCGTTTGTTTATCTCTGGAACGCGATCTATCAGGTCGGCAATGCTGGTGTAGGGAGCTTTAGAACCGCGATCTCTCTCTGCAACGATCTTCTCGCCGACTTCTTTTCTCAACCCTCTTACAAAATTAAGTCCGACACGCACTTGCTTTTCGACTTTGATTTCTTCGACGGTGAATTCGTATTGCGATTTGTTTATATCGAGTGCCATAAAATGCAGCCCGTGCCGCTGAGCGTCCTTAACCAGCGTCGCGGCGTTATAGAAACCGAGCGGATAATTATTGAACATTGCCGCCATAAAACACGCCCGGTAATGGATCATATAATAGGCCGACGCATAGGCCAGCAGGGCAAAACTGTAGGCATGAGATTCGGGAAAGCCGTAGTTGGAAAAGGCTTTGACGCAGGCAACTATATTTTCCTGCACTGCCACGGGAACGGCTCTATTGGTCATTCCGGCTCGCAGTTTTTGACCTATCGACTCCAGCTTTATATCCGGGCGTTTAAATCCCATTGCCTTGCGCAACTCCTCGATCTCAGTACCGGTGAATCCGGCGATGTCCATCGCTATTTTCAGCAACTGCTCCTGGAAAAGGGGAACACCGAGCGTGCGCTCCAATGTCGGCCTTAATCTCTCATCTATATAGTCGACTTCTTCCAGACCCTGCCGGCGCTTTAGATAAGAATGCAGCATTTTGCCCACTATCGGACCGGGCCGGATAATGGCGACCTGGACGACTATGTCATAAAAATTTACAGGCTTGGATTTTGGCAAAAAAGCTATCTGTGCACGGCTCTCAACCTGAAACATCCCGACCGTGTCGCCCTTTTGCAGAGCTTCATAAACTTTTGGATCGTCCGTCGGCAGTTTGTAAAGACCTAGTTCTTCCCCATGATGCTCTTTTATAAGCGTGATTGAATCGCGAAGAACAGCCATCATGCCCAAACCGAGCAGGTCGATCTTGACTATCTTTAGGGCATCACAGTCGTCCTTGTCCCATTGAACGATCGTCCGGTCTGCCATCGACGCCGGTTCGAGCGGTACAATGCCATCAAGACGGCCTAAGCTCACAACCATCCCGCCCGAATGCTGGCCTAGATGACGCGGAAAATCGAGAATACGTTGATACAGATCAGCAAAATGGCGTAATCGGGTATTCTCGGACGGATCAAACCCTTCTTCCTTGAGGCGGCGGTTCAACTCATCACCTTTGAAAGTTTCGTAGTGCGAATTTAACCGGGAGAGCTTGCCCAAAGCGTCGGCGTCAAAGCCGAATGTTTTGCCCACCTCGCGAACCGCCGATTTGCCGCGATATGAGATAACATTCGCCGTCATCCCCGAGCTGCGGCGTCCGTATTTTTCGTAGACGTGTTGGATGACGCTTTCGCGGTCGTCGCCCGACGGCAGGTCGATGTCGATGTCGGGATATTGCTCGTATTTTTCCGACAAAAAACGCTCGAATAACAACTTGTTTTTTATCGGTTCCACGGCGGTTATGCCGAGAGCGTAACAGACGACGGAATTTGCGGCTGAGCCGCGCCCCTGTGAGAGAATATTGCGTTCCCTGCAGAAATCGGAGATGTCGGTGACCGTCAGGAAATATCCGGCCAGCTTTTTCATCTCGATCACACGGAATTCCTTTTCCAAACGGGAAATCACCTGAGCCCTTAAGGCCCAGAGTTCGTGGCGGTAACGCTCATGCGAACGCTCAATGGCCTTGGCCCGAAGCACCGAATCAGCCGTTTCGCCGGGCGACACCGGATAATCCGGGAAATTATACGAAAGCTCATCCATCGAAAAATCCACCCGGCCAGCAATCTCGGCGGTGATATCCACCGCCTCGGGCATGTCCGCAAAAAGATCGAGCATCTGCTTTTCGGGCTTGAGGTAGCGTTCGCTGTTTTCCGAGAGCAGTTTTCCCGCCTCGTAGATAGTCGTGTGATTTTTTATGCAGGTAAAAACGTCAAATAGTTCGCGGTCATGATGATCGGCGTAATAGGCGCCGTTTGCGGCAAAATAGGGAAGCCGCAGCTTATGTGCGAGGCCGAGGAGGGATTGATTTATCGCCTCTTCGTTACGCAGATGGTGGCGTTGCAACTCGACATATAGCCGCCGTTCAAAGACATAATTCAGCCATGCGAGATCGATCTGTCCCCGGCCGTTTTTGATGCTGTTGTGGATAAATCCGTCGGCCCCGCCGGTGAAACACAGCAGGCCGGACGAATGATTTTCGATATCTTGTCTGGTCGCGAAATGCTCGCCTTTTTTATGGCGGAGCTTGATCGTTGTGATCAGTTTCGAGAGGTTTTGATAGCCTTTCAGGTTCATCGGCACGAGCGGAAGCAAGCTGCCGTCGTCCATCGTGATCTCCGAGCCGACGATCGGTTTTATGCCGTGTTTGCAGGCTTCGAAATGAAAACGTACAGCGCCCGCAACCGTGTCACGGTCAAGCAATGCAACCGTTTTAATGTTCAGCTCAGCCGCACGCTCTGCCAGCCTCTGCGGCTGCGAGCCGGAAGATAGAAAGCTGAATGCTGATCGTGTGTGAAGTTCGTAAAACATGTAAATAGTGGACAGTGAACAGTGAACAGTGAACAGTGAATGCAACTATTCACCATTCACTATTAGCTATTCACTATCAGTCATATTCCCCCGCCAAAAACCACTCTTTATCGGCCTTGCACAGGCGGTAGACGCCGCCCGTTTCGACCTCGACGTCCCACTCCTGTGTTTTCCATGATCGATCCCACCATTTGGAATTTGCCTTCCACACACCGCTATATTCGACGACGTGGCCGCTGAAATACCGGGTTTTAATAAAGACCAGGCGGCCGTCCCGCACCAGCACCTCGGCCCGGACCGGCGGATGATACCAGGTAAATGCAATGATGCCGGGCGGCGAAGAAGGGGCCGCGCCGTCATCTCTACCCTCCGGTATCGCATCGACATCCAGTGTAAAGGGCTTTGCGAGCCGTTGGTTCAATAAAACGGGTAGCCCTACGTTCTCCTCGCCGACGAGCTTTTTGATCTTGTTCACGGTTAGCAGTAGGCTTTCCGGCTCGGGCCGCGAGACGGCGTAGAGGCCGCGCTGGTTGGGACGAGGGCGTGTAAAATGCGCGGTCACGTTCAGGGACACGATCGCCGCTTCGGGTGGATCGAGCGAAACCCGGAGATTGACGAGCTTTAGCCAAAACGGCCGTTCGAGTGTCGGGAATGACGTTTTGATCTCGTAATCGCGCTTTGTTTTGTTCGACAGCCCGAATGAAATATTGAGATGCTCGGTGCTGAGGCCATAATTCGCGATCTGGCCAAACAGGTTTTCGAGGCCGTGGTTGAGGACGAAGATCAGCTGCTCGAAATCCTCGACGGCCATGTCGAGTTCGTAGCTCCACGCGACATTGCTCTCTTTTATATTCGGTGTTAGAAAGCTCTTGCCGTTTTGCTCAATGACATCGATCACCTTTTTAAAATCCTGTCCGTAACGGTTGATGAGATCATCGGCCGGTATCTGCCGCAGATCCTCGATGTTGTTGATCCCCAACTCGTTAAAAATACCAATCGAATCCTTCTCGATGCGGAGGTTTCGCAATGGCAGTTGGTGAAATTCGTCGGGCGACGCGACGGTGTGATTTAGGCCTTTGTTTTGCCGGGCGAGAAGTATTGCCGTATCGACCGTCGCTGCGACCGCAACATTACCGGAAATTTGGTGTGTTTTTAGATGAGTAAGGATTTTTCCCGCGATCTGATCTGGTTTGCCGATAAGGCGTTCGAGGCCGCCGATGTCGAACAAAACCCCGTCGTCCAGAACCTCTATACGAGCGGAAAACTGGTGTGCGGCGAAGAGTAATTCATCTTTATCCGCCTTTGCACGGCCCGATATTATACATGCGTACAGTTTAGACATTGGGTATTAAATATCCGTATAATCAAACTCAATTTTTGCCCGCAGGGCCTCACCGTAACACCCTTTTCGCGAATGCATTTTTAGGTGAAATTCCCTCAGCAATTTAAACCGTCCGCTACCTGACCAACGCACGTCTTCGCATGAAAACAGAAAGGACTGCTGCGATGCCGACGCCGTTATTGGTTCGGGAGAGGTCACGACAAGCAGCGTCGGGGTTTCCTTTATTCTCGTCCGGTAGCGATACCAGTAGGTCTTAGGCACGAGATGCAATGTGCGAGGCGAGAGGCCGTTCAGGTTTAGCCAGATCGTCCCGAATCCCTTTGCCTGCACCAGATAGTCAGCGGCCATAAAGCTTTTTTCGACATCGCCGCCACAGCGAACCCATAACAAATTTTCAAGCTTGACTCCGGCCAGAACCGCTGTCTGCGGATCAAAGCCGCCGCCCGCATCGACCACCGCACACGCCTCGCCCGTTGCCGTCAGCTTAGCCAGCAGCGACAGGGCCACGCTCGTTTTTCCCGAACTCGCCCCGCCCGCCAACTCGACAACCGTCCCGCGCGTGAGCGTCAGGCCAACGTGATCGAGAGTGACCTCATCCGAGTGTTTCTGCTCTTCCTGTAGTCGGGAAAGGCTTTGTACAAGGCTCAAATTTCGCATTTTAAAGTCTAAAGAGCCCTACCGGTCGTGGTTAACTGTTGCATCCATAAAACAGTAGTAAAATGATAATGCAGGTGGAAAAGAAAAGCAAGGGGTATATTGCAGAAGCCCGCGCGTGAGCAAGGGCGTAACACTCAAGCTGGTCAGCAACGAGAAATTTTGTTCGCCTGCCGCTCCGCGTGATTATAAAGTGAGTGTTACGCCCTTGCTCACGCGCGGGCTTCGGCATTTTATTCGTTGACCATGACTTCGACCGGATCGATCCCGGACGCCCGCCACGCAGGGTAGAGGGCACCGAAGAGGCTGCCGAGGATCGCGACGGCGATCGCCGTTAAGACCCAGCCGCTGCTGAATTCGAACGCAAGATTGAATTGGCTGGAAATAAGATATGAGGCTGTTACCGCCACGATGCCGCCGACCACGATGCCGAGGATGCCGATGATAAACGCCTCGCCCTCGATGACGCGGATAATAAAGGACTTTGAGGCACCGAGTGATTTGAGGATGCCGATCTCCTTGCGGCGCTCCGTGATGGTGGTGTACATCGAGAGCAGGACGAACGTGATGCTGACAAATGCGCCGAGGCCGACCAAAACACGTAAAAAAGTATTCAGTGACGACAGCCGTTGCTGCGAATCGATGACGATTTCGCTCGTCCGATCGACCTTGTTGCCCGGCAGGGCCTCATTGATCTTGGCCGCCATCTTGGCGTCATCTTCGCCGTCCTTTAGTTTAACGAGGATGTAGGTGCATTTGTCGGCGGTCTGGAGAGCGTCCTGCATAGCCGCGAGCGACATCTTGATCCGGGCCCCCGATGGCGGCGAAAAAACACCGACGATCTTATAAGGTTTGCTGCCAAAAATATTGTAGGTGTCGCCGACGTTTATCTTGTCGTCTTTTAGCTCGCGTTCGTCCATGACGATCTCGTCATTGGCGACTGCCGGACGCCCGGCAACGATCTGGATGCCGTTCATGTCCGCAAAAGGCTTCCACTCGACGCCTTCGAGCTGCCTGATGCCAAAGCTGCCTTTGTTGTCAGTCGTGATGTAGCGGTAAACGGGAACGGCCGCCTCGACGCCGGGTATCTCAAGCAATTTCCCGACATATGCGACGTTGACCGAGGCATTTGAGCTGGTCATCTCCATCCCGCCGGGGCGGGAAAAGACGATCTCGGCCTTCCAGTTGGTCGAGCGTTTTGCGAGGTCGTTGGTCATGCCGCGGGCGAGGCCCGTAAACAGGACGATCAACACAACGCCGAGCGAGACCCCGATCACGCTGATGACCGTTCGAAATGGCCTGACCCGCAAATTCGCGAAAACTAATTCGAGCATGTCTGTTTAGTAAGCGGAAAATTCAAAACGGCCCTATTCAGGCAATCCTTTCCGGAGTCGGTAACGTTTGCGAAAATACATAACAATGCGGGTAATGATCGTCACCGCTAAAAGCGTTCCCCACGCGCCATATGCCGACCAGCGAAACCAGTTCCAATCAAATCCGCGAAAAATGCCGAGGATCGTCCCAACCGAGAACCCGAACGCAAAGAATATGGCAAATGCCAAGACAAAACGCTTCTCGCGGATAAACCTGATGATCATCAGCGGCAGGATCTTGATAAATTCCGAGATCATGAACGGAATTCGTTTGAAATCGTTTCGCAGGGTCTGGGTTTCCTCGCCCGCACCGACAAGCAGCACACCGCGGCGCATTAGATAGAGGTTGAACATTGCCGAGACGACCGAAAACAGTACCGAGATCGCAAACGTCTTTTGCCGTGCGCTGTTTTCCGACGCGGCAAAGATATCCGAGTAATATTTTTCCTGAACGAAATGTGTAAAATACTCAATGAGGTGCGTGATCGTCGGAAGGGAAATCGAAATGATAACGGTCGCGGCCCATTCCGGCGTCGCCCGCCGAAACGATTGAACGACGGCACCGGCCACGCCCGTAGTAAGGAAACGAAACGCGAGTTCGACGCCGACAGCCGTAAGCGTCACCGCCCAAGATTCTTTGCTCGCTTTGTAAACGGTAAAGTAAAATGACGACCGGACGATAGCCGCGAGCACTGCGGATTTCCAGTTCCAACGCGTGATCAACTGGATCGGATGCCGACCTAAATTCCGGAATACATCAGCGACCGCAATCTCTTTGTCCCACACCTCCTCCAGATCGTCGGCATCGGCGACCGAGTGATGCAATTCGTCAGATAGTGTCATTGGTAAAGCTAATTCGCTTTCTATCGTATCTAAAGGGCTCATTTGTTAATCGGATTTCCATCAGGAAAACAAAACATTAATACTAGCATATGGCGGCGGCAATGCCCACAAGTACGGCTGAAACCCTGCGGCCTGCAGTGTCCTATTTTGTGATGTCGAAAAAAATGCAGAAGCTCGCGCGTGGGCAAGGGCGTAACACACAACGTCGAATATATCGCTTTCCCGCTCACGCGAAGAATCCTTTCGTTCCTTTCAGCCATTATAAAATTAGTGAACCATCAAAAGTTTGGAGATCGATCAAAAAAGTTGTCATAAATAATTGAACTGCCGTGTTTGGTCAAACCGATCGACCCGCACACAACCTCGCTTGATTACACAAAAGATAGAATACGGCGAAACGATACCAGTTTGTTGTCCTACGACGCCAATATACTCACGGCGTACGACCTATCAATTCACGCGCTTTGTCTTCGCAAGGGTGCGGTGGGACTACGACACGCTTTCATCGAGAGCGGCCGGTCAGTTTCTCTTTGGCTGGAATCCAAGTCCCGGCACGGCATTTTACGCAGGCTATAACGACAGCCTCAATTACAACGGATTTAATCCCTATAACGGTAATCTGGAGCAGGGGTTCTCACGTAACAGCCGGACCTTCTTCATAAGGGCCTCATATCTCTTTCGAAAAAGTTTCTAAACAGTTTTTCCTCCTCGGGAAGTTGGCGGCGGGCGCACATGTGTCAGCCGCCGGGTTTTTGTTAAATAGCATTTTCTGTTAAGCGTTTCATTAATATTGTGAAGGGCACCTCTAAAATCACCCGATCAAAGAAAGTTGTTGTAACTTGTTAAGTTTTAGTGTATAACCATATGCGAGTATTACATTTCTTGCCGAACCCCGGCATTACATTACAGGAGAGATTATGAAGACAAGACGCACTCTAGGTGTTTTTGTGTTAAGCACATTATTAAGCATCTTTGCAATGCCGGCAGTGTTTGTACATACGGTTTCGGCCCAGACTCAGGATTCGCTCTTTGCTTTGCAGCGGGGCTATCGAACGGGCTATTCCGACGGCTATATGGCCGGATATCGCGATACGATCGACAGCATGGCCAGAAGCTATGGCCGCCATTCAGAGTATGGCAAGGCCGATAGGGCCTACGCCAAAGACTACGGCTCGCGCGAAGATTTCCGTGACGGCTATCAGCAGGGATTCGAATCGGGCTACGATACCGGTTTTGACCGACGCTCGTTCGACGCAAACCTCCCGACGGGCCTCAAACGCCGCGGCGTCCTCGTCGGCGAAAGCCAAAATCTCGCGACCAATACCGAAACGCAGCAACAGCCGGTCACCAACGCGGCAGAAACGAAGTACGACCAAACCTCCGGCACGACGAACGCCCCGTCGACCTATCAGAATCAATCCAGCCCGATGATAATCATCCCGCGTGAGACGGAACTGATAATTGAGCTTCAGGAAGACATCAGCACCGAGCGTAGCCGCCCGGGTGACAAATTTACCGCAAAGGTCGTTTCGCCGTCTGAAATGGCAGGAGCAACCATCGAGGGCCGCGTCAACAAGATCGTCCAGCCCGGCCGCATCAAGCGCCGTTCGGAGCTGGTAATGTCCTTTGACCGCGTTGTGATGCCGGATGGCCGATGGAGCAATTTCAGCGCTCAATTGATCGAGGTCATGCCGGTGAAAGGCGACAACGTCAAAACCGTCGATAGTGAAGGCACCGCTATCGGCCAGGGATCGCTAAAGCAGGACGCCATTAAGATCGGCGGTGCGACCGGAGCCGGTCTCGTCGTTGGTGCCGTCGTTGGCGGGCCTGTCGGAGCCGCCGTCGGGGCTGGCATGGGCGCGGCATTTGGCGTCGGGGCCGTCGTCATCGAACGCGGCAAGCATATCAAGTTAAACCACAACCAGCAGATGCGTGTGAAAACAGCGTACGAGACCCAGATCAAGTAACAATTAAAACATCCCACACTTTATCCACGGGGTCGGGCATTTTCCTTTTGATTCTCCTTTAGGAATCTGCCCGGCTTCGTGGATTTTTTTGTTTCCATCCAATAGGCATGTCCAATGTTCGCCGCCTCGCTTGTGTAGAAAATCGCTCTTGGGTAATATTAAACGTTAGGGATAAACTTAATTAATAGAGAGATAATATACAGATGAGCACAGGAACAGAAACAACCGCTGCTGCCGAGGGGCTTCGTGGAGTAGTTGCCGCACAAAGTGCGATCGGCGATGTCAATGGCGAGCAGGGAATTTTAATATACCAGGGATATAACATTCACGATCTGGCCGAGCACGCGACCTTCGAAGAGGTCATCTTTCTGCTCTGGAACGGCCGCCTGCCCAAATCCGACGAACTCGCCGCCCTGACCGCCGAACTCCGTGCCAACTACGAAGCCCCCGCCGAGGTCATCGCGATGATGAAGACCTTTCCGAAGACGGCCGATCCGATGGATGTGCTGCGAACGGCCGTTTCGTCGCTCGATTTTTACGATGCCAACGGCCACGGCACCGACCGCGAGCATGCCGTCAAAACCGCCATCAAGCTTACCGCCCAGATCGGCACGATCTCAGCCGCCTGGGACCGCATCCGCAATGGTCGTGAAGTCATTGCTCCGGATCACACGCTGAGTATTGCCGAGAATTTTCTATATATGCTTCGCGGCGAGCGGGCTGACGCGGATGAGGCCCACATGTTTGATGTATGCCTGATCCTCCACGCCGACCACGAGCTTAATGCCTCGACATTTACGACGCGTGTTGTTTCCGGCACGCTCGCTGGCATGTACGGAGCGGTTACGGCCGGCATCGCGGCACTGGCTGGACCGCTGCACGGCGGTGCTAACACCAACGTCATGAAAATGCTCATCGAGATTGGCGAACCGGATAAGGTCGACGCCTGGGTCGATAGGGCACTCGAAGAAAAACGCAAGATCATGGGCATCGGCCACGCCGTTTACAAAACCGAAGACCCGCGTGCGACATGGCTGCGAAAATACTCGCGCCATATGGCCGACAAGACCGGCATCACCAAATGGTACGAGATGTCGCAGCGGATCGAGCAGCTCATGCACGAGAAAAAGGGTATGTTTCCGAACGTCGATTTCTACTCGGCCTCGACCTACTACCTGATGGGCATTGCCCTCGATATGTACACCCCGATCTTTGCCGTCAGCCGCATCTCAGGCTGGACCGGCCATATCCTCGAACAATATGGCAACAACAAACTGATCCGCCCCCGCGCTGAATATATCGGCAAACGCGATCAGACGTATGTTGCTATCGGGGATCGGTAGAGCGGTAGACGGTAGTCAGTAGTCAGTAGGGAAGGCGTTGAGCGTGTTGCTCGACGCCTTTTTCCATTTAGCCCCGCGGGACAGAATTTTCTCGAACCGGTGAAAAAATCGTGTTTGAAAAACGCTCGACATCGATAAACACTGGCTGAATCCAAAATTTTGCATTTTGCATTCTACATTTTGCATTGACCTTGTCCCACCTTGTCCCGCTCTTGTCCCACTCATGTGTGAGACCTGCAACTATATGTATTTGCAATGAGTTACACAGAGTTTTTGACCTTGTCCCGCAATTTTGTAAAAAAACATGCCACACGTGTGTCACAGGCAAATCGAGCGCTTGAACCGAAATTTGTTTTGTCAAAGATCCACTTCTAGGCCAAACTATTTTAGCACAATGGTGCAGGAATTGCAAGATATTTTATACGTGCAACAATCTGGGCAGGATCCTGGTCCTGTTGTGCTAAGGAGAAATGATAGCAAAAACCTCGACGTTCTCTGCGTCTTCCTCAAGCGGCCTCTGCGTTTAAAGTGATGTCAACGCAGAGGCCGCAAAGTTTTTCGCAGAGGACGCGGAGAAGCATTCGAAGCTACAAACTAGAATGACACCGCAAGATTAGGACATTACCCAAGACGTCGATAGGGTCAGAGCGGGGGTATGGGGTGAAGAGGTTCTCTTATTTCAGAAGCCGCACAAATCCTTCTTGTTCGAAATGTCTGTCTTTTGTTAGGGCGTTCGCGATACCACGCTCCCGCATTATGACAAAGCTTACGGCGTCGCAGAGTGAATATGATTTGTCAGGGCGTTGTTCCAGAAGGCTGAGTGCCGATTCGTGCAAAGCGGCGTCTACCCAAACGAGTTCGATTGAGTTGTCGGTGAGAATGTTTCGGCTAAATTTAAGGGATTGTTCCCGCGGCAGCTTGCGGGCGTGAGCGAGAGATACAAATTCGTCCAAAATATAGCTGTGAGTTAGATACGAGGTGCCGTCGGTGTAAGACTGGACTGCTTGCGGATGCTCCGGTTCGTCTTTGTGGATCAGGCACAGAAAGCCGGACGTGTCGATCAGCATCAGTCTTCGTCCTCATGTTTACTCATGTACTCGCGGGCTAGATCGGCGTCGATACTCTCATTGTCCGCTCCGGTCGGGTGTCCGAGGCTGACCGAGCCAAATAATTCCCTGATACTGCCGTTTCGGCCATTTGTCCTGGCCTTTTTAAGCTGCGATACGTCATCAAGTATCATCGTCGCCAACTCAAGCTTTTCGCCCTCCCCAAGCGACCGGATCGATCTTACATAAATTTCCTCCACCGTCTGCATAACTCAGCACCTCAGGACAATTATATCATGCATTTTCCTTGACTATTTACCGAGGCCGGGCGACGACGCGAAAGCCGCTGTCTTTGTATTTGAAACTTGGTTTTAGGGCGGCGCGGTAGGTTGTTCGCATGTCGGAACCGCCGTCTTTCCATGCACCGCCGCGAAGAACACGATATTTTCCTTTAGCTGGTCCCTTTGGGTTGGTTACGGACGCGACCGCGTAGTCACCGTACCAGTCCTCGCACCATTCCCATACATTTCCAAGCATATCGTACAGGCCAAACGCATTCGGCTGCTTTTCTCCCGCCGGATGTGTCTTGCCATTCGAGTTCTTGTCGTACCAGGCAGTCCCATCAAGAGCATTCGCGGAATACGCGTTTCCAGCCCGCGCTGCATATTCCCACTCGGCCTCAGTCGGCAAACTATAAACGAATCCGTCGTTCTTGGCGTTCAGCTTTTCAATGAATTGGTGAGCGTCTTCCCACGAGACATTCTCGATTGGGCAAGCCGCACCACATTTATCAAAACTGCTTGGATTTGACCCCATAACCGCGAACCACTCAGATTGTTTGACTTCGTATTTTCCCATCCAGAATCCGTCTGGAAAAATAACGGTGTGCGAAGGTTTTTCGTACTTTTCTCCAATTGGCGAACCCATTGTAAACTCACCCAACTGAATGCGAACCAATTCCATTCCAATTGAATTCTTGCGGATTTCGACCGACTTTAAAGCAGAAGATGAGTCGGGTTTAACCTCTACAGGTGGAACCGTTGCTATTAGTTCACTTTCAGGAGTCTTTGGTGGTGAGGATATAACCGGTGGGGGAACATTAGCTACATTACGTTCCAAGACGGCGTTCACCAGTACATTACCGCCTGCGGTCACCGCAATTTCGCGTTCCCAGGATGTGTAGCCTGAACTCTTAATTACAATTTTGTGATCACCGTTCTTTAACTGCAAAAGCGTCGGGGTATTGCCCGAAAACTTACCGTCTATTTCAATGTCGGCTCCATCGGGATTTGACTGAAAGGTAACTGCGGATGTCGTGTCGGTGCCGGTGGTTTCTCTCAGATCGACTTTGGTTACTACCGCTCGCTTCGGAGGATCAATTTGAGCCGTAGATTCGTTTAGAGTTTCCGGATTCGGGGTGATCTTAGGGGCGGAGGAAGGCGGTGTTGCTTTAGCGGATGTGTGCCGGCTCAATCCAGAGACCCAATCTTGTTTGATCGCGGTACAAGCATCCTTTACAGAATTTCCAAGAGAACGGGTGGAACCGCTATTGATCGAATCGCCCTCTTTATTAAAGAGGGCAAACTTGTTATCTCTATAAATGAGACCTTTTCCTCCCTCGTGTTCGAGAATAATAATGTAATCCGCGTTTTCCCTTTTAATAGTGACAGTGCTTTCATTACATCTTTGCCCAAAAGTCTTCATGATTTCTGCAGTTTGAGGTCGAGCTCCGCCGCTAAAACCACCGCCAATCTCCGCGCTATACAACCCAGCGGAGCCAGAAAAGCCGCCCATCATTTCCCAGGATTGACTATCGGTAACGAAGATGCGAGGTTTTCTATCGTTCTGTCCAAGTGAAACGTATGCCGAGACCAGAACTGCGAAACACGTAAGAAAGGAGGTAGTAACTTTCATAAAATCTTCCGTTCAGACTGTTGTGCTTTTACAGAAGCATTATTTGTTGTTTAGGGAGGAATGTCAAAGAATATTTCTGGAAGGAGATCGGGACGATTGGTTCTTATTAAGTTGACGC